>NZ_JAMYUA010000018.1:0-123281 GCF_040322715.1 Mesorhizobium sp. M0106 | reverse complement strand
GGGGGGTCTAACTCAACGCCGCCCTCTACCCCCCACACCCAAAATCACCCCCCCCCACACCCCGTTCCACCCCCCCCCCCCCCCTACACCCGTGGGGGGGCCCTTCGAGAAGGTCACGGCCGCGCATCGCCGCGAGCTCAAGCTGCATTGTTATCGCATGATGGGTTCGCTGCACGAGGCCGACGACCTCGTCCAGGACACGTTGCTTCGCGCCTGGCGCGCAAGATCGGAGTTCGACGGGCGAGGTTCGGTTCGCGGTTGGCTTTACATGATCGCGACCAACGCTTGCCTCAACGCCATCAAGGCGAGGTCGAGGGCGCGTCGCATTCTCCGGGAACCCGGACGGCCGCCCTCGCACGGGGCGGCCATAGGCGGGCCGGTAGCCGACATCGCCTGGCTGGAGCCCTACCCCGACGCCGAGCTTCCCGACGTTGCCGGCAGCGAGCCAGGTCCGGAAGCCCGTTACGAGAGCCGCGAGGCCGTCCAGCTCGCCTTCGTCGCGGCGATCCAGGATCTGCCGCCCAGGCAGCGCGCCGCGCTGCTGCTTGCCGACGTCCTCGGATGGTCGGCCGTCGAGACGGCGCGTTTGCTGGGCGGATCGACGGCTTCGATCAACAGCGCGTTGCAGCGCGCCCGCGTAACGCTGGCGGCGCGCTATCCTCAGGGACGGCCGGCCAGCCGATCACGGCCCAGCCCCGAAGAAGGCCTGCTTCTCGAACGCTACATGCAGGCCTGGCAGGCCGCCAATCTCGACAGCTTGATCGAGCTGCTGCGTGAGGACGCCATCTATACCATGCCGCCTTGGCGTGAATGGTATCAAGGCCGCGAAGCGATCCGCGGTTTCTTCGAGACCGTCTGGCCGAGGTTTGGCGGCTTCCGCTCGCTGGCCACCCGCGCCAATGCCCAGTCGGCGGTCGGGGTTTATTCCCGCAGCCACGATGGCCCTGAATGGCGGGCCCATTCCCTGCATGTGTTCGACGCAGCCGAGGGCGGGATCGCTTCCTTGACGATCTTCATAGGGCCGCTCGGGCCATCTCTGTTCCCGGCCTTCGGCCTGCCACCAGCCTATTAGCTTACCCCTGGGCCAGCCTTATCGGTCGAGTTCCGGGAAATATGGGTCCGAGAAAAACCTTCGGTCGCGCTCGCCTTGCAGGCAGTCGATCGGTGCGTCGATGCGGATCGTCCTCGGATCCAGCTTGGGATACTCGATGCCGCTGACCTCGAGGATCAGTTTGCGGCGAGTGGCGGTGGCGAATTCGGAAGCAGCATAGATCGGCAGCACGAACGAGCCCGGCCCGCCGGTAACGCATTCGGCATAATACCGGTCGAGATGGCTGAAGGTGGGTGACGGGCTGATCAGGATCGGCAGCCCGTTGATGACGATACCCTTCGCCAGCGCCGCATCGCGTGCCGTTGTGACCGGCAAGCCGGTGTTGTTTGGGCCGTCCCCCGAGACGTCGATGACGCGGCGTTTGCCGGTGAAGGCCGTGCCGTTGAAAAGCTCGGCGCCGAAAGCCACAGCACCGGAAATCGAGGTGCCGCGAAAGCTCCTGAACGGGCGGGCCGCGATCTTGTCGGCGAAAGCGTAGGCGCTCTCCTTGCTGTCGACGACCTGCCAGGCAATGACCGCATCGTCGCGGATGGTGCCGGCCCATTCGAAATACGCGATGGCGATGCGGCCGAAGGTGCCGGCACGCACGGCGTTGATGAAGTCGGGGTGGCGCAGCGCCGCGACATAGCCGGCGCGCTGCAGGGCAAACTCCCTTTCATCCATCGACTGCGAGATGTCGACGGCCAGCACCAGCTCGACATCGACGGCAATTGCATTGGCCGGTGCGGCCGCAGGTGCCGCCGGGGTGCAGGCCAGGCAGGCGAGCAGGGCGAGAGCGTCAAGCATGGCCGATCGGAACGTTCCCATCTGAAACGATCGCGACAGTTTTTCGCCGCGATCGCGGCGAAATAAAGCTTGCCTTCTATTTCTTTCGGCCAGCCGAAACGACAACCGGGGGCGGTTCGATGGCACCTGCCCTGATACGGGCCGGCTTGAGTGGCGGCTGGCCGGCATCCTTGACGATGGTCAACGCCCGCCGGAAGAAGCGGGCATTGTGCTGGCCGCGGCCGATATTGAGGATCGCGGCGTCGGGAAGGCGCTTCTCCAGCATCGACAGCACTTGCCTCAGCGTTGGGCCGTCGAACGCGTCCAGCGCCTCGTCGATGATCACCCATTTCGGCCGTCGCAAGGCCAGCCTGGCAAAGGCCAGCAGACGCTGCTCGTCGTCGCTGAGCTCACGCTCCCAGCGCGCCGAGCGATCGAGCGAGGACGACAGGCGTTGCAGCCCGACATCGGCCAGCACCTCCGAGATCTCGGCATCGCTCGCCTCCGCCGCGCCGTCTGAATGGTTGAGCACCTCGCGCAGCTTGCCGAGCGGGAAATAGGGGGTACGCGGAACAAAGATCGGCGCTTCTCCGGCCGGCATGCCGATCCGTCCGCTGCCCCATGGCCACAGACCGGCAATGGCCCGGAAGAACAGCGTCTTGCCGGCGCCCGGATCTCCGGTGATCATGACCCGGTCGCCGGCGCGGATTTCGACATGCGGCTCGGCAAGCTTGGTGCATCCCTCCGGCGAGGCGACCTCGAGTTTCTCGAAGGTCAGGCTGCCGTCCGGGTTTTCGCCGAACGAAATGCGCCTTTCCGTATGGTGCAGCGCGTCGGTGTCGCCAAGCGCGATGCGAAAGTCGGCGACCCGCATCAGCGTAGCGCGCCAATCGGCGATGCCGCCGATATTGTTGATGAACCAGCGCAGCGACGAATGGACCTGGTTGAAAGCGCCGACGGCCATCATCAGGCCGCCAAAGCTGATATCGCCGGCGAAATAGACCGGTGAGGCGACCAGGATCGGTGCGACGACAGTGATCCAGCCATAGGTGTCGGTAACCCAGGAAAGATTGATCTGGGCGCTGTAGATGCGCCGCATGGCGCCCAGCACCATGCCGAGATCGAATTCGAGCCGGCGCCTGGCATCGGCCTCGCCGTGCGCCAGCGCGATGGCATCGACATTCTCGTTGACGCGAACCACCGAGGAGCGCAGCTCCGCTTCACGCGTATAGCGATCGTTGTTGAAGCGGATCAACGGTCGCCCGACCAGCCAGCTCAACCAGGAGGCGGTGCCAGCATAAAGGATCGCCGCCCAGACCATGTAGCCGGGTATGGCCAGCAAATGGCCGCCTATGTGGAAGACGAAGCCGGAAGACAGCGACCACAGGACCCCAACGAACGAGGCAAGCAGGATGCAGGACTGCAGCAGGCCGATGCCAAGACCGGTGGAAAGATCGGAGAGATGCCCGGCATCCTGCTGCAGGCGCTGGTCGGGATTGACGCCGATGGCGCCGGCATGGGTCAGCCGGAAGGCACGCGCCGGCCGCATCCATTCGTCGATCAGGTCGAGCGTCAGCGCCTCGCGCAGCTTCAGGCGGAGCATCTGGTCGAGCCAGGTCTGGCCGACATTGAGCACCACAAGCCCGCCGGCGATGCCGGCAAAGACCAGAAGCTGATGCAGGAAAGCCGGCATGTCGCGCCGCGCAAGCGCGTCGTAGAAAGGCTGGTTCCAGCGATTGAGCAGAACCTGCCCGATTGAGCTCGCCACGATGACGGCGACGATGCCGATCGCTGCCCAAAGCAATTGTTTTCGCACTGGCGAGCTGGTCAGTGCCAATTTGATTGTTGCCAGCTGCTCACGCAGGCTGCTGGCTTCGATCGACGTGGCAAGCTTCTGGGCGCTGGCCTCGACATCCGGACGATCATCCATCGGTTAAATCCTTGCATTCGGAGCAATGCCAAACCGGTCATAGGATCGGCCGCACGGCCTTCAATCGGACAGCAAACCTGATATCGTCAGATAGGCGTGAAAAAGCACGTCTCGGATCACGAACGCGTCATCCTGGCGGTGCCGGGTGTTCGGCCCGCGACAGCCGGCCAAGCGTCGGCGCGCCATGCGGCGAGAGAACCGGCACGAAGACGCGGCGGGACGCGCGCTGGGCAACCGGCACGCCTTGATAGAGCCGCTTCTGCGCCTCGACGACAATAACGCCCGAAAAGATCGGCCAGAAGCGCCGGCCGGCGCGTTCCAGCACGTTATGGAACTGCATCATGAAACGTCGCGGCGACGGCGGGAAGAACAGCGCATCGGACCACGCCGCCGGCGTGAAATTCGCTTCGCGCAGCAATTCGGTCAGCTGGCCGCGCGAGAACGGTCGGCCATTGCCGAAAGGCGTATGCTCGAAGCGTGCCCAGACACCGCGCCGGTTGGGCACGACGATGACGACGCGGCCGGCCGGCGACAGCACCCGCCAGATCTCGTTCAGCGTCTCGCGCGGGTTCTCGACATGTTCGAGCGAATGGACGAGCAGCATGCGGTCGATGCAGGAATCGACCAGCGGCAGTTCCTCATCGAAGACCAGCGCGGTCGCCGTCGGCCCGGTCGCCGGCCAGACCACCGCGCCCTGTGTTGCCGGCATGAAGGCAAAGACACGCTCGGCATCGCTGCCGAAGCGTTCCAGCCACGGCAAGGTATAGCCGAGGCCGACCAGCCGCTCGTTGGGCACGACGGCCCATATCGAGGACAGCGCCATGGTGATCGAGCGTTCGGCCAGGCGGCCGAGCGTGGTTGAATAAAACGAACGGAGATCGACAATGTCTGAATGCATGCGCGGAACGGTAGCTTCGAAGCAGTCCAAGTTCAACAAAGGCAGATGACATCGGCTGGCAGGCGCCCTATGTCTGCGGCAATAAAGGGAGAGATGCGATGCCGGTCGAGATCGAACAATTCATGTGCCGCAGCGACAATTTCGGCGTGCTGGTGCATGACCCGAAAAGCGGTCAGACGGCGCTCATCGATGCGCCCGAGGAGGCGCCCATCCTGGCGGCGATCAAGCGCACCGGCTGGACCCCGACGATGATCCTGACCACTCACCACCATCTCGACCACGTCGAGGCCAATCTGGCGCTGAAGGAGCGCTTCAAGCTGCGCATTGTCGGGCCGGAAGCCGAAAAGGCAAAGATTCCCGGCATCGACGAAACTGTCGAGCAAGGCTCGGTCGTCCATCTCGGCGACGAGCGGATCGAGGTCATCGCCACACCCGGCCATACCGCCGGCCATGTCACCTATCATCTGCCGGCGTCGAAAGTGGCTTTCGCCGCCGACACGCTGTTTGCGCTCGGCTGTGGGCGGCTGCTCGAATGCAAGCCGCCGGTGATGTACGAATCCCTGAAGAAGCTCGCGGCGCTGCCGGCCGAGACGGTTATCTATTGCGGCCATGAGTATACGCTGGCCAATGCCCGTTTCGCGCTCACCGTCGACCCGACCAATTCGGCGCTGAAAGAGCGCGCCGCCAAGGTCGAGGCGCTGCGCGCCGACGGCAAACCGACGCTGCCGACGACGATCGGCGAGGAACTGTCGACCAATCCGTTCCTGCGCTGGCACGATCCGGCGATCCGCAGGCATCTCGGCCTGGAGAAGGCCTCGGATGCCGAAGTGTTCGCCGAGATCCGCAAGCGCAAGGACAATTTCTGAGCGGCGCCAGGAGCTAGGGTCATGACCAGTTCCGCCGAAATCATCGCCCTGCTCGGCCTGAAGCCGCATCCGGAAGGCGGCTGGTATGCCGAGACCTTTCGCGACGGCGCGGAAGGCGCCCGCGGCCATTCGACGGCGATCTATTTCCTCCTGGAGAAGGACCAATTGTCGGCCTGGCACCGGGTCAGGGACGCGGCGGAGGTCTGGCACTTCTATGACGGCGCGCCGCTGGCGCTGTCGATACACCGAGAAGGCGGTCCCGTCATCGAGGAGATCCTCGGTACGGCACTTGCCGCGGGCGAGCGGCCGCAGATCGTCGTGCCGGCAGGCTGGTGGCAGTCGGCGCGCAGCCTCGGCGAATGGACCCTGGTCGGCTGCACCGTGGCGCCGGGTTTCGATTTCGCCGCCTTCGAACTCGCCGAACCAGGCTGGCTGCCGGGCACGCCCTAGGCACCTTAGCCCAACAGGAAACCCAGCGTGACCGCCAACTGGCCGACGTAATACAGCACCCAGACTGCATGGCGCACCCAAATGCGGTGCGGCGAGATGGCGGGCAGCAGGAACTTTTCCGCAGCGAGCAGCCCGTCGGACAGCATGAGCAGGACGACGCCGACGACGACCCAGACGCTGTTCAGGGTGAGCGCCGCAATGCCCATGGCAAGCAGTGCCGCGGCATGGATGCCAATCGGCAAACGCAAGGCCGGGCCGATGCGGCGCCAGAGCGCGAAAACCATCGCCAGCGCCAACACGGCCATCGCCAGGGCGATAATTCCTCGCCACGGTTCGGCCGAGAGCAGCCCGAGGCCGCTGCCGGCGCGCAGGAACAGCACGACGTAAAGCACATGCGCGGCAAGAAAACTGGCCGTGCCGCCAAGAAATGCCTTCTCGCCGTCGCGCGACAGGAAGGCGTCGCCGATGGCACTGGCGCCCAGCGCGGCGACGAGCAGCCATGGGCCGCCCTGCTGCGCGACCAGCACCGGCAGCATCGCCACCGCCAATGTCCTTGCCGCCGACCGCGAAAGGCGCGGCGGCATGCCGAGGCTGAACGCGTAAATCACCGCCGCCGCCAGCGATAACAGCAGCGTCGCATTGGCATTGGCATCGATGCCGCCGGAAAACGGCATCAAGCGTTTGCCTCGCTCGTAGCCCTCTTGCGCAGCAACAGCGATTTCGCCGCCAGTGCCGCGCCGCCGGTGATCAGCACGCAGGCGGCGAGGATGCGCCATGACGGCTCGGCGAAGCCGGCGGCGATCAGCACCAGGGTGGACAGCAGCGGCGCGGCATAGCTCGCCGCCCCCAGCACCTGGATGTTGCCGCGCTTGACGCCGATGTCCCAGGCATAGAACGCCGCCCCCACCGGCATCAGACCGAGGCCGAGCACGGCCAGCCACTGGCCGGCGCCGGCGGGCAGCACCGTCTGTTCAAGCAACAGATGGCAGATGAGCGAAAGGGCCGCGGTGGCGGCGCAGAACCAGGTGACGATGCTGGTCGGCACCGACGGGAAGCGTCGCGACAACAGCGAATAGGACGACCACAGCACCGCGCAGACGCCGGCCATCGCGTAGCCGAAGGCATAACGCGCGTCGAAGGCAAGCCCGCCGCCCTTGGTGACGATCAGGACCGTGCCGGCAAGGCCGAGCAGCGCGCCGGCGACGTGGTTCCAGGCCAGCCGCTCGCCCGGCATCAGCGCCGACCCCAGCACGATCAGCAGCGGCCACAGATAGGCAATCAGGCTGGCCTCGACGGCCGGCGCATTGCGCAGCGCGGTGAAATAGAAGAAGTGGTAGCCGAACAGGCCGGCAATGCCGATCACCCAGACCTGGCGCGGTATCTTCGCGGCCCCGTCGGCTGCCGGCATGAACAGCCGGGCAACCAGCCCGACGCAGGTGCCGATCGTGAAGGTGATTGCTGAAAGCAGGAACGGCGGCACGGCGCCCGAGGCATCCGTAAGCAGCGCCAGCAGCGCCCACATGGCGACCGCGCAGAAGCCGATCAGTGTTGCGCGCGCCATACCCGTCGCCCCCTGCCCATCGTTGGCGGCGCACCATCACGCCTATTCGTTTGCTTCGAACCGCTCTGCGCTGATCGTCAGCGGGCCGATTTGCGTGCTGACCGTGGCGCGGATCGGCGCATATACGCCGCTTTGGCCGACCGGTGCAAACGTCACCATGATGCGGCTGCGTTTCTTCAGGTAGTTCAGCGCCTTGCGGTTCTTGCGGTAACCGGCCACCGGCTCGAAGCCCAGCCTGCAGGTGACCGTATCGCCCTTGTAGCCGGCCACCGAGATCGACCCTTTGGACTCGTAGGTCAGTTTCAGATCGGCACGCATTTCGCCGTCATAGAGCTTCACCGTGCGCCCGCAGACCTGGTCGAGGCTGTCGGCATGGATGACGGTGGCGGCCATCGGATCGAGGACCGATACGAGATGGCTGCCGGCCAGCGGTATCCAATTCTCGGGATTGCGCTTCTTCGGCTCAGGCACGACCTTGGTCGAGGTGACGACGCCGTTGGCAAACTGGATGTCGATCATCGATGCCTTCTTGCCGGACGTGTAGTCGGCGTGGAACGCTTGCGGCTGCAACTGCTTGCCCGAAATCTTGCCCTTCGACGAGATCGTGCCTCGCGTGTCGTCGAACAAAGTGGCGAGCCCGGCGGCGGAAACGCTGCCCTCGATCGAATAGGTGTCGCCCTCGTAATGGCTGGAGAATTTCGCCTTGGCCACGGAGAGGCCGAGGAACGACACCGAATATTCGCCCGTGAAGGATTGCGGCTCAGCGGCCGAAACCGTCGTCGAAAGCGCGACGGCCATCAGCACGACCAGGGCATGGAGGAAAGAACGAGGCATGGCGGGTCCTTGATTGTCGACCGGACGGGGCGGCTCCGGTCTGGCATGTCCCTGTGCGACCGCTTATAGGCTGAATTCCGGCCTTAATGTGAAAGGCGCCGTCGGCAGGCAACGTTGGGGCTGGTCGACAGCCAAAATAAAAAACCCGCCTCGGCGGGCGGGTCGTTGGAGCCAATTAGCACCATACCGAAATTAGTAGCATAGCTGCCGGCACAAAGCAAGAACAAAATGTGGCCACCTGGAAAATCGCTACAGGTTTGCGCAGCCCCTCATCGCCCTGCCGGGCACTTCTCCCCGTATAGGGACGGGGAGAAGGTCGCCTTGCAAAGGGTTTCGCCAATTTGCGAAGTTGCAGAAGCGCCGAGCCTGCGGCCAAGCCCCTTCTCCCCGTCACTATACGGGGAGAAGGTGCCGGCAGGCGGATGAGGGGCAGCGCCGGCATCGGTCATCTTTTGATTGATTCCCTTGGCACTAACCAACCCCAAGCTTGACGCCTCGGCGAAATGCAACTATGGAACGCCAACTTTTTCCATAAGGCCGCCTGACCGAAACCGCGCGCCACCCGGCGCGGGTCGAATGTTTGGCCAGGACCGAGAACCGAAGGTTAGAACCATGTCCCGCACCTGCGAACTCACTGCCAAGGCAGTCATGTCCGGCAACAATGTGAGCCACGCCAACAACAAGACCAAGCGTCGCTTCCTGCCCAATCTCGTCAATGTGACGCTGATCTCGGAAGCGCTGAACCAGAACGTGCGCCTGCGCATTTCGGCCAACGCGCTGCGTTCGGTCGAGCATCGCGGCGGCCTCGACGCCTTCCTGGCCAAGGCCGATGCCAAGGAATTGTCGCAGCGCGCCCGCCTGTTGAAGAAGCAGATCGCCAAGAAGCTCGCCGAGCAGCCGGCCGCCTGAGTTTTTCGGCGGCAGCCGCCTTCCAGGGCGCGGTCCGAACTCCGGATCGCGTTCCGCTGGTTCCATTACCCAGGATAAAAAAATGATTTTCCTCTCGCGGTACCTGCCCTTCGTGGCGGCCATGGCGCTCGTCGTCGTGGCCTCGAACATCCTCGTGCAGTTCCCGATGCAAGGCGCAATCGGCGGGCTGTCGCTGGCCGACATCCTGACCTGGGGCGCCTTCACCTATCCGTTCTCCTTCCTGGTCACCGATCTCGCCAACCGCCGCTATGGGCCGGCGGTGGCGCGCAGGATCGTCTTTGTCGGCTTCATGACAGCGGTGATCTGCTCGATCGTCATCCCACCGCTGCTGTTTCGCCACGGCCTGATCGAATTCGAGACCGCCGCCGACCGGCTGGTGCGCATTGCCGCGGCGTCGGGTGCCGCCTTCCTCACCGCGCAGTTGCTCGACGTCACCGTGTTCAACCGGCTGCGCCGGCAGAGCTGGTGGCGCGCACCGATCGTCGGCACGCTGGTCGGCTCCGTTTTCGATACGGTGGTGTTTTTCACCGTCGCCTTCGCGGCGGCGTTCGCCTTCGCCGGGCCCAACGACGGCTTTGCGCTGGAAACCGCGCCGCTGATGGGCGTGCTGCCGGTCGAGACGATGCGCTGGGTCTCCTGGGCGCTCGGCGATCTCAGCGTCAAGCTGATCATAGCGGTGGTGGCGCTGATCCCCTACCGGCTGCTTGCCGCCCGCTGGAGCCAGCCGGCACTGGCAGCATGATCCCGAAAAGTGGGAACCGGTTTTCGGACAAGATCATGCTCAAAGACTATCGAGCATGATCCCCTGGCTTCAACTGGACTCGGCAAAAACGCCTGACGGCGGACAGGAACTCCGCCTGAAGCGGCGCGGCGGCGAATTCTCGATCATGCTTGGCGCGAACGAGCTGATGAACAGCCGGCTCAGCGGTTCCGAAGAGGCGCTGGCGAAACTGTCCTGCCAAAGGATTGCCGGCCGCCGGACCCCAAACATCCTGATCGGCGGCCTCGGCATGGGCTTTACCTTGCGCGCGGCGCTGGCCGAGCTTGCCGACGACGCCCAGGTCACCGTTGCCGAACTGGTGCCGGCGGTCGTGATTTGGGCGCGCGGCCCGATGGCCGAGCTGTTCGGCGGCTGCCTTGACGACCCGCGCGTCAGCATTCGTGAGGCCGATGTCGGTCAGCTCATCCGATCGCAAGCTTCGGCCTGGGACGCGATCCTGCTCGATGTCGACAACGGCCCCGAGGGCATCGTCTACAAGGCCAACGATGCGCTCTACAGCGCAGCCGGCCTGATCAGCGCGAGAGCAGCTCTCAAGCCCGGCGGTGTGCTGGCGGTCTGGTCGCAGGGCCCTGACGCAGGTTTCACCCGAAGGCTCAAGCAGGCCGGCTTCACGGTCGAGGAGGTCAAGGTGCGGGCTCACGGCAAGCGCGGCGCCCGTCACATCGTCTGGCTCGCGAGCAAGGGGCAATAGGCCACCTCGCAATCCGGGCGGGCCTTGTTGGACGCCGCCCGGTACGCCGGCGAACCTCTACCTCGCCTTCTGAAGCTCGGCGGCAAGCGCCTGCAGCAGCCCGCGCGTGCCCTCCTCGCGCCCTTGCGCTGAATCGACGCCATCGAAGAACGCACCCTGTTCGGTATAGGTCAGGCGGGTGCCCTCGCCGGAAGGTGCAAGCTCGACCGTGGTGAGCGACGCCGACAGCGGCTGCGCCCCGACCGCCATCCGGTATGAAAATACGATGCGCCGGTCAGGGACGATGTCCTGGAACTGCGCATCGAGCCTGATCTCCGGGCCGCCCTGGTAGCTGAACCGCGAAACCTCGCCGCCGCCGACACGGAAATCGAAGGTGAATTCGGCGATGGTGAAGCCGTCGCCTTCGACGCGCCAGCGCCGCACCGTCGCCTTGTCGGCAAAGGCGAAGAAGACGCGCTCGGGCGATTGCGGATAGGTCCGCTCGATCGTGAAGGTCGAATGGATGACGGAGTGCTCGTCGTTAACCGGGGCAATCTGGTTCATTTCTTGTCGTCCTTTTCCTGCTCGTGGAGTGTTGCTTTCGATTGGTCAGTCTCCGCCAGGATCTGGCCGAGACGGTCGAGCTGGCGTTCGGCCGGCGTACGGCGCGCGGCGATCCAGTCGGCAAGCGGGGCTAGCCCGCCGGGCTCGATCCGGCAGGTGCGCACGCGCCCGATCTTTTCGCTGCGGATCAGCCCGCACGCTTCAAGCACCTGGAGGTGCTGGAGCACGGCGGCGAAGGTCATGCCGAACGGCTCCGCCAACTGGCTGACGGTGGCCGGCCCGCGGCTCAGCCTTTCCAGGATTGCCCGGCGCGTCGGCTCGGCAAGAGCCCGCAGGATGCTGTCAATCTCGGAATACTTAAGCATGGACTTGAGTATTTCGCCGATGACACAAATTGTCAAGTCACGACTAAAGTATTTTTGCAGATGGTGAGAGCCGGCTGGAAAACCCGCGACGCGGGTCATTGCCAGGGGAAATTGCAAGGGAAATTGCCTGCGCTGCAAAACGGCGCGGAAACGCCAGCGATGCTGTCAGCCAGCAGGCCGGTCGCGCGTCAATCCTCGTGCAGCACAAATTCCAGGTAAAGATTGCGCTGCAGGATCGAGTGGTTGTCGTCGGACATCAGCGCCACGATCAGCGCGCCATCGTCGCGGGTCCAGACGTCGAGCGCTTCCATGTTGTCGATCTGGTAGCCCATGTCGGCTTCGAGCAGCACCGGCCCGTCGGCGACGGCGCCCTTCTCGACGCTTTCGCCATAGATGCGCCGCAGCCGCATCTTGACGCCGCCGGCCATCGAAAAACTGCGCTCCAGAAGCAACAGGTCGCCGTCCGGCAGGAAGGCGCCGTCGGTGATGTCGAAATCGCCATTGCGCTTGACGGTGAAGACGCCCTTGCGCGGCCCTTCGATGATCGCGGCAAAGATGTTGCCGATCTTGTCGAGGCTCTTTTCCGACACCACGACCAGTCCGCCCGCGTGCTGCCCGTTGAGATTGGCGCGGGTGACGGTCTCAAAGCCGCGATTGCGCCGAAGTTCCCAGGCCGGAATCAGGAAGTCCAATTGCCTGAACGGCGCCTTCATGTCGTCCGGATCGATCTTGAACTCGGCGATACGGTGATCGCGCTCGAAACCGACCGTGGCAATGCCGTCCTTGACCGCGAGGCCTTCGGCATCGACCGCCCATTTCTCGTCGATCGGCTGGCCGGCCGCATCGACCATCTGCTGCATGCGAAAATTCTGGATGCCGGAAGGCCGCTTGTCGGCATCGTGAACGAGGGTGCCGAAGAACCAGAAGCCGGTGTCGGCGACGCCGATGAAATCGCTGCCTGGCTTGAGGAACCGAAGCGCCGACAGCGCGCCGAAATCGCGCGTCGGCGAGGTCATTTCGAGCCCGCCGACGAATTCGAGCGGCCCGAACTGTTTTTCGTCATTGCCGATGCGAAACTGGGTTATGGGCCGGGCCGAGATTTCGGCCGGCTCGACCGAGGCCGGGCCGGCAGCGACAACCGGGGCCAAAGTGATGCCGAACAACGCAATGGCGGCCAAAAGCTTCTGCCAAAAGCCGCCGCGGGAAAAAATCATCCGGCGCGCCGCATGCCGCCGCGCCGCGTGTCGCGCACGGTTTCCTCGGCGAACAGCGAGGCCAGCTGCTCGGTCATGGCGCCGGCCAGTTCTTCGGCATCGACGATGGTGACGGCGCGGCGATAGTAGCGGGTGACGTCGTGGCCAATGCCGATGGCCAAAAGCTCGACCGGCGAGCGCGTCTCGATGAGCTCGATGATGGCGCGCAGATGCCGCTCGAGATAATTGCCCGGATTGACCGACAGCGTCGAATCATCGACCGGCGCGCCGTCCGAGATCATCATCAGGATCTTGCGCTGCTCCGGCCGCGCGATCAGCCGGTTGTGCGCCCACAGCAGCGCCTCGCCGTCGATGTTTTCCTTGAGCAGGCCCTCGCGCATCATCAGGCCGAGGTTGCGGCGCGCCCGACGCCACGGATGGTCGGCGGATTTGTATATGATGTGGCGCAGATCGTTGAGCCGGCCGGGGTTCGGCGGCTTGCCTTCCTTCAGCCATTTCTCGCGCGCCTGTCCGCCCTTCCAGGCGCGGGTGGTGAAGCCGAGGATTTCGACCGAGACGCCGCAGCGTTCCAGCGTGCGCGCCAGGATGTCGGCGCAGGTGGCGGCGACGGTGATCGGCCGGCCGCGCATCGAGCCCGAATTGTCGAGCACCAGCGACACCACCGTGTCGCGGAATTTGGTATCGCGCTCCTGCTTGAAGGACAAAGGCTGCATCGGGTCGATGACGACGCGCACCAGCCGTGCCGGATCGAGATAGCCCTCTTCGAGATCGAAATCCCAGGAGCGGTTCTGCTGCGCCATCAGACGGCGCTGAAGCCGGTTGGCCAGCCGCCCGACGACGCCGGAAAGATTGGCGAGCTGCTTGTCGAGAAAGGCGCGCAGCCGGTCGAGCTCCTCCTCCTCGCACAGTTCCTCCGCACCAACGGTCTCGTCGAAGGCCGTGGTGAAGACCTTGTAATCGATCTCTTTCGGCAGATTGGTGAAGGGGTTGTCGTTGCGGCGCGCCTCGCCGGGCGTCTCCGCATCGGCATCGTCATCGTCGGAGAGATCCTCGGCGGTAGCGTCGGAGGCTTCCGTCTCGGCCGATTGCTCGTCGTCCGACGATGCCTCGGTATCCTCGGACTGCGACTGCTCGGAGCCGGAATCGTCTTCGCCGCCCTCCTCGCTCTGCTCCTCGCCTTGCGGTTGGTTTTCGTCGTTGTCCTCGGAGTCTTCCGTCTCCTGGTCGTCGCCGAGCTCCTCGGCCATTTCCATGGAGGCGAGCATCTCGCGCACCACGCGGGCGAATGCCTGCTGGTCGTCGAGCTTTGCCGACAGCCCGTCGAGATCGGCACTGGCTTTTTCCTCGACCCAAGGGCGCCAGAGATCGACCAGCCGTTCGCCGCTCTTCGGCACAGTGCGGCCGGTCAGCTTTTCGCGCACCATCAGCGCCAGCGCTTCCTCGATCGGCGCGTCGGCCTTGTCCTTGACGTCGACGAGGTTGGCCCTGGCGTATTTGTCCTCCAGCATCGAGCCGATATTGTCGGCAACGCCCTGCATGGCGCGGCTGCCGATCGCCTCGACCCGGGCCTGCTCGACCGCGTCATAGATAGCGCGGGCCTGCTTGCCTTCCGGCGCCAGCCTGGTGTGGATGCGCGCATCGTGGCAGGCGCGCTTCAGCGCCATGGAATCGCCGAGCCCGCGGGTGATGGCGATGTCCGCCTTCGATGCCTTCTTCGGCAATTCCGGCAGCCGGGCGCGGCTGCCGGCCAGCGCCGGCCGATCCTTGGCGAAGCCGACCTCGAGATCCTTGTCGCCGGCAATGGCGCGCATGCAGACGGTGACGGCGCGCTTGAAGCTGTCGTTCTCAGCGCCGGTCTTGGATTTGTTTCGCGTGTTGTCGCCCGGACCCGCCATCGAGACTCTGCTTAGCCCAGCACCACATTGGCAGCCGATTCCGGCAGATCTTCGCCGAAGGCGCGCTGGTAGAACTCGGCGACCAGCGAGCGTTCCAGCTCGTCGCATTTGTTGAGGAAGGTCAGCCGGAACGCCATGCCGATATTGCCGAAGATTTCGGCATTCTCGGCCCAGGTGATAACCGTGCGCGGGCTCATAACCGTCGACAAATCGCCGTTGATGAAGGCCGAGCGCGTCATGTCGGCGACGCGGACCATCTTGTTGACGATCTCCTTGCCCTTGCCGTCGCGGTAGTGCTTGGCCTTGGCCAGCACGATGTTCACTTCATTGTCGTGCGGCAGGTAATTCAGCGTGGTGACGATCGACCAGCGGTCCATCTGCGCCTGGTTGATCTGCTGGGTGCCGTGGTAGAGGCCGGTGGTGTCGCCCAGCCCAACCGTGTTGGCGGTCGAAAACAGCCGGAAGGCCGGGTGCGGGCGGATGACCCGGCTCTGGTCGAGCAGCGTCAGCCGGCCCGACGATTCCAGCACGCGCTGGATGACGAACATCACGTCCGGGCGGCCGGCATCGTACTCGTCG
This sequence comes from Mesorhizobium sp. M0106, assembly GCF_040322715.1. Taxonomy (NCBI): domain Bacteria; kingdom Pseudomonadati; phylum Pseudomonadota; class Alphaproteobacteria; order Hyphomicrobiales; family Phyllobacteriaceae; genus Mesorhizobium; species Mesorhizobium sp. M0106. The sequence goes on along the minus strand of NZ_JAMYUA010000018.1, from coordinate 107,868 downwards.
AAGCACAGCGCGACATTGTGCTGATAGGCCCAGGGCAGGATGCCGTCGCGGAATTCGGTGATCTGCAGCCCGTCCTTGACCACGATGGCGTCCTTGCCGACGAGGTCGATACGGCTGACATGGCTGTCGAGGTTGACGCGCACGCAAGGCCAGTTGAGCCGGGCGGCGACCTGCTCGATATGCGTCGACTTGCCGGTGCCGTGATAGCCCGACACCATGACCCGGCGATTGTAGGCAAAGCCGGCGAGGATCGCCATGGTCGTGTTCTTGTCGAACAGGTAGTCCGGGTCGATGTCGGGGACATGCTCGCTCGTCACCGCATAGGCCGGCACCACCATCTTGGAGTCGAAGCCGAATGTCTCCTTCACCGACACCGTGGTGTCGGGCAGGTTGGCGATGTCGCGATCGACCTTGTTCATCTCTATCAACGTCTCCACAAGCGAAACGCCGCGTTTCGCCGGCAATCGATTTTGTTCGGGGGCGGTCTTAGAGCCTTTTCCAACCTTATGAAAGTTGGAAAGCGACACGAACCGTATGGTCGCTCAGCACAAACCTGCCTGCTTGAGCACGCGATACGCCTGGAGCACATCGCGGAACCGGTCTTCCGAACCTCTGTCGCCGCCATTCGCATCCGGGTGGTGGCGTTTCACAAGTTCCTTATAGCGCGCCTTGATATCCTTGCCAGTTGCCTTTGTATCAAGGCCAAGCGTTTCCAGTGCCTTGGCCTCAAGCGGCTTGGCCTTGCGCTCGCGTGCTTCGCGCGGGTCTTTCGGGCCTTTGAACAGGTCGAACGGATCGCGCATGCGATTGTAGTAGCCGGCGCGGCCGGAGCGCGCCTGGGCGAAGTCTGGCGAGGAGCGTGTCGAGGCGCCGTTGACGCCCATTTTCCAGGTCGGCCGGTGGCCGGTCATGGCTTCCTTCTGGAAGCGGGCGATCTCGGTATCGGGAACGCCCGAGAAATAATTGAAGCCCTTGTTGTACTCGCGCACGTGATCGAAGCAGAACTGGAAATACTCGCCTTCCTTCATCCGTCCGACCGGGGCACGGTGGGTACCGGCCTCCTTGCAGCCATCCCACTGGCAGATCGGCGAACGCGACTTCAGCTCCGCGTCCTTCTCCGGGCGGATGCGAATCTTCTCGAAATATTTTGGGTACGGCTTCATCTCACCCATTTATGGGCTGTTCGCGGATGCGAAACAAGAATTGACATTTTCGCGATGATCGCCCTAACCGCTGAATCGCGGCATAAAACCGGCGAATTGCGAATTTTGTGCGATGACATAGATGTGGTGAAGGGAAGCGGCGATGTCCATACAGGCAACGATGGAAGATAAGCTGAAAAAGGCGTTTTCGCCGGAACGGCTGGCCGTCATCAACGAAAGCCATCTCCATGCCGGGCATCATCATGTGGATTCTGGCCATCACGCCACCTTCGACGGCGCCGGCGAGACGCATTTCCGCGTCCGCATCGTCGCGCCAGCCTTTGCCGGCATGAGCCGCGTCGAGCGTCACCGTGCAGTCAACGATCTCCTGGCCGAAGAGTTGAAATCCGGCGTCCACGCCCTGGCGATCGAGCCGGCAGCGCCCGGTGAAACGACGCGCTGGTGACTCAGCCGAGGCTCGCCCTCAGAAAAGCCATCACCGCAGCTGTCAATGCATCGCCTTCGGTGCCGAAGTCGCGATTGATCGACATGTGCGAATAGGCGCTGCCGTCGAACAGCGTGACCCTGGTTCCGGTGGCGCGCAGACGCCCGGCGAAGGCCTGCGCGTCCGCCGCGCGGGCTTTCGCGCGCGAATGGGCGATGAAGGTCGGCGGGTGCTTGCGGCCTTCCACATAGGTGACAGGCGACAGCGCGCGCCACTGCGCCGGATCGGGAAAGGCGCGGGCATAGACCCCTGCCATGCCGCCGCTTCTGGCCAGCGCCTCCAGATCGTAGGCCCTGGTGTCGTCGAGAACCAGCGCCGCGACGCCGGGCAGGCCGCCGCGCAGCCCGGTCAATGCGACGAGATGGCAGCCGGCCGAATGGCCCATGGCGACGATCCGGTCCGGATCGCCGCCATGGCTGGCCATGTTGGCGCGGACGTAACGATAGGCCAGTTCGACATCCGCCGCCTGGGTGGCGACGTCGGCTTCAGGCAGCATCCGGTAGTCGATCGAGACGAAGCAGAAGCCATTGTCGAGCAGGAAACCAGGCTTGGAGTTGATATTGTTGCGGTTGCCGACCCGCCAGGCGCCGCCATGGACGAAGAAGACGACCGGCAGGCCGCTTGCGCCATCGCGGGAATAGATATCGAGCTTGGCCGGCCCATAATCGAAGGTTTCGGGCGACGGCGAACGCAGCCGCAATGCCGCCGCCTGTCCCGGCAGCAGCGCCGCCATCGACGCCAGAAGCAGGTTTCGCCGATCGATCGTCATCAACTCCTGACTGCCCACGGCTGCCACAAGGTGCGCACTGTCATTCTCCAAGCATCGCCGGCTTGATCCTCAGCCGCGCGATACGGTTCTTGTCGCGCTTCATGACGACGAAGCGCTTGCCGTGAAACGTAAAGGCCTGCTTTTCGTCCGGGATCGACTGCGCCTCGTGGATGACAAGGCCGGCGATGGTGGTGGCTTCCTCGTCCGGCAGGTTCCAGTCGAGCGCCCGGTTAAGGTCGCGGATCGGCACCGTGCCGTCGACGACGACGGAGCCGTCGGCCTCCTGCTTGACGCCCTGGATGTCGATGTCGTGCTCGTCGGCGATCTCGCCGACGATCTCCTCGATGATGTCTTCCAGCGTCACCAGCCCTTCGACCTCGCCATATTCGTCGACGACGATGGCGAAATGCGCCTTGCGGCGCAGGAAGGCATTGAGCTGCTCCTGAAGCGTCGTGGTGTCGGGCACGAACCACGGTTTCGACGCGATCTTCATCACGTCGATCCTGGAAAAATCGTTGCCGACCTCGTTCAGCGCGCGCAGCAGATCCTTCGCGTGCAGCACGCCGACAATGTTGTCGAGCGAACCCTTCCACAACGGCATGCGGGTGTGCGGGCTCTGCAGGATCTCGCGAACCACCGCTTCGGGCGGGTCGTCGGCGTTGACGGAGCGCATATTCGTGCGGTGGACCATGACGTCCGACACTTCGAGCTCCTCGAGGTCGAACAGGCCGCCGATGCGGGCGCGGTCCTCGCGCACCACCTGGCCGTCGCGGCGGAAATCGTCGACGGCGCCGCGCAGTTCCTCGCGCGCCGAGCGCTGCGGCTCGATGCGTTGCAGCTCGTAGCCGAAGGCGGCGAGCAGGCGCCGGCGCAAGACGAAGCCCAGCAGGCCGAGGCCGGCGAGCACGGCAGCCGCGATCCAGCCGGCCTGGCTCATCCCGGGCGGCTTTCCTGCCGACCCGGATGGTTCTCCCGGAGGAACGCCAGCACTTCCGAGGCCGGCACATCCCGGGCGATAAAGGCCTGGCCGATGCCGCGCGTCAGGATGAAGGTCAGCTCGCCGCGCGACACCTTCTTGTCCTGGGTGATGAAGGAGAACAGCGTCTCGGCGTCGGGCAGTTCGCCTGGAATGTCGGCCATGCGCCAGGGCAGACCGACGGCGCGAAGATGCGCCTCGACACGCGCCGCGTCGTCGGGGCTCGCCAAATTGAGCCTTGACGAAAAGCGGTGCGCCAGCGCCATGCCGATGGCGACGCCCTCGCCATGCACGAGCCTTGCGCCGTCATAGCCGGTCGCCGCCTCCAGCGCATGACCGAAGGTGTGGCCGAGATTGAGCAACGCGCGGTCGCCGGTCTCGAACTCGTCGCGGGCAACGACGTCGGCCTTGGCACGACAGGCCTCGGCGATGGCCGCAGCCCGCTCCGGCCCGCCGACAAACACTTGACGCCAGTTTTCTTCCAGCCAGGAGAAAAACTCGGGCCGGTCGATCAGCCCGTATTTGGCCAGTTCGGCATAGCCGGCGCGAAACTCGCGGATCGGCAGCGTGTCGAGCACTTCGGTGTCGGCCAGCACCAGCCTCGGCTGGTGGAATACCCCGACCAGGTTCTTGCCGCGCTTGCTGTTGATGCCGGTCTTGCCGCCGACGGAGGAATCGACCTGCGCCAGCAGCGAGGTCGGAACCTGTACGAAGTTCATGCCGCGCCGCGCGATGCCGGCGGCAAAGCCGGCGAGGTCGCCGACGACGCCGCCGCCGAGCGCGATGACGACGTCGCCGCGCTCCAGCTTGGCGGCCAGCACGCCGTCGACCACCTCTTCGAGATGCGCAAAGCTCTTGGTCTTTTCGCCTGGCGGCAACGTGATGACGGCATGTTGGATGCCACCGCTTGCCAGGCCGGCCGCAAGCGTCGCGAGATGCGCGGCCGCAACGTTTTCGTCGGTGACGACCGCCGCCCGCGTCCCCGGCAGACAGCGCGAAATCTCGGCGCCGGCGCGTGACAGCAGGCCGGGACCGATCAAAATATCGTAGGCACGCTCGCCAAGCCCGACTTCGACAGAGACCGTTGCATCAGCGCTCACGACCGCACCTCGTCAATATCGGCAACGCCGAGATGGCCGCGCAGCGCGTCCACCACTTCGGCGGCAATGATCTCCTTGCGGTCGTCGCGGGTCGGCACGATGACATCGGCCGCGGCATAAACCGGGTAGCGTTCCGCCATCAGCCGTTCCAGCACGGCGCGCGGATCGGCGCTTTTCAGCAGCGGCCGGTTCTGTTTCTTGGAAACGCGCTCCATCAACAGGTCGATCTCGGCTTTCAGCCAAACCGAAACGCCATGGCTGGCGATCGCCTCGCGCGTCTGCGCGTTCATGAAGGCGCCGCCGCCGGTCGACAGCACCTGCGGCCCGTGCTCCAGCACACGCAGGATGACGCGCTGCTCCAGTGCCCGGAACTCCGCCTCGCCATAGCGCTCGAACAGGTCCGGGACGCTCATGCGCGAAACAGTTTCGATCTCCTGGTCGCTGTCGATGAAGGGCAGTGCCAGCATCGCCGCCACCTTGCGGCCGATCGCCGTCTTGCCGGCGCCCATCAGCCCGACAAAGACGATGGAACGGCCGCCCAGCCGGCCGAGCAGCGCGGCATGGCTCTCGCCCGGAGGATTTGCTGGTAGCGCGTTCATGCTTCTAGGGCCTCTTTGGCGGCGTATCGACATCAAAAGCCTGTTTGCGTCAAGCGCGGCGCAACCGGGACTATGGGCTTCACCCTTGAATTGGCCGGATTGGCGTCTCATAAGGGCACAGGGTTGGAAATGCAGAATAAGACGACGGGCGAAAATTAATGCCAACACTGTTTCGCTTTGTCGTGACGCTCGCGATTCTGGCCGGCATTGTCTATGGCGCGATGTTCGCCTTGGTCATGTTCGTCGAGCCGAGGAAGGCGGAAATGAGCGTGCGTATCCCTCCAGAAAAGCTCAATCCCAAAAAATGAACAGCGCCGCCCGCATCGAAGCCTTCCTGGAGATGATGAGCGCCGAGCGCGGCGCGGCCGAAAACACGCTTTCCTCCTATCGCCGCGACCTCGAAGACGCTTCCGCCGGGATCGGCGGTGGGCTTGCCGCTGCCACCAGCGCCGACATCCGTGCCTATCTCGACGACATCGCCGCGCGCGGCTTTGCCGCCACCTCGCAGGCGCGCAAATTGTCGGCGATCCGGCAGTTCTTCAAGTTCCTCTACGCCGAAGGCCTGCGGGGTGACGATCCGACCGGCACGCTGGACAGTCCGAAGAAGGGCCGGCCGCTGCCTAAGACGATGAGCGAGGCCGATACCGGCCGGCTGCTCGACCGCGCGGCGCAGGAGGCGATGGACCCCTCCATGCATGACGGCGACAGGCTGGCGGCGCTGCGCCTGCACGCACTGGTCGAGGTGCTCTACGCCACCGGCTTGCGCGTTTCGGAGCTGGTCGGCCTTCCCGTGACGGTGGCACAGCGCGACGACCGCTTCTTCATGGTGCGCGGCAAGGGCAACAAGGAGCGCATGGTGCCGCTGTCGGCCAAGGCGCGCGCGGCGATGCGGACATGGCTTGCCGCACGGGCAACGGTGCCGGCTTTTGCCGACAGCCCGTTCCTGTTTCCGGCCGCCGCCGACAGCGGCTATCTCTCGAGACAGGTCTTTGCCCGCGAGCTGAAAGGGCTTGCCGCGCGGGCCGGCATTGCCACGGCGAAGATATCGCCGCATGTGCTGCGCCATGCTTTCGCCAGCCATCTGCTGCAGAACGGCGCCGATCTCAGGGCCGTGCAGCAGCTGCTCGGCCATGCCGATATTTCAACGACGCAGATATACACGCATGTGCTGGAGGAGCGGCTGGTGCGTCTGGTCAACGATCATCATCCGCTTGCCGACTAGGCGTCATGTCGCTATGTGAGAACGACGTTCCACCGCGCCCAGCCTGCATTTTCAGGCTTGCGTCAGTCATTGCCTTCCGACTTGCCGGTCCGCCCAAGAATGTACAATTACCTCGATTTCGAAAAGCCTGTGCAGGATCTCGAAGGCAAGATCCTTGAGCTGAAGAAGCTTGCCGAGAACGGCGAGGCGGTCGATGTCGGCGATGAGATCGCCCGTCTCGAAAAGCGCTCGCGCGATGCGCTGCGCGACGCCTACAAGGCGCTGACGCCATGGCAGAAGGTGCAGGTGGCGCGCCATCCGGACAGGCCGCATTGCATCGACTACATCAAGGGTCTGCTTACCGATTTCACGCCGCTCGCCGGCGACCGCAATTTCGGCGAGGACCAGGCGATCGTCGGCGGCTTCGCCCGCTTCCGTGGCGAGCCGGTGGCAATCATCGGCCAGGAGAAGGGTTCCGATACGACAAGCCGGCTGAAGCATAATTTCGGCTCGGTGCGGCCGGAGGGCTACCGCAAGGCGGTGCGGTTGATGGAACTCGCCGACCGCTTCCAAATCCCGCTGCTGACGCTGGTCGACACGGCCGGCGCCTATCCGGGCGTCAACGCCGAAGAGCGCGGCCAGGCGGAAGCCATCGCCCGCTCGACCTCGGCCTGCCTTGGCCTGAAGGTGCCGTCGATCTCGGTGGTGATCGGCGAAGGCGGCTCGGGCGGCGCCATAGCGATCGCCACCGCCAACCGCGTCTACATGCTCGAACACGCCATCTATTCGGTGATCTCGCCGGAAGGCGCCGCCTCGATCCTGTGGCGCGACACCACGCGGTCCAAGGACGCTGCGACCAACATGAAGATCACGGCGCAGGATCTGTTGGAGCTGAAGATCATCGACGCCATCGTCGCCGAGCCGCTCGGCGGTGCCCATCGCGCCCCCGAAACGGTGATTGCCGCCACCGGCGACCTCATCGCCAGGACGATGAAGGAATTCTCCGGCGCCAACACCGACTTCCGCGAGCATCGCCGCGAGAAATACCTGGCGATGGGCCGCAATCTGTAACGTCCGGCAGGCACGCGGCCCGAAATGTGGCGGCGTGAACCAGTTTTGCCACAAAAATGCCGCCGCATTCGGCTCAGTGGGGTTGCCGTAAGGGGACGCGCCAGCATGATTGCGGTAAGGAATTTTCAAGGTTAACGGGCTTAGGGTCCGTCAGTGGTCAGTTTAGCAGCCGCAGCATCCGCGGCGCAGAGATGAAGACGATAGCCATATCCATGTTTGCCAAGCTTGCCCGCACCGGAGTTCTGATCGCTGCGATCGGCGTCGCCGGCTGCAATGACGCTTCGATGAAGGATTTTGCGCCGCAAGCCAACAAGCCGCTGCCGGACAAGATCCTGGCCGAGATGAAAGCCAAGGGCATGGTCCGCACCTCCTCGGTGATGGCCCGCATCTTCAAGGAAGAAGGCAAGCTCGAAATCTGGAAGGCCAAGACCAACGGCCGCTACGACCTGGTCGCCAGCTACGACATCTGCAAATGGTCGGGCAAGCTCGGGCCGAAGTTCACCGAAGGCGACCGCCAGGCGCCGGAAGGCTTTTACACGGTCCGCCCGGCACAGATGAATCCGCGGTCGAATTACCACCTGTCCTTCAACATCGGCTACCCGAACGCCTATGACCGCGCCAATCGCCGCACCGGTTCCAACCTGATGGTCCATGGCGCCTGCTCGTCGTCCGGCTGCTATTCGATGACCGACGCGCAGATCGAGCAGATCTACGCCTTCGGCCGCGACGCCTTCCAGGGCGGCCAGACCGAGTTCCAGATCCAGGCTTTTCCGTTCCGCATGACCGCAGCCAACATGGCGCGCTATCGCAACGACCCGAACTACGAATTCTGGAAGATGCTGAAGGTCGGCTACGACAATTTCGAGGTCACCAAGGTGCCGCCGAAAGTCGACGTCTGCGAGAAGCGCTACGTCTTCAACCAGGTAGCGGCCGACGGCTCGCCCTTCAATCCGACCGGCGCTTGCCCTGTGACCACCCAGCCCGATTCGCTGAAGAGCGCCATCAACGCCTATCAAAGCACCTATGAGGCGGCCTTCAACGGCGCCGTCAAGGCCAGCGTGCCGGCACCCAAGCCGACCATCGCCGGGATCAAGGAAGCCAGCATCGTTTCCGACTGGTCGAAGCGGCGTGCCCGCGGCGAACGCGTTCCGATCGAGCCGCCCTCGCTCAACCCGGACGGCACGGTGGCCGAAACGGCGCGCATGGGCCGCATCGATTCGCCGGCGGGCCGCAAGATGGCGGCGCTCGACGCCGAAAAGGCCGCCAAGCAGAAGGCCGAGGAACAGCGGCTTGCCGCGATAGAAGCGGCGAAGGCAGCGAAAGCGGCAGCCAAGGCACAGGCCCTGGCCGAGAAGGAAGCTGCCAAAGCCCAGGCGCTCGCCGAAAAGGAAGCTGCCAAGACCGCCGCAGAGATGCCTGTCGCCACCGCCACCGTAGCGCCATCGGACGCCGCCCCGGCAGTCGAAACGCAGGCTGCGGACGCCGAAAGCACGGCGACAAGGTTGAAGAAAAAGCTGCTCGGCATGTTTGGCGGCTGAACTTCATGCTTGAGCAAGAAGATGGGGGCCAAGAAGACAGGCCCTCAACCAGCCCCGCCGCCGTCTACGACCTCAAAGGCCTGAACTGCCCGTTGCCCGTGCTCAAGGCAAAAAAGCGCCTGGCCGCAATGCAGCCGGGCAGCCGGCTGTGGCTCGAAACCACCGACCCGCTCGCCGTCATCGACATTCCCGCCTTCTGCGCCGAGAGCGGCCATCGACTGGTCGAAACGGCGGCGGCGGCAGGCGGCCACCGCTTCCTGGTCGAGCGCGGCGGCTGAACGCGTAATCTCCCCCCTTGAGGGGGAGATGGCCGGCAGGCCAGAGGGGGTTGCCGCGCGTGAAGCGCCAACCTTTTCTTTCGTCCCACAGGGCGTCGCGCCAGCCGAGGCGATCCCCTCTGTCGCCTTCGGCGACATCTCCCCCTCAAGGGGGGAGATCGGCAGCTTCGCCGACGCCGCCAGCTCCCGAACGTTTTCGATGCCGAGATAGCGCGGCGCTCCGAACTGAAGCCTATGAAAGCCTCTACCGCCCGGCAATAGCCAGCGGGTTGCTTTCCAGTGCTGCGCGATCCGGCGTGTCGATCGACGGCCGGTTGGTGAAGGCGGCGAACAGCCGCCGGACATAGTCTTCGGGCATGTCGAGCGTGATCAGCACCAGTCTGGTGCCGCGCTGGCTGTCCGGCCAGGCCGGCAGTTGCACCGGCGGATGCAGGATCTTCTGCACGCCATGGATAACCAGCGGCCACGACGGGTCTTCGGCAAGCTCGATGACGCCTTTCATCCGCAAAAGGCGCTCGCCATGCGCCGAGCGCAACAGATCGAGGAACATCTCGATTGCCGAAAACGGCACCGGCCCGTCATGAACCAGCGAATACGAACGCACGCGGGAATCGTGCCTGTGATCATGGTGATCATGGTCGGCATGGTCATGCCCGTCGTGATCATGCCCGCCGTGGTCATGGCCGTCGTGGTCATGGTCGTGGCCGGCTTCTTCGCCGAGCCAACGCTGCACATCGACGGATTTGGTGGCCGGATTGTAGAGGCCGCTATCGAACAGGGTCGCGGTGCTTGCCTCGCCCGCGTCAAGCACCACGGCGCCCGGGTTGAGCTGCCTGAGCCGCGCCCGCAACGCCTCGACATCGCCTGCATCCGTGGTCAGGTCGGCCTTGCTGAGCACGATGCGATCGGCGACGGCCACCTGCTTCACCGCCTCGACATGGGCATCGAGCGTCGCATTGCCGTTGACGGCATCGACCAGGGTGATGACGCCGTCGAGCCGGAAGGCCTGGACCAGGGCCGGGTGTGCCATGATCGACTGCAGTACGGGGGCGGGATCGGCGAGCCCGGTGGTCTCGACGATGACGCGAGCAAGCCGGTCGATGCGGCCGGTCTGCAGACGGTCGACGAGGTCGGCCAGCGTGTCGACCAGCTCGCCCCGCACCGTGCAGCAGAGACAGCCGTCGGAGAGCTGGATGATGCCGTCGGAGGCCTGCTCGACCAGGAGATGGTCGATCGCCACCTCGCCGAACTCGTTGATGATGACGGCGGTGTCGGCGAGCGCCGGATCCCGGAGCAGCCGGTTGAGCAGCGTCGTCTTGCCGGCACCGAGAAAGCCGGTGAGCACCGAAACGGGGATCGGGAAGCCGGCCATGCGGCTAGTTCAGCGCCTTGGCCGGCTGCTGGACCTGCGCGGCGGTGGCGGATCCGGCCACAACTGGCTCGGCGCCGGCCGGCGGCGCCCGGTCCGGCCGCCATGTCGGCAGCGGCACGTCGGCATATTCCTGCCCGGAGGCGTCGAGCATCGCCTTCGGCTTCGGCCCCGTGGCGCCGCCGAGGCCTACGGCGATCAGCGTCGGTACATGGTCGAGCTTTTCCTGATAGGGCGATTTCGGCACGTCCTTGCCCTTGTCGCCGACCGCGGGGGCGGCTTCCGACTGCTCCTCGACCGGTTTCTTCTTGCAGATTTCGTCGTTCATGTCGTTGGCCGACATGGTGTCGCCATAGGCGGGCAGCGCCGCGACCGTCAGCCAGCTCGGCGCCGGGGTTGCAAAACCCTGGTCGAGCAATTTTGCCGCCGCCTCGGCGCGGGTGACTGCCGATCGTTCGCCGAGCACCACGGCGACCAGGGTGCGGCCGTTGCGGGTCGCCGAGCCGATCATGTTGAAACCGGACGAGCAGACGAAACCCGTCTTCATGCCGTCGGCACCCTGATAGCGGCCGATCAGCAGGTTGTAGTTGGAGATCGCCTTCTTGCCGACGGCAAGGCCTTCGATCGAGAACCAGGGGGCATATTGCGGAAATTCCTTGCGAATCGCCATCACCAGCAAAGCGAGATCGCGCGCTGTCGTATACTGGTCCGGCGAATAGAGCCCGTTCGGATTGACGAAATGGGACCCGCTCATGCCGAGCCTCTGCGCTTCGGCGTTCATGCGTTCGGCGAAAGCCGCTTGCGAACCGCCGATATTCTCGCCGACCGCCATGGCGATATCGTTGGCCGATTTGACCAGCATCATCTTCAGCGCATTATCCAACCGCATCACCGAGCCCGGCTTGAAGCCCATCTTGCTCGGCGGCTCGCCGGCAGAATGTTTCGTTACCTTGATCGGCGAATCGAGCTGGACCTCGCCCGCGGCAATCGCACGAAACGCCACATAGGCGGTCATCAGCTTGGTCAGCGAAGCCGGGTACCAGCGCCTGAACGCCTCCTGGTGCTGCAGGATCTTGCCGCTGTTCAGGTCGAACAGGATTGTCGGATTGGCCAAGGCAGGCCCGGCCAGCGACGCAAGCACCACCGTGCCCGCCACCAACAGTTTGAGGAAATGCCTGTAGCGCATCATGAAAACCGAAATAGCCTCTTGCCGCAGTCCCACCTGGCTCCGTAAGATTTCGTTACACGATCGCCAGGATAATGGTCCGGCCCTCTGTTCCCGGACCACAGTCGCGGTGCTATTTACTCTATGTGACGTCAACATGGCAAAGTGCTGCCGATCACAATGTGGAAGCAGCAGCACAATGCAAAGCAGCGTGCATGGTTGCAAGGCAGCAGGCACAATTGCAAAGCAGCAGGCCAAGACCGCCTGCTCCAACAGCGAAATGGAACCATCATGCCGATCCTGAACCGAGCCGCCGAAATGCAGGACGAGGTGGCCGGCTGGCGCCGCCATTTGCACCAGACGCCGGAGCTGAATTTCGACGTCTTCAAGACCGCCGCTTTCGTCACCGAGAAGCTGAAGGCTTTCGGCTGCGACGATATCGTGACGGGTTTGGGCAAGACCGGCGTCGTCGGCATCATCCGCGGCCGCCACGGCGAAGGCTCGACCATCGGCCTGCGCGCCGACATGGACGCGCTGCCGCTCAACGAGATCACCGGCAAATCCTATGCCTCGACCGTCCCCGGCAAGATGCACGCCTGCGGCCATGACGGCCACACCGCGATGCTGTTGGGTGCCGCCAAATACCTCGCCGAAACACGCAATTTCGCCGGTTCCGTCGCGGTCATCTTCCAGCCGGCCGAAGAGGGCGGCGGCGGCGGCAACGAGATGGTCAAGGACGGCATGATGGAGCGCTTCGGCATCTCCAAGGTGTTCGGCATGCATAACATGCCGGGCCTGCCGGTCGGCCAGTTCGCCATCAGGCCGGGTCCGATCATGGCGGCGACTGCCGAATTCACCATCACCGTCAAGGGCCGGGGCGGCCACGCGGCGATGCCGCACGGCACCATCGATCCGATCGTCATCACCAGCCAACTCGTCGGCGCATTGCAGACGATCGCCTCGCGCAGCACCGATCCGGTCGAGGCGGTGGTCGTCTCGGTGACGAAATTCCACGCCGGCGACGCCTATAACGTCATTCCCGAGACCGCCGAGATCGCCGGCACCGTACGCACGCTGAAGAAGGAAGTCGCCAAGAAGGCCGAAGAGCGCATCCGCGCACTTTGCCAAGGCCTGGGCGCTGCCTTCGGCGCGACAATCGAGGTTGATTACAATGCCAATTACCCCGTCACCTTCAACCATCCAGAAGAGACGGTCTTTGCCAGCGACATCGCGGCCGACGTCGCCGGCGACAGCCATGTGCACCGCGCGATCCAGCCGGTGATGGGCGGCGAGGATTTCTCCTACATGCTTGAAGCGCGGCCGGGCGCCTTCATCTTCATCGGCAATGGCGATACCGCCGGCCTGCACAACCCGGCCTACGACTTCAACGACGAGGTCATCCCGCACGGCATGAGCTATTGGGTGAAGCTGGCGGAAACAGCGCTGGCGGCGTAGCCATTCGGCATCGGCGGTGCGGCAACCGCCGCACCTCTGGGCGGCAAAACCGGGCAGGACATGTTCTGCTGGTCACTTCCGGCCGGACGACTTCCGGGCAAGGCCGAAGGCAATGCCCAGAGCAATACCTATACCGATGCCCGCAACAATGTTGTCCAACACGACGCCGATAGCCACGCCGATCACGACGCCGAGTGTGAGGTGTTTGGCATCCATTATGCCCGGTCATGTAGCGTGGAAGGGAAGAGCCGCAACCGCTACGGTCCGCTCTTCGGATCCTCGACCTCCAGCGCCTCCATGACCGGCGCCAGCTCATTGTCGTCGGCAGCCTGCGGCTCTTCGCCTGTCCTCGCCTTCGTCAGGGCTGCCTCGATCGCCTCCTGGATATTGCCGAGTTCGTCTTCGCGAACCTCGTGGCCATAGCCGGCAGCATCGGCATCCTGCTCGAATTGCTGCGCCAGGACGGCGACGCTCACCTCGCTCTCGGCCGGCAGATTGCCGACATTCTCCTGCAGCCAGGTTTCAAAGAACTCTTTGGTGGCGCTCATGCGGTGTCTCCTTCGGGACACTAAAGCGCGCCGGCATCCCGAAAGTTCCGCTATCTGAGCCGTCTTTGCGCCCGTTGCCGGCTGCCCCGCAATTCAGCGCGGCCAGGCGGCGTCGGCGCCGCCTGGCTCGGCTGCTTACTGGCTGACAGCAGTCGTCGGTTCGCACGACACGTTCGGGTTCATATCGGCGAACGCGCCGGTCGGGTTGCCCTTCCAGGCCCAGACATGCAGCTCGTAGAACGGACCGAGGCCATAGCGATTGGGCGCGCTGTTGAAGTTGAACAGATGTCCATCGAGCGAGGCCGGGCCTTTCGAGGTGATGTATTCGACCGCGATCAGTTTTAGCGTGCCGTCGGCCATCGGCTCGTACATGACGGCTTCGGGCTTGGCGACATCGACAGCGTCGTCCTTGAGGTAGCCGGGATTGACGTAATGGATGCCCATGGCGCCGCCGGTGATGCCGCTGGCGCAGGGGATCGGCGCATAGCCCTCGGCGGTCGCCGCCGCCACATTCTCGAAGCGGCTGTTGGCGGCGCGTACCTTGTCGGCCAGTGGATTGGGACCGGACGCGGGCGCTGCCTGATGCGCCTGCGCCAACGCAGTGCAGGCCGACAGCAGCGCCGCGGCAGCGAGAACTCTATTGCGAAAGTTGATTGTCATAGTCATTCCATTCTTCTTGAAAAGCACAGCCCGGCCGGCCGCCGGAGGTAAGGAGGTCCGGCAGGTGGGCGCTGTGGCTGTTGTTGCTGGGAGATCCCTGTCCCGATGCGACGAATGCCGATCATCCCTTCGGCAGATACGGGATGGTTCCGGCCAGATCGGAATTGTCGATCAGCTGGAAACGGCTGTCGCTGCCGCCCTGACGGGCCGAAACGAAGGGTGCGTAGGCAGGATCGTCGGTGAAGGCGCGCGCCGCTGCCTCGGTCGGGAACGCCATCAAGGCGATCAGCGTCGTGTCGAGCGGCTTGCCTTCGAGCGTCTTCACATTGCCGCTGCGCGACAGATATCTGCCGCCGTGCTTGTGAACGAGGTCGTGGACCGACGCGGCATAGGCCGGCATCCACTTCGGGTCCCTCACCTTGATGTCTGCGATAACGTAAGCGGTCATGGGTCATGTCTCCTGGTCGTGCACAGGGGTATCCCGTGCAGCGGCAGAGGGGTCGCATGGCAAGGGTCGCGCCAGCCAGTCCCCGATCTGTACTGGTGTGGCGAATCCGAAATTCGCATTCACTTTGGAGCTACGCAGCGAGCGAATTTCGGATTCAAAAGCCACACCAGCAAGTGCTTGGATTTCCAGTGTGGTTTTGGATTTGAAGTTCCTAACGCTGATGCCACCCAGAAAGCAGGAACTTCGATTCCACCGCACTGGGCCGGTACAGTTTCTGTACTCGCCGTGCCGCCGGAGAAGGCCTATGATCCCGGCTGAGTTTGAGGGGAAGGCAACATCATGACCCAATCCGGATACAAACAGTTCTGCCCGTTATCGATGGCTGCCGAGGTGCTGTGCACCCGCTGGACCATGGTTCTGCTTCGCGAATTGGTGGCGGGCTCGACCCGTTTCAACGATCTGCGCCGCGGCGTCCCCAAAATGTCGCCGACCCTTCTGTCGCAAAGGCTCAAGGAGCTCGAACTGGCCGGGATCGTCGAGCGCAAGGAGGTGCGCGGCGAGAAAGGCATCTTCGAATACCGGATGACCGAGGCAGGCAGGGATTTGCGGTCCGTCGTCGAGGCGATGGGCTTTTGGGGGCAGAAATGGGTCGAGTCGCGGCTGTCGCTGAAGAACCTCGATCCGTCGCTGCTGATGTGGGACATGCGGCGCAATCTCAACGCGTCGCCGCTGCCCGACGGGCGCACGGTGATACAATTTCTGTATCAGGAGCTCCCCGCCTCCAAACGGTCATGGTGGCTGATCGTCGAGAAGCACGGCGAGGTCGACCTCTGCTGGTACGACCCGGGCTTCGATGTCGATCTCTACGTCTCGACCGACCTGCACACCATGACCGAAATCTGGATGGGGCTGATCACCGTCGAGAAGGCAGGGGCGAAAGTCATCTTGACGGGAGACCAGGATATCGCCCGTAAAATGCAGACCTGGCTGGGCCTGAGCCCGTTCGCGGTCGAACCCAAACGAGCGGCCTAGCTGCCTCTTGGCGAAACGATCCGAAGCGGTTATGTGTCGGGCGCGATGGTCCCGTAGCTCAGTAGGATAGAGCGGCAGATTCCTAATCTGTAGGTCACAGGTTCGATTCCTGTCGGGATCACCATGTTTTTCAAGTACTTAGCGAACCGCCGCCGTACTTTTTTTGCAGGATTTTTGCGAAATAAGTACGGCGAATTTCGCAGACCTTCAGACTTTGGGCACACATATTCCAAGGGCGAAGCGGCCCAAAACCGCTGCGAAGCGCGGCGCTACGATGCCTAAATCGAAGTAGGTAGTCGTTGTTCCCAATCAACTTGCCCGTTTTTCAGCGTCGACGTCTCCGCATCATAGGGGGAATGGACGCGCCCGGTCTGGCGGCTAGAGGAACGGAACGCTATCATTTTATTGTATTAGTAATGACGCATGAAATGGCCTACAATTGACTTTACCCGGCAGCGCCACTGGCAGCCGGTAGGCCCGGCGGCCGCTGGAACCCCCGATCGGCTGTCGGCTTGTCCCCATGAAAGTTACGTGCGGTGGCGACCAACGTGAGACGAGATCGAACCAACAACCCCGCAACCGGCATCAAGGGCAAGGGCCACGGGCCGCCGGCCAACGACGAAGCAGGATATTTCGAGTTCTGCCCCGTTTGTGGCCAGACGTTCGACAAGCGAAACCTTGGCGAGGTGCTGCATCACTGTCTCCCCGACCATGAGCCGTTGAACTCGATGAATAGGTGACCAGCGTTCGAACAGATGGTTTCGCTCATCCAAGATCGTGATCGGTCCCAACCAGACGATCTCAAAAGTGATTGCGGATGTGGTCGTTAAAGTAGCGGGCTTGGCGAAGGCCGCTTTGAACCCGGCAAAGGTCTCCGGTGGTACCCGGAACCATTGCACATTGGGCGGAATTGGCTGAAAGTGATCGAACCACAGGACGGGGGTGTCGGACGGCCACGCATCCAGGCGGCCGAGGCGCGGATCGATCGGCGGAAACAGGGGGAGAAATGCACCCTTGGACGAAGGCTGAGCTTGCGGAGATCACTGGAGGCATATGGGAAGGCGACCTGCCGGAAGGCTGGACGACCGACTGCATAGCCTTCTACGACGCACTGATCGGCCCCGGCGCGCTCGTCATCCCGCGCGTTGGCACCTACCGTTACGGCGTACACCCCAGGAAGATCAGGCGCTTCAGGCGACAGGGGCTCGCGCTCCTCGCGGACCGAGAGTACCGGCCCAACTTCGAAGACTTGCCGTTGCTCCGGGTGGCTTCGGTCCGCGTCGCCATGAAGTATCTCGCCGAGCGAGCGCGGTCTGCTTACGGCGGACGCCTGATCGCGGTTGGCGGCAGCGTCGGCAAGACGAGCACCACGGCGATGATCAACGTCATTCTCACCGCAGCTGGTTATCCACCTTTTCCGGGCGAAAACTTCAATACCGTCTCCGGCGTGCTCGGCCTGATCGCCAACCTTCCTGATGGCATCCACGCTATCGAGGTGTCGATTGGCTTTTTTCGGCGGCTCCTTGAGGTATCTGCGCTCAAGCCGCATGTCGCTCTTATCACGACGATCGGCGACGCCCATCTCGAAGAGTACGGCTCGCGTGAGGCCATCGCCAAGTTGAAAGCCCGCCTGTACGATGTCGCTGAGGGCGGCACATCGATCGTCCCCCGGGATTCCGAGCATTTCGAATATCTCCGAGCCCGCGCGCTGTCGTTCGGGGCGAAGGTCGTGTCCTTCGGTGAACATGCTAAGGCCGACTACCGGCTCGTGGACTATTCGCACGAAGATCAACTGGTGCGTGCGGTCCTGAAGGGCCGGGATTTCGCCTACAAGCTAGGTAATCCAGGGCGGCACATGGCAGTCAACAGCCTCAGCGCGCTGGCGGCTGTCGATTCGCTCGGCCTTGATCTGGGAGCTGCGACCAACGCGCTCGGGGAGGTGCAGGCCATCCACGGACGTGGCGAAGTCATACGCATCGTCCTCGCGTCCGGCGAGGTCCATGTCGTCGATGAGGCCTACAACGCGAATCCGACATCGGTGGCCGCCGTGCTGGCGGCACTCGCTGAGGGGAAGCGCGCAAGTGGGGGCCGAAAGCTTGCCCTTCTTGGCGACATGCGGGAACTCGGGCCACGATCGGCCGAATTTCACGCCGGTCTGGCGGAACCCGTTCTCGCGGCCGATCTGGATATGGTGATGACGGTTGGGACGCAGATGACATATCTCCGTCGTGCCCTGCCGGAGTACCTCCTCGGCCCACACTTCGCGACAGCAGACGATGTGTTGCCCGAGCTCGCCACTATCCTGCGCGCGAAGGACCGCCTTCTTGTGAAAGCTTCGAATGCCATGGGTCTGCATGAAGTTGTAACTCGCTTGCGCCGGCAATTTGGACGCTAGTCCGCCGCGATATAGCATCGGTGTTTGAGATCGAGAGTGCCCGAAACGTTGAGATTCGTCGAATTTCGCTTTTTTTGGACCAAAGCAGAAAAATTGACCGGAGATCAGCTCCGCCCATGACTGGTTCCACTACCAAACAGTCTCAGGCACTTGGCGGAAAATTGTTTGCCGCCTGATTCGATCTGTGCTGCCCCCGGGTGACCAGGGTAGCGCCGGCTGGACGCCGCCAACCGAAGTGCTGCGCACAGTCATGCCCGCTCGGTCATTTCGGCCATGCATATAACGGCAGCCGCCGGGAATGGTTGGTTGGTCCGAGCCCAATGCAGCAACAACAAAGATATAGCCCTGTGCCGAGCACTGACATCAGTATAGCTTCAGCGAAGGAGCACTATTCCTAAGTCTCCAAGGCCTTTCGGCGGAGTCGCACCATACCAGTCCAGGGCCACACTCGAGTTGCCACTATAGAACAATTGCCACGCAACAATCCAACCTGAGTTGGCAGTCGACTTCAGGTCTGTTGTCCCTCTCATCCGAAAACGATGATGGGGCAGGTAGATAGCCCCTTCAATTAAGTAGTTTTTGTTTCCGGACAATGAGACCGTCGGCACAGAGGGCGTAACTGTGCGTGACCCGAAGATAGCGATGCCAGCGTAAATGCCGCTCGTGGGAGCCGAAATCCTTACGCCACCTTTGCCTGCTGACTGAATAATGCTTGACTCGGAGTCAACGAATATCGTGACTTCGTCGCCCGAGAGATTCACATGGCTGCCGATGCTCACTGTTGCGTTCTGAAAATAGTGAACTCCGGGAGAAAGAACGACATTTCCATCGAGATCGATGTTTCCACAGAACACCCGGCCGGCCGGAATGGTAACATCGGTCAGCATCTGATCACTGTAGTCGCAGCCGTTCGGTGGAACGGGCTGCGGTAGATCGACAAGGGGGTCTGCAAGTTCGGGTTGGTTGGTTTTCGGGATGATGGTGTAACCGCCGCCTTGGTAATTGCCCACTATAGAGATTTTTCTGGCGACAATCTTTCCGGTTCCAACGTGCCTCAGTGCCCTTGGACTGGAGGAATTCACTTGGATACCGCAGTTTGGCACCGAAAGCCCCCCGGAACCCATTACCGTCAGCGCTCCATTTGAGGCAGGATCGAGGACATAGAAGCAATAATCCGGCGCGGCTTTTCGGGCCGTTGCCGCCGCGTGAAGGTTAATGCTCCGAATTCCAGCAAGACTCATGAAAGCGGTTGGCATTCCAGCTGAGATTTCAACCGCCGCCTCTCGCGTCCCAGCAGTAGGAGTGGTGATGCTCACCCCAACGACAGCGCCGGTCACGAAGGAGCCATTGGCCAGCGCCCAATTCTTCGCGGCCTGGACGGCTGCTTCGTTTCCTCCATCGCTCTCGACAGCAACAAGAGCCGCCGAATCGGCTATCTCCTGCAGCTTGGATCTCCAGGAAGCGGCGTTGGTAAAGTCAATGCTAAGGCCGAGGGCCAAGCCCAGTGGCACCACCATTAAGGCCATCGCGACGGCAAAGTTCCCCCGTTTTTCGGGCGGCAGATCTTTCAGTCTCCGCATCCAGAAGCCCTCTCTTAAGAGCACCTTAGACCGAAGATGGTTTAGAATTTACTAAATTAGAACAACAAAATGCAGCGGCAATTCACGCTCGGCAAAAAGGCGATGCAAGCTGTCTCGCTGCTCATTGAGCTGAGTGAAACGCGGCAGACCTTGAAGTCAGCGATGTGCTAATTCTTTACTTAAGGCCGAAGACTTGCTGAGCCTGGTCAGACTGCAACAAATCGCGTGCCGAATGTCCGACACCCGGCAAAATCACGAGACGCCAATTGAAAGGCCACCCGTTAGCGGTCGCGACAGCTTGCGCCAGCTCAAAAGTGAACTGTCCCCGATCCAAACGCGTCTCTCCTTGGCGCATAGCAGCTGCGCTTTCGTTTAGATCGACATCGCCAGTGTCGTCTTCTCCAAGATAGATCGTTAGAGGCAAAGCCAGATAGGCCTTCAACTCCTGAGAGGCTTGATCCGGCGTATAGACGCAACCCGAGGAGAGACATCCCAGCCCGTAGGCTGCCGCCTCTGCTAGGGAGGGCAATACGTAGGTCGACGGATTGGCTACGACCACTCTCTTGGCATCCGACAAGGCAAATGCTGCAACACGCGACATGAATTGACCTCCCGCCGAGTGCCCAAAAAGGTAATACTGCGCAGTCGGCAGCCCCTCTCGGGCCCTCGCCCAGTTTACCAAGCCCTTCACGTACCAGACAGTCCACCTGTCCCGAGGTTGAATTGTGCCCGAGTTGACAATGCCTCCCCGCTGATAGCTCCAGCCTGGGAACCTTTCCAGGTCGAAAAGCGGCGCCATAACGATCAGGCAATTTCGATCCGCAAGAGGCTGCGCGTAGTCTCGGTAGGATTCGGCCGTTCGGCTTAGTCCATGGAACACGAACAGGATCGATGGATTGGCACAGTTCTTCGGATGATAGGTGTATACTGTCAACTTTATGCCGTTAATAGTTGCTGAGGTCGTACCGTTGCCGACCTTCCAGGCAAGTACTTGGCCTGAATACGTCAGACTACAGCTTAAGACGACTGCCCCTAACAGACGGATTAGAAATCGCACCTGTCGCTCCCATGGACGATCCCGCAGGGATGACATACCCCATTAGCGGCAGCTAAACAAATCAAAACCGGCTGAGCAGTAAAGAGTTCGTTTCTCCACGTCTGGTCCTCGCAATGTTCGCAAGCGACGCCTCCGCGGCACCTCAGCGTCCTGCGTGACAGGGTATCGGCTCCTTGTTTTGTCGGCACGTATCGCTCGCGCCGCCATTGCGATCGAGGAACCCAGTGCAAATCCGCGTACGGCATACGCATGAGCTTCGGAGCCTCACGCCAGTGCAGGGATGGCCAATCTAAGGCATCTGTCTTGAACGGCTACGACAACATCGGCGAGTCCAGGCGACAACGCCAGCAACCGATCGATTGTCGCGCGACCGGCTGCTCCTCCCATTATCTTTGGTTGGTAGTCGAGGCGCGGATCTCTGTTTTGAACGTAAACTGGATAAATATCTAAACGGATCTGCTTCGCACCAAAGTGGAAGCAAGGCAGAATGGACTCCCCTTTGCTGTTTCCGGACCCAAATGCAAAATTGCCGACACTGTATAATATCGGCCGACCATTATAAATCTCGATCGGCTGAAGGATGTGGGGATGATGGCCGATGACTGCGTCCGCACCCAGGTCGATAAATAGCCGTGCTTTCATGCGGTCTTGCTCGGTAGGTTGGCGCTGGTATGGCAAACCCCAATGTACCATCACGGCGATCCGATCGACCAGTGGACGAAGTTGGGCCAGATCACGCTCGATGAATTCGGGCACATCTTGTGCGGAGCCTGGAAGTTCGCCACGAGCCGCTGTTCGACGGTTCCAGTAATATCCGAGAAGTCCGATGCGGATATCTGCGCCATCAAAAATCGCGGGGTGGTAAGCAGAGCTCTGGTTCCTACCACCACCGTACGGTTGAATATACTGTCGCTCTAACGTGGCTAGCGTCTCAACCACGCCACCCCGACCGCAGTCTTGAATGTGGTTATTCGCGACAGTCATGGCAGCGAAGCCTGCACGACGTAAGACAGAGGCTGACTTGGGGTCGACTTTGTATGAGTAGTTCCGAGTGGTACCTGCTTTCTCAGAAATGGTGGAGAACGGCCCCTCAAGGTTTCCCGTTATCAAAGCGCAGCGTTTAAAGATCGGCCTGACCCAGGCGAAGGCATAGTCTGGGCCAAACCTGCGGATACGATGACGCATCCGCATCCCGGTCATCACATCTCCGACCGCCGCCAAATGGTACGGAGCGCTGGCGGACGAAGAGAGGAACTGTTCAAGTTGGTCCGGGTCGATGAGATCGATGTCATCCGGAATTATGACCTCTGAAAACTTCTCGCGAATTTTTACAACATGGCGCCGGACTTCTTCCGATTCACTGAGGCGGTAGAGGGGTGGCTGAACGGAGGGTGCCAACAATGTCTCAACCGCTGAAGAACTAAAGCCGATCCCACGCTTCTCAAAAACGCTTCGGATCAGTGTTTCGTAACGGCTGCTGAATCTCATTCGGTCTGCATGAAGCAAACACGAGGCAAAGCTCTTCGGAAGTGACCTGAGGGCGCGCGTTCGAATTCCGGAAGGAGCATACGGGCTATCAGAAAGTCGTCCCAGCGCCAAAAGGGCAGCTACAACTAACGAAATGCAAGTAAGTTCGTCTCCCGGAAAAGCCTTGTGTAGGTCCCACATTGTCGCCGCTATGACTTGCGCGACCAGCGCCTCCGGCGGTGGCATCTCGGCGTCGTCCATACGCGAATCATTGGCAAGAGTATCCGATGGTACGAACTCGGCATCATGACGGAGGTGCCAACACCATACGTAGGGAGTCGACAGCATCGCGGCCGCAAAGTATGCGCTCAAGGCGTACTCAAGGGGACCAGGCCTGCTGAAACTGGCGCGCGGTGCATGCAGCCTGTCAGCTTGGATGTCAGCGGTATGGCGCACCACGTGAAACCCGAATGCCTGATATATGAAACTGGCATTGTGCGAGGGGTCGCACAGATAAGCACCGCCTGAAATTCGTGGAAGCCACCCTTCCGCTGTGACTGCACGCCCCGGGCCGAACAGCAATTCCCCACAGAGGGGGATCGAAAAATCATCGAGATTTTCGATTCTTGCTGGATATCGGTATTTGGTCCCTTTGACCGGCACCAACCTAAGTAGATCCCCGTTAACTCCCCCTTGTTTCGGCTGGTGCGCATTAACGATCGCTCTGACCTTCGGCAACGGGCCCTCGCCGAGTGAACGCAGCACTTCGTTCACTCGATGAGCTATCAAGGAGACGTGGTAGTAGACGTTGACTTGGCCGAAGCGTGCCGCGGCCTCACAACCTTCCTGTTCACCAAGAATTCCGCCGCCGAAAGGCTTGAAAACATAGTTACCTTGCTTGTCGGGCAGTGCTTCGCCCATCTCACCCGTGGGCCAGTGAACATCCGTGGCTGAATGACCGATTACGTCCACGTACCGCCCACGCAGCCCTTGCCTCCCCGTGTTTTGGCAAAGATAAGGCAGTTCGACCTCGGTTGAATGCACCCGGCCGCCAGTAAAATCTGAATCGCAACGCTCCCAGACGTAAACAGATCCAGTCGCCATCTTTTTCCCCAAAGCTACTGCTTCTTCTGCGAACGCTGAGACGCAAGAATTCACAAGTCTTGCGCTCCGCAATCCTGCGAACCTTTCGCCGGCGGGTGCTGGAATTGATCGAAAGGACATGCCGTCGGTTGCCCTGAGGCCAACTCTCTACAGGGCGTGGAGATTGTCCTTCAACATGCTCTGAGGCCGCATTTTCGCTCCATGGTGGGAAGCTGGATCCGAGTCTGCAGCCCAGCTTCCGGCAGCGTTTTGGCCTCAATTCGCCTGCCCCTGATGGGGGCTGCACAAATCAATCTCCTGACGAGGCACATCTATCCGATGCTTGCGACCGGCTTTTTCTTCTCTCCGCTTATTCGAGCTGCCTTACTGAGGCCGCCTGCTGAACCGTTATTCTCACCCGATCCAGCGAGCTCTTGCCGAGCACTCTCCAATGCCGTCGCCGCAGATCCCTCCTTAATCACCTTAAGTTCTTCCGCGACCATATTTGATTTTATGAGACGCCACTTGTCGAGGGAGGCGGCGCGCACGAAGCCGTAAGCCGATGGCATACGGACCATCAGCCAGCCTAGTTTCAACAATTCCTCCGTGAAGCCTCTCACGAACGCCGCCCCGCCGACACGCCGTCCAGTCAGGCGCCTGAATGTCTTGTACGACATTCTTGCACGGGTTCGCGGCTGTCCCGCTTTGTTTGTGGTGCGTTTCAAAGTCAAAGCAACGAGTGTCGCCGCATCACTTAGCGAAACACTCGGTGTTGCAGTCGGCGAAACAGTGTTCATAACCTTACTCTCCTTAGCTTGAGCAGAATCGATAAACTCATCACTGCTATCGAACGTCGTTCGTCTCGGGCCGAACTGAAGGAAACGGGGCCACTTCATCGAACCAGCCATCCTTTTTTGCCAAATACGACATTGCCATTGCGTGCATGGCAGACCTTATTTGCTGTGGCCGCGACTGAGACATAGATGCGAGGGGTTCCGCGGCTAGCTCACCAGATCTCGACAAAAGCGCCATTTTGGCACCCGATCCGTCAGTGCTCCATCTCAAAGTTAGAACCAAACCACCACTCTGTAGGTGCCGACGTAGGTCGGTATCAGTATCAGGCTCGGAACTGACCAATATTAGTCGTGTGGTCGGCAAGGTCGACAGCGCACGGCGGGGCCATTCATCTTCGCTGTTGACAATGAAATAGCCCTGGTTTCCGCACTGCAACACTCGCTGAGCGAGATCTTCGAGAACTGTACCATTGTCTGCATCCGTTCGAGTCATCGAGACCGCACGGCAAGCACCCAGACAAAGACCGCTCGCCCAAAGTCTGTCCGGAGAAGCTGCATAAACCAGGGCTTCCAGGAACGGGTCTCTGGCCAGCATTTGCGGGGTTGTCCGCCGCCCAAATTCCTGGGGTACAGTGTTGATGTAAGCGCCTCTTTTCGACAAGAGACCAACTCTTCGCCCTTCCGCCTGGAACCGATGATCGATTGCTGTCGCCACCGCACCAGTGTGTCGATCGCCGATGACGAGTACGGTGGCAATTTCCGAAGAGCCCGGCTCATTGTACATATTGGCCAGGATTATCTCACTCACATCTCTCGAGGTTCCCGCTCGCGGCCAAAGATGAAACTCGATCCCCGGCCGTGCATTTACCTCGATGACAGTACACCCGACCTCTTTGTATGATCTTGCAATATCGGGCATGATGAGATCTATCCCGGCAATGTTAAGGCCGATGACTCTCACGATGCGCTCGCACAGTTGCCTGTTATCTGGATGAACGGAGTTTGTAACATCGACCGGGACGCCTCCACGGGCGAGGTGGCCGGTAGGTCGGAGAACCAAAGGCTGCCCGGAAATTGGGACGGACTCCAGCGTAAGACGACGCAAGGCTAGGTGCCGTAGCAGCTCATCGTCAATCTCTACAGGAGAAAGACGTCTCCCGTCTCTGTCGGGTTCTCGGTTCAAATCATGAATCAGGTCAACTATCGTTTTTTCACCGTCGCCAACGACTTGGGGGGGGCAACACATGACCGCCGCCACGAGATGATAGTCAACGACTGTCGCTCGAAATTCCGGGCCGGCGATGAACTGCTCAACCAAGACGCCAAAGCGCTCTGACTGAGTGACGTCGTGCGCTATATCGAATGCAGCCTCAACTGCACGGCGTCCCCGCAGTTTAACCGAGACTCCCCGCCCCTGATTTCCCTGAACCGGTTTGACCACGACGGTCTTACCCAGCTGTTTGGCGGCAGCGACGGCCTCAGGTTTGGTGCGAACGGTAATCTGACGGGGTACTGGGATCCCCGCTTGCGCCAAAAGTCTGTTGCCCAGCCTTTTGTCCAAGGCCACCTTCGCCGACGCAAACGATGTAGAGCCCGATATCGTCGAGAACAGCTGCTTCTGGTGCTTGCCTTGGCCAAGGCGAAGGTGGTTACGGGCAATGAATTCGAATGGGATGTGATTTCTCTTAGCTGCAGCTACAAGCACAGCGGTCGAATTTGAAAGACGTCGTCTCTTCGCCCTTTCCAGGTTTAGCTCCCGAGTCTGAGCGTATTTCGCTGCCCCGTCCTCGCCTCGCGCCGCCTCACCTATCGCTTCAACGACAGCCGAAGCAGCCGCGCGCGACATCTGCGGGTCATCCGACTCCCAAACAATTGCAAGATGGCTTTCGGACGGATCGCCTATTAGCGACGCCGTCGGCGAAAACGAATAGAAATTCATCGCGCGGCGAAGCTCAAGATCAGCGGACAGGATTGCGTCGGCAATGTAGCGAGGGACCAAAGCGTTTTGTGCACAACCGGGAAACATTTCGGACAGCGCTGAGCGAGCCAGCGCAGTAAAATCGGAGATGCAAGAAACCGCTAGCCGCCCGATATTCAGGGTTAATTTGACCACCGTGTTCGTGCTATGCACATTAAGTCCCGATAGCACCTTAAAACTGACAATCTCAATTTGTCCCAACTCTTCAGATAGGCTGACCATAACCCCACTTTTGACCCCGGATGTTCACGCTCCGCCTGCTTTTCGACCGTCTCCCACAATACAGACTTCCTGACCACGCTTCCGCTGCAGCCACTTCAAATGCATCTCGAAACGGGCACCGCATCGATGGGTATGAGCGGCTTCGGCAAGACCCGATGTGAAGGGGCGAAGATGTGGCGCATTCCACCACATTTAAGCACGCTTTATATCTGATCCCCCGCGTTCAGTCGGCCTAAACGCTACGGCCGCAGCATCCGGAAGTCGCGTTCTTATTCTCTTGAAAGACCAGTGGATTTCCCGCCGGCCTGATCCGGACAAGTATGTGGCCTCGCGGAGAGATGTCGTCATGCATTCGAATGGCAGAGATCCAGACATTATAGTGTTAATAGCCGTTAAAAGTCGTCAGCTTGGGTATGTATTTTAGGCATCTAATGCTATTTATCTAATCATATTGGTTATTGGATAATCGATTGCAAACGGAGAGGAGTATAGAAGAGAGCTTAATCTTATACCATCGAACAGAAAAGACTTCTAAATGCCATCCAAATGTAAGTTGGGGGGTTCATGTCCGTTTCAAGAATCAAGCGCGGGCGCCTGAAGAGAGCTAAACGAGCATTCGCCACCCGCCGGGTCGCCGCATCTCACATGCGCACACTCGTCACCGGACCTATACAGCCCGTCGCTGGCGATCTTGTTTTGGCGCGTGTTGATGAACTCGGCAATCACAGCAGACTGGAGCTCATCTGCGGGCGAAAGGCGATCATGTTTCGCGGAGATGAGATAATCCTCTGTTATGGAAACAGGTACGCTCCTGACCAGTTCGAGGCTGTCATAGGCCCTGATCTGGGGCCGTGCGACTTGGTAGCGGGGGGCGGCATCGCGGCATGTGAGCTTTCCAGGCATGCTCGCATGCTGGCGCCAACCAAGATCACCCCTCTCGGCCTGATTGGCGACAAATTCGGTCGCCGGCTAAACGTGTGGGATTACAAGGTCAGCTCCGACGATTTGCCCCCTTCCCTGCCGATTGTTCTGTCGCTTGGGACGTCAATGAACGCCGGCAAGACATTGACGGCAACGTCATTGGTCCGAGGGTTCAAAAAGGCGGGACTGAAGGTCGCGGCACTGAAAATTACCGGAACTGGCTCGGGTGGCGACACCTGGATTGTGCGGGATGCCGGAGCCGACATCGTTCTTGATTTCACAGATGCAGGATTTGCAACGACGTATTTAGCCCCGGTAGAGTTGATTGAGAAGGGTGCTTTCCGCCTACTGAACCATGCCGCTGAAAATGGATGTGACGTCGCTGTTATTGAGATTGCCGATGGGTTGCAGCAGAAGGAAACTTCCGAGCTAATTCTGGCTGAATCTTTTCGGAGCATGGCTCTTGGCGCGATTTTCGCTTCCTATGACGCGATGGGAGCAAAGTATGGGGTTGATACCCTCCGCGCTGCTGGCCACAAGGTACTTGCAATTAGCGGCAGGATCGGCCGATCGCCGCTCGGTGTGAGGGAGGCTGAGGAAGCCACTGGCCTGCATGTCTATTCCCCATGGGAGCTCCAGGATGGGGCACTCAGCCCCGTTCTAAAGGCTCGCGCTTCTGAAAAACTGGCTAACGGACAGGCCAATAATCCATATCTACGGCGTATTGCTGATTCCCCAAATCCAATGACGGCACTCGACCAGGGTCGAGCCTACTCTTCCCAGCTGCGAATTGATTTTTTAGGGAAGCTCGCGCACGAACTGATTCTGGCAGAGTTGGGAGAAACACCTGGCCCCGGAAGGCCTGCCAGTGACAGCAGGGCGACATGGCCGAGTCCCTTTGGGAGCGTCTCGGTCACGTTGCCCGAGTTGCTATCGCAAAGCTCGAACCCCGCATTTATGTCGATCCAGGCGCCCGCTGAGTTGATTGAAGCGGCAGTGCTGGCAAAAACCCGTGGAGCCCTCAAGTCATCTCTGGGCAGCCTGGTCCAAGCCCTCGGCTGCCCTCCCCTGTCCGCCACCCAAATGTACAACCTCGTGAGCGGAGCTTGGTCGATGTTCGAGGCAGTTGATCACGATGAACGCCTTTGGGCAGCAAATCGGCTTCAGCCAAATGTTCTTGCGGGACCTGCTTTGAGCCCTCATGACGATTTGGATGGGATGATCATGAATTTCTCGGGAATTTTCAACGAGGACCCCGACCAGCATGCCCCGCTTGGACGGGCGTGAAAGACGGTGTCCTTGCTGAGAACACGAGGTAGGCGGCGGTACAGCGCCCCCCTCAGCGAAATGTGGCGAAGGTCGATACCTGGCCTTGCTGCGGTTGTGGGTTTTGGTGTCTGTATCAATGCGCTCCGATTTGCTGGGCCGCTTTATTTTATACAAATATTCGACCGGGTCATTTCCAGCCGGAGCGTGGAAACCCTCGTTATTCTGACCTTGGCCGCCTTGCTCGCTCTGGTAACTGGCGTCGTGCTGGAAGCCATTCGTCATCGTATGCTTTCCCGCTGGAGCGTTTGGATCGAGCACCACTTGACCAGCCAGTCCGTGAAAGCCGGATTGACGGCAGGCGTCCCCAATCCGCCGCTTCTGACCAGCATCGAGAAAGTCTCCAGCTTTGTTGAGCGAGGGCTAGCTGCTTGGCTGGACGTGGTCTGGGCTCCCGTTTTCCTGTTATGTGTATACTTGATCCATCCTGTTCTCGGCCTGATCGCGTTGGCAGGCATGGCTTTGCTGACAGGCATGGGCCTGCTCAAAGAAAAGATCACACAAGAGCCCCGCCAAGCTGAACGTGAAGCTGCCAAGCAGGCGAAAGAGGTATTGATCTCAGCGGAAAGGCACAAAGACGTAGTCGGCGCCTTCGCAATGGCCGACGCGATCGCCGGTCGCTGGGGTAGGAACAGAGTAGATGGCTTTTTGCAGCGGGAGCGGCTTAATGCCAGAGGATCGAGCCTTGATGCAGCGATCCGGGCGCTGAACCGTTGCGTTTACATAGTTCTATTGGCATCGGGCATCTGGCTGTTCCTGAACGATTCGGCGTCCCTCGGAGGCGTATTTGCAGCCCGGCTCATTGCCAGATTTGCTTACAGAATGGTGGAAAAGGCAGTTCGGGAGCTCAGAAGCCTCAGGGAAGCGCGGGAGGGATACTCCAAGATCAAGGCGGAGCTTGCCAAACCGTTGGACGTAGAGCCGTCTCTGCTTCCTGGAACGCCGCAAGGCTCGTTAGTTCTCGATCAAGTTACATTCAGGCATGCTGGATCGCGAGCAGACGTATTTAGGAAACTGTCGCTTTCTCTGGCTCCTGGGGAATTGCTGCTGGTCATAGGACGTGCAGCCACCGGCAAGACGACGCTTTCTCGTCTTCTCATTGGTTTGCTCAAGCCCCGCACCGGCCAGATCCGCTTGGGAGACATGGACATAACCAGGCTTCCGGATAATGTTAGAGTTGGAGGCATCGGCTATTTACCTCAGCACGTTGAACTTTTCGAGGGAACCGTCGCGGAAAATATCGCGCGGTTTCAACAAAGTTCTATCGACGACGTGGTTTCCGCAGCAAAAATAGCTGGGATACACGAAGTTATCATTCGTCTGGGCCAGGGTTATGACACTTTGCTTAACGACTCGGTCGGCCTGTCCGGGAGTGAACGGAAGCGAGTAGCCCTTGCCCGCGCGCTCTTTCGCGCGCCGAGACTTATTGTCTTGGACGAGCCATTCGCCAATTTGGACGCTGCCTCGAAGAAGACCCTCGAGTCGGCGGTTAGGCTTATGAAGGATGCGGGAAGCTCGGTAATTGTCACCATATCCGGACAGACCAACCGTCTTGCCGGATTAGTTGATAGGTCGCTGATCCTAGGAAGTCGATCGCCTGAGCTCACCGAAGGTTCGGTTCCTCCCGTTCGCTTCGGGAAAACTGAATTGCGGAGCGTTAAATGATAGCTTCGCTCGCCCGTGACACCGAACGCTCCGGCACCCAGCAAGCCGAGGATCCGCCGCCGTTTGGTAGGCGTTTAGTGATCTCTGGTTTCGCGATTGTCGCTGCCTTCTCGACCCTGACCGGCATGTGGCTTGTCGCGGCACCTATCCAGGGTGCGGTCTTGGCCACCGGGGTGGTGAATGTCGCGTCAAACGTAAAGACAGTTCAGCACCTCGAAGGCGGCATCATATCAGAGATATTGGCTCAAGAAGGAGATCGCGTGTCGCCAGGCCAGGTGTTGATACGATTGCAAAACACCGCTTCGGCGGCTGCTGCAAATGAAATCAAGGCGCAGTGGTACGAGGCGAAGGCTACGGAAGCGCGCTTGGTCGCGGAAAGAGATGGAAAGGACTCGATCGAAATTCCGCCTGAATTGAAAGCGTCCGGCAAATTGGCAGCGGATGCTGTTTCCGGGCAGGAGAGTGTCTTTCGGACACGTCAAAACCTCTTCAGAGAGCAGCTCTCCCTGCTGCAGCAAGCAACCGGAAGCATGGCGAAGGAGATAGAGGGTTTTGAAGGGCAAGTGGTAGCGGCTACCCGGAAGCTCGAGCTGATCGAGGAGCAATTAGGTGATGTGCGCAGCCTGTACGAAAGGAAGTTGGTAGTCAGGACGCGCCTTGTAGATTTGGAAAGAGAAAAGGCGGACGTGGGAGGTGCCCTAAGCGGGTATGTAGCGTCGATCGGCGCGACCCAGCAAAAGATGGAGGAGACGAAATTCAAGATTGCCGAACTTAGCGCCTCGACGACGGCCGATATCGTCGAGACACTAGGAGAAACCCGCGCCAAAATATACGAATACGAGCAGCGAATGGCCGCTGCTGATGACGTGGCGACGCGTACCGAGATACGTGCTCCTATCGGAGGCACCATAGTGGGACTTAAGGTCCACACGAATGGAGGGGTCGTAACGGCGGGAGAGCCGCTGATGGACATCGTCCCTCAGGAGGATAGCTTCGTTGTTGTGGCAAACGTTGACCCCCTCGACGTCGATCAGGTGAAAGTGGGGCTGCACGCGACGGTGTGGCTTAGCGCTGTGAACAGACGTTACCAGCAACCGATGACCGGTGACGTTCGCACTCTTTCAGCTGACCGGCTAATTGACCCTCGGACCGGTCAGGCTTTTTATTCAGTCCGAATTGTTCTGAGGCCGGAGTCTTTGAAGCCTGGAGCATTGCAAGCTGGAATGGGCACACAGGTCATGATCGAAACTGGAGCGAGGTCAGCATGGGAGTATCTCAGCGCGCCGGTCTATGCCGCTATGGGACGTGCTCTTCGTGAATAAAGAGAACGAGCAATAGACAAAGACTTTTACGCTCCCGTTCAAGTATAATTTGGGCGAGTATCGAGTATTATGTCTTCTTCCAGTCGCGGCCACCAGTCGACGCGTCGCCGCCGCTCGGCCCTGTCGACGCCGCGCATGCGCAGGCCGAACTCGACATTCTCGCGCACGGTGAGGAATGGAAACAGCGCCAAGCTCTGCCAGGCCATCGGCGTGTCCCGCTGCCAGGTGACGGCTTTCGTCGATCAGCACGGCCATTGAACACCATAGTGTCTGGATCGCTGCCGTTCGAATGCACGACGACATCGCCCCCGACAGCCACATATCATCCAACTGAAATAAGAGTGGAAACCATGGCCAGCAACGCCAAACTCGCTGAATCAGCTGGCGAAACGCCGAAGCTTAACATGAAACCGATCGAGGAGATTGACAGCAAGCAAATCTCCACGGCAATCCGACAAAATCGGCCGTTTGTTGTTCGAGGCTGGGTTGCAGCCTCCGACGGTTGGGGATTGGATGACCCCAAATGGGCGCGGCATACCGGGCAGGTTACGGTGGTTCCAGGGGACGAGACCACGGTTTCCACTGCATCCTATGTCTTACGCAAGAGCGGGATGACACACGAAATGACCTTCCGTGAGTTGTTCGAGCGGATCCTAGGCCAGGGGGAATGGCAACCACTGATCGATGCAAACGAGCGCTACTACATGTTTGGCGGGAAAGTCCCGAGCAGTCTTCTGGAGGCATTGCCTTGGCCAAGCGACCTGGAGTTCGTTGGCTCGTCTCCCTATGTTGCTTCCGAAGGGGTTGCCGCCAAGGCGCATTATGATCATTGGTACGCATTCCTGGTGCAGCTACACGGGACAAAAGCCGTAAAAATGTTCCCCCCTTGGGATTATAGTTTCATCTATCCGCAGCATGAAAAGACGGCCGACAAGCCCAGGCGGGCGCTTGTGGATTTGAATAATCCCGATTTTGACCAGTTCCCGTTGTTGAATCAACTGCATGGAGAGATTGCCGTACTGAATGCAGGTGACGTTTTGTATATGCCGGTCGATTGGTGGCATGAGGTTGAAACCGAGGGATTCTCCGTCAGCATCAACCGGCGTTTGAGACGGAGTGCGCTGGACTGGGCCGGCGCTCTGCTTGTATTCGGCTATCAGGTCCTGCAAGGCGCATACCGTTACGGCATCGAACCGATTCCCAGCCACGAAATTAAGACTCTGGCCAAGCATGCCTATGTTGAGTGGAAGAGCGACACCGGCAAAACGGAATACGATCAATGGTGCGCATTCCTGGCGCAGTTGGGGCGGGACCAAGCAAAGGCGTTGCGGATCCCCGAAGATCTCGGAGTCCTCATGGCGCGGTGTTTTCAGACCGAGCAAGACCTAACGAAGGCAGAGTTTGAGGCGCTCTCGCATCCCGCGGCTGGACTACCTGTTCGGCATTGACCTGCATCCCGGATTTCTGACCGTTCTGAGCTGGAATTTTCCACTGAGTTGAAGTTTTCGGAGGTGCAGATCGCCTTCATCCTGCGACAAGCTGAGGAGGGGACGGCGGTTACGCGATGGTTTGGCTGAGCGCTGTGAGCAAACGTTACCAGCAACCGATGAGCGGTGACATTCGCACTCTTTCAGCTGACCGACTAATGACCCTCGGGCCGGTCAAGCTTCTATTCAGTTCGAATTGTTCTGAGACCGGAGTCTTTGAAAGCAGCGCCTGTAGCATTGCAAGCTGGATGAGCACACAGGTCATGATCGAAACTGGAGCGAGGTCAGCATGGGAGTATCTCAGCGCGCCGGTCTCTGCCGCCATGGGGCGTGCTCTTCGTGAATGACCAGAGGACGCGGCGGAGGACGCGGCACCACACGAAACACCACCGGATGGGCAAATCAAGACTAGCCTCTGGAGACGCGTAGACATCACCAACGTCCTGTTTGCGTCGACTGAGCTCGGGTCATTGCAGCTGCGGGAGGCATGCTACCATGCTCAAGTGCTACCATGTTGACCGGACCCGCCACGAAGTGCTGAACTCCATCGCGCTCTCAGCTCAAGCTGCGATGGTCCTGAAGATCCCATCCGCAGGAGCTCCTCAAGCGGTGTTTGAAAAGAACCCGCAGGGCTCTTTCCCCCCTGCCTCCCTCACAAAGCTAGTGACCACCATCACAGCGCTCAATGTGGCATCTCGGTGCGAACGTTCCTTGAACACCATGATGGAGATGATCGTAGAGGACAAAGCAAAGGGGTCGGGCAAAAACATTAACGTGGGTGATCGCTTTTCCTTTCAGGATGCGATCGCAAACATGATGCTGCCGTCCTCCAACGTCACGGCCAACGTAGTGGCACGGACTTTCGGCCAGCTTCTGATTGATATCGAGGAAAACGAGGCAAGCTCTGTTCCTCGTTTCGTTCAGGAGATGAACGCGACGGCCGCCAGTCTCGGAATGACCAATTCGACTTTCGTTAATCCGCATGGGCTCTATGCCCCGGCACAGATCACAACCTGTGCGGACATAGCGAAGCTCCTGGTGGATGCGATCGAGCGCCCAGCGATTTCGAGTGTGTGGGGCCGCGCCACCTACAACATGACGATCATAGGGCCGAATGCTAGAACCCAACAAATCACGTCGTCTGTAAAAATGATTGAAGGCGACGATGTTCTGGGTGGCAAGACTGGAACGCTCCGGCCCAAGACCTATAACCTTACCATCTATTCGCAGACGACCTCGGGGGCGAAATTAGCCTCGGTCATACTCTGCTCTCCTTCGGATGATGCCCGCTATGCGGATATGCGGCTTCTCTTGAGCGCTTTGGATGAGGTGTGATGTGACGAGAAATCGAGCATGATAGGGGATGCTCAGCCCACCCGAGCTGCGGCGAGTGACCGTCATGACGAAACTACTAGCAGGTTGTTGAAAATCTGTTTCGTTCCCTGAACGTCTCGCATTCATGTCCTGGTCCTCTCGATGGGCCAGAACGAACTTCAAACCGCATTAGATCAGAGGGGCAAGGTCAACCTGGCCAATGTTTCGGCTTGAGAAGCAGGGACGGAAGCCGCACCGAGCTTCGTATAAGCCGAAGGAACGCCGCGTTGACTAGCCGATAACCCACTAAAACCGTGGATTTATTGAAACCGCACGAGCATATTGCGGGTCGGGCGCGCAGTGATTGAAAATCATCGCGCCGCGCTATGTTATTTGCAAGCTGCGCGCCAGTTCCTTTCGCTCTCGTTAGCGGCCTTGGCAATTCAGCCACAACCGATGCGGAAAGGGGCAGCTCTGGTCCCGCAAGAAAGGGGCATCCGTTGTGTCATTGAATTTTACGTTTTGAGACCGGCGGCGGGCCCAGGTCCGCTTGCCGAACAGGGAGGAAGACAATGGACGGAGAATCGCATTCCCAATCAAGGCGAAGATTTCTGAAGACGAGTGGACTTGTCACTGGGCTAACGGCGACGGCGCTTACCGCTCCCTGGGTTCGAAAGGCCGGAGCCGCTGACACGATCATCTGGAAGATTCAAACCTCGTGGCCGGCGGGTGTCGGACTTGAAACTTTCCAGAGCTGGTGTGGGACCATCAAGGAAAAGACCGGAGGCCAACTCGAATTTCAGCCGTTCAAGGCAAAGGACATCGTCGGTGACTTCGAACTCCTCGACGGGGTGAAGAACGGCGTTCTGGAAGCGATGAACTCGTTTTCACTTTACTGGGCCGGTAAGCTTCCCGCTGCGGCGTTCCTCTCCTCTTACACGATGGGGCTACGCTATCCGCACGAATGGGACATCTTTTTCTATTCGAAAGGTGGTCTGCAGGCCGCGCGCGACCTTTATGCGAAACAAGGTCTTTACTACGTCAACCGCATTCACCACGGCCCGAACATCATCCACTCAAAGACACCGATCCGCTCGATCGAGGATTTCAGGGATCTGAAGCTGCGCGTACCGGGCGGCATGATCGCCGAGACATTCGCGAAAGCGGGCGCCAAGACGACGCTGCTGCCGGGGGGCGAGGTATTCTCCGCACTGGAGAAAGGCACGATCGATGCGGCCGACTACACTGGGCCGGCGGTCAACTGGGCGCTCGGGTTCCAGCAGGTGACCAAGTACATTTCCATGGGCCCAGCCGGTCTGATGTCCGTATACCAGCCCGTCGATCTGATGGACTTTGCCGTCAACATGAATGTCTGGAACCAACTCCCGGACAACCTCAAGAAGTTCGTGGAAGACGAAATCCAAGTCTATTCCAATGTCCATTTCGGGGCCATCCAGAAGGCCGACATGGAGGCCTGGCAGAAATTCCTGGATGCCGGCATTGAAATCAATCGGCTTGGACCGGAGGACCTCCAGAAGTTCCAGGAAATCGCGGTGCCAATCTGGTTCGAGTGGGCCAACAAGGATAAGGACGCGGCGCGCATCTTCAAACTGCAGCTTGAGGTGATGGAGAACCCGACCGTCGGTTACGTGACGCCGGACATGTATCAGGGATTGTCGATCAACCTCTGAGGCTCTCCGCGCCCGTCCTGTCCGGGCGGGCGCACTCTCCTGCAAGAGGCAGTCGCCGATGCCCTCACTCACATTTGTGCTGCCGCACTGGCTATACTGGTCAAGCCTCGTGCTTTTCCCGCTCGTTGCGGTCTTCCTTGTCCATCGCGAGCGGGCACAGCGCGATGCCGGCCGTCCAAATCTCTTTCTTGCTTACCTGTTCCTGGTCACTGCAGGCTTCCTCGGCATGCACCGGTTTTATCTGAAGAGCAGGTGGGGATTCATTTTTATCCCGCTGTTCATTGCAGTGCTTTGGACGAGCGCCCAGGTACGCGACGGACGTGAGGCAGTGTCGCTCGCGCGATCCCAGAGCGAACACGCCGAAAGGCTGTTGCCGCGTGCCAAGGCAGATGTCGCAGCCAGCAAAGAAGGCGCTGCCGATCGCCTGGCGAAAGCTGAGGCAGACGCCACGGTGGCGCGCGATAATCTGAGCGCCGCCGCCCATGGGCTCGAGCGCGCCAACAGCATCGGCCGAATTGCCGGACTTCTGCTTGGTCTCGCTCTCGCAGGCGACGCCCTTCTAATACCCGGTCTTGTGCGGCGCGCCCGCACCCGTGAGATCGAGCGCGCCGCGGCCGACCATCCGCTCGTAGTCGATGTGCCAGCCACGCCCGTCAAGCAACCGCTCGCGTTGTTCCAGCCGGTCGACTGGCTGGTACGCGTGACGGGCGAGTTCGTCGCGTATTGGTCGGTTCTCGCAGTGGTGGCGTACTACTACGAAGTGGTGGCCCGTTTTGTTTTCAACTCACCGACCAACTGGGTACATGAAAGCATGTTTCTTATGTTCGGCATCCAGTACATGCTGGCAGGCGCCTATGCCTACCGTGACGAAACGCATGTCAGGGTAGACATCGTCTACAGCCATCTCTCCGAACGCGGTCGTGCTGTCTGCGACATCATCACCTCGGCCTTCTTCTTCTTGTTCACCGGCACCATGCTGGTCACAGGATGGCGATTTGCGAGCGATGCCACGGCGGTTGGCGAACGCTCATTCACCGAATGGGGCATCCAATACTGGCCGGTAAAGCTCGCGATCCCCGTCGGGGCAGCGCTCCTGTTGCTTCAGGGTCTATCCCGGCTGATGCGAGACATCGCCACTGCATTTGGAAGGGTCGGCTGAGCGATGGGCCTCGAGCTTCCGATCCTGTGGCTCAGCATATTGATGTTCGGGGGTCTGGGCGTACTTTTGCTGCTCGGATTACCGATGGCCTTTTGCACCGGCAGCCTTGCCGTGCTTTTCCTCTTTCTATTCGGCAATTCGGCCATGCTGAACATGCTGCCGTCTCGGGTCTTCCCGTTCATGACGGATTATCAGCTCTCGGCGGTGCCGCTTTTCATCTTCATGGCCGCGATTCTCGAGAAGGCGGGCATCATCGAGGAGCTGTTCGATGTCGTCTACAAATGGCTGGGCGGACTCAAAGGCGGGCTCGCATCGGCCACGGTGATCTCCTGCACGCTGCTGGCCGCGATGGTCGGTGTCGTCGGGGCGACGGAAGTGACGATGGGCATGATCGCGCTCCCGGCCATGCTGCGCCGCAACTACGACGCCAAGCTCGCCTGCGGCTCGCTTCTTGCTGGCGGGACCCTAGGCATTCTCATACCCCCTTCCGTCATGGCGATCGTCTATGCCGTCGTGGCGCAGCAGTCGCTGGGCGAGCTTTTGATCGGGTCGGTATTTCCCGGGCTGCTGCTGTCCGGGATGTACGTCGCCTACGTGACGGCGCGCTGTTACATCGACCCCAAACTCGGCCCGGCGTTGCCGCCGAACGAGCGCATTGACTTCGCCCAAAAACTCAAGCTTTTGCGCCGGACGTTCATGCCGATACTGCTGATCCTGCTTGTGCTCGGGGTCATCTTCATGGGCATTGCCACGCCGGTCGAAGCCGCCGGCATCGGTACGTTCGGGGCTTTCATCGTCTGCGCCGCACATCGGCGCCTGACCTGGGACACGATCCGGGAGGCCTGTGTCGCGACGCTCAAGGCCACGGCGATGGTCATGTGGATATTCTTCGGCGCCACCATGTTCGTCGGTTTCTTCATCCTGAAAGGTGGGCAGAACTTCGTAGCCGAATCGATACTCGGAACAGGCTTGGCGCCTTACGGCGTTCTTGTTCTGATGATGATCATTCTGTTCGTCCTGGGCATGTTTCTGGACTGGGTGGGCATTCTCCTTCTCACCGTACCGATATTTCTGCCCATCCTAAAGCCACTCGAATTCGGCGGCACGTTTGGGCTAGCCGGTGTGGCTCCTGAAGACGTGCCACTGTGGTATGGTGTCATTTTCATGGTCAACATGCAGATGGCGTTCCTTAGCCCGCCTTTCGGCTATTCGCTGTTCTATCTGAAGAGCGTTGCGCCGCCGGAGATCTCGATGGCGACGATCTTTCGATCCGCAGTCCCCTTCTTGTGCCTGCAGGCGATCGGAGTGGGACTATGCATCGTGTTCCCCTCAATCGTCGTCTGGCTCCCGAAGGTCATGTACGGAGCCAATTGACCACATTTGCGGCTTGCCGACACCGAGGATCAGTCGAATTTGATAGCTTTTCGCTTGAACGGCGTCACCTTTTTGCCTTCCTTTGCGCGTCGTCATGAGATCGCTTCTTGAAACAATCCTGGCTGCGAGTGCGGGTTTATCGCACTCGACCAGTCTTGGTTATCTCGCCTACGCCGCCCCGGGAATGCCGCCCCATCTGTCCTTGCCGAGATGGCCAAGGAACCCGCCGCCGATCAGATCGTTTCGCGATAGATCAATCGGACGAGGAGAGACATGCTCGAAATTCTGCATGCTCACAATCGCGGGACACCGAACACGGGCCGGCTCTGCCAGTTCGGGGCTTGGCGCGATGCTGCGTGACGATGCTGCGTGACGTCGATTATGTCCTGCAAAAACTCGACTGGATGCGCGCCGAAGGCATCTGGCCCAACGGCTTGCGATATCTGTGGACCGATGCATTCGGGGTCGTGCTCTACGTCTCGCTTTATGCGGAAACTGGCGAAGAGCGCTGGCTGGGCGAAGCCGAGCGGCTGGTGGCCGATGTCGAGCGTGTGCTCGGCCGCCGGCGCGGACTGAGGATCGGCGAAGCGGCCGATCGCGACGGCCAGTATTTCCACTATCTGGCGATGTGGCTGTTTGCCCTGGCGCGTCTCGGCGATCTGAAGCCGGAATACCGCAAGCGCGGCATTACGCTGGCGCGGGACATTCACCCGGCGTTTGTGGTCCCCGGCCGCGGCGTGATCTGGAAGATGCAGGAGGATTTGAGCGGTCCTTACCCCGGCTACGGCCTCGGCAGCATGGATGCCTATGACGGCTACGTCTCTTACCGAATGCTCGACGACGAGGAACTGGCGCCCGAGATCGCGCAGATGCGTGACCTGATGGTGCGCGATTGGCGCAGCCTCGACATCGACCAGGACCTCGGCCTCGGCATGATGCTGTGGCTCGCCCATTTCTTTCCCGACGAGCCGTGGGCCGAGGCCCAGACGAGGCGTTCGCTGCGAACCCTGGAAACGATGTGGGTCGACCCGCCCGGTTATTTCAGCCGCGCGCCATGGCTGCGCGATACCAAGTTCGCCTTCACCAATTACGGCGTTTCGCTCGGCCTGCAGGCCGCCGGTATCTGGCCGGGGCGTGTCGATAGGCTGAACGCCTTCTTCGAGGACTGGCGCTCCGGCGACGAATACGACCGCGAGGCGATCACCTGGGTGATGGCCTGCACCTCGCATCTTCCCGGTGCTTTTCTGACCCGGGGTGGCGAGAGAACGATTGAAAGCGACGAACCTCGGGAACGTTCCTCTGCCGGCGCGGTTGTCGATGAAAGTGCATCGAAAAGCAAGAGCAAGGAACGCGGTTGAAATGGCCACTCTCTTGGGAAAACCGGGGAGCTGTTGGGTGGCGACGGCCACCTCCACGAACTATCCCCAGCTCGAAGGTTTGGTCCGTGCGGACGCCGTTGTCGTGGGGGCTGGAATCGTCGGGCTGACGACGGCGCTTCGGCTTTGCGAGACGGGCCGGTCGGTGATCGTCTTGGAAGGCTTGCGGACAGGTGGCCAGGTGACCGGCCGCTCGACGGCCAAGATCACCACGCAGCATGCGCTGATCTATCGTCATCTCATTGACAGCGTAGGCCGGGACCTGGCGCGGACCTATGCCGATGCGAATTCCGCCGGCGCCAAACAGATCCGCGATTGGGTTCGCGAGTACGCCATCGCCTGCGATCTCGAGAGCAAGGACGCCTATAGCTACACCTGCAGTGAAAGCCGGCGCGCGGAGATTGCGGCCGAGGCGGAGGCCGCGCGCCAGGTCGGGCTGGAGGCCGAGATCCTCGACCGCGCGCCGCTGCCTTTCGTAACGGCCGCCGCGCTACGGTTCCCCGACCAGGCGCAGTTCAATCCGGCGATGTATCTGGTTGGCCTGGCGGAAGCGGTGACGGCCCGTGGCGGTCGGATCTTCGAAAACAGCCGCGCCACCTCGATCGACGAGGCAAGCCGCTGGCGCGTCGTCACCGATGGCGGCGCCGTTGATGCCGGGCACGTCGTCGTCGCCACCAACATGACGGTGAAGAGCCCCGTCGGCATGGCGAACCGGACGCAACCGCGCTGCCACACCGCCATGGCCTTTCGGATCGACGATCCCCTCCCTGTCGACGGCATGTTCATCGGCATCGACGACCCGACGCATTCCATCCGCACGGGCCGTGATGCCGAAGGGCCACTGCTGGTCACGCTCGGCCCCAAGTTCAACACCGGCTGGGACGGCGACGTGGCCAAGCGGTTTGTCGAACTGGAAAACTGGGCAAGAAAGAACCTTCCGGTCGGCGACGTCGCGTGGCGCTGGTGCAATGAGGACTATGATACGGCCGACAGGATCCCATATGCCGGCGAACCCGATCCCGCCAAGGCCGCCGGCTTCCACATTGCCACGGGCTTCAACGCCTGGGGCATCACCAACGGGACGGCCGTGGGCGCGATGATCGCCGACCTGATCTGCGGCCGCCCGAGCCCATGGCAACAACTCTACGATCCGGCCCGGCCCTATCCCGAGGCCTTCCACAAGAACGGCCGCAGTCAATCGATCGTCTCGAGCACCCACGACATTGCGCCTGGCACGGGTGGCGTGATCGTCAGGGGAGACGAAAAGATTGCGGCGTGGAGAGACACCGAAGGCGCACTCCAGGCGGTTTCGGCGATTTGCACCCACAAGGGCTGCACCGTAACCTGGAACAATGCGGACCACACCTGGGATTGTCCCTGCCACGGCTCGATCTTCGCCGCCGACGGTTCGGTCATCCACGGCCCTGCCCGAAAACCGCTTGCCCAGATTACATTGTGAAGGCGGCGACCGACACGGCCCGCGTCACGCCGGCCGTTCGTAGGTTCCGACCAGCTCCGTCTCCTCCAATGCGTGTTTCTGGGCTTGCTTCCAGACCTGATGCACGCCCGCCTGTCCTGGTACGCTGAGGCTCGGCACATCGAGCGCGGCCAGCAGGAAGTGGTAATGGTGGACGCCGTGCCCTGCAGGCGGCTGCGGACCATCGTAATACGCATTGCCGAAATCGTTGGTGCCTTGCCTGAGTGCCGACGGGCCGGGCTTGCCGTCTTCGGCCTCGGCTAGTCCCCCGGTATCCGGCGGGATGTTGAACACCGCCCAGTGCCCGAAAATCCCGCTTGGTGCATCGGGATCCCGCACGACAAGAACAAGGCTCTTGGTACCATCCGGGACACCGGACCACTTCAGCGGCGGCGAGACGTTCTGGCCGTCACGCGCATATTTTTCGGGAATTCTTCCGCCTGCCCGGAACGCCGGGCTGATAAGGGTGAGTGGCATTGCTATTTCCCCAAGGAGGTTGCGACCGAGAAGCCCGCGCCTGCGCCGTTCACGCCGCTTGCTGAGCTTCGGCGACGCGTCTTATCTCGCCCGGCAGGGATTCCCAGACCTTGTGCATCTGTCCTTCTCCGACGTGATGGGCGAGTACCTTGGACACGACCCTGAATGCATCCTTGGAATCGACCGGGCGGGTAAATTCCAGCTCCGCCTTGATCTTGGCCAGAAACTCGTCGAGCGACCGCATCTTCTCGGGAGCTTTGGAAGGCTGATATTGGTCATAGAAGGCGCCGCGCACCAGGATCGGCAGCTGCGAGCCGAGGTGGGCTGCAAGATCCGGCTGCATACGGTCGCGCAGGGCGTGCAGCACCGCTCCGAGAACGTGCCAGGCGACCTGCCGATCCGGTCCAATCTCGTCCATGATCTCGTCGAGCCAGATGTTCGTGGTCTGCAGTGTCTTGTCGAATACGTCGAGTCCGGTGGCGTTCATCGAGATCCTCCTTCCGTTCAAATCCGACTAGGTGATGTGACCAAACAGCCGTACCTGCCCGTTGTTCCCCCATGCGCATGTCCTGATGCGCATTTATTGTCGGAGGTCCCGTCTGTTGTCGGCCCGTCATGAGGGGATTCGGGCCGGCTTTTTTGCCGCTGTTTTTCGACCACCTTTCTTGGCCGGCACCGGAACATCCTCATGGGTGGACGAGTTTTGTTTGCCGTCGCCGATCACATGGCGACGAGTGATGCAGACACAAAAAACAGGAGAAGAACCATGGCACATCACGATTTGGCGCCCCGGACGCCATCGCGCAGCCTCTACCCATCCGCGCGCGACCCGCTCACGTCATTCCACCGGCAGATCGACCGCCTGTTCGACGACTTCTTCGCGCCGATGGCCGAAGCGACTACGGCCGGCGATCTTTGGCCGAGCGTCGACGTACATGAAACAGACCAAGCCTATAAGGTCACCGCCGAATTGCCGGGGCTCGAGCAGAAGGACGTTGAGCTCAAGCTGCGCGAAAACACCCTCTTTATAACGGGCGAGAAGCGTTCGGAGCACAAGGAAGGCGAAGGCGGCCGCACCTACAGCGAACGCAGTTATGGCCGGTTTCAGCGGACCATCCC
This sequence comes from Mesorhizobium sp. M0106, assembly GCF_040322715.1. Lineage (NCBI taxonomy): Bacteria > Pseudomonadati > Pseudomonadota > Alphaproteobacteria > Hyphomicrobiales > Phyllobacteriaceae > Mesorhizobium > Mesorhizobium sp. M0106. The sequence continues at coordinate 64,728 of NZ_JAMYUA010000018.1, read as the reverse complement.
GCTGGAAGCGGAGATCGATGCCGACAAGGTGCAGGCCACTTTCAGAAACGGCATTTTGGCTGTCGAGCTTCCGAAGAACCCCGCTGCAAAGGACAAGACACGCCGCATAGAAGTGAAAGCGCGATAGTTGCCAAACTGAAGGCTGCCTGAGCAGGCGGCGTTCAGCCCAGATGGAGAAGAACGGCGAGCACGGCGGCAACCGCCCAGCGAGCGTCTAGCGCCGGGGATCGTCCGTTGCCTCGGAAACGCCTTCGAGAGCGATTTTGGCGGCTTCCTCATCGGTCCGCCCGAGGTCGGCCAGGGCGATGACGCCGACGAGGCGCTTGTCGTGATTGATCACCGGAAGACGACGCACCTGATGCTTGGCCATGATCTTCGCCGCATCGGTGATATCGGCGTCATCGAAGCACCAATAGACATGCTCGGACATGACCTCGCGAACGGTCGTGTTGCCGGCTGAGCGCTCCTCGGCGACGCCGCGCATCACGATGTCGCGGTCTGTCACCATACCGACCAGCCTGTCATTCTCGCCGACCGGAAGGGCGCCGAGATTGTCGGCCCGCATTTTCCGGGCGGCATCCCTGATTGTCGTGTTCGGGCCGACCAGTTCGGTCCGACGGCTCATGATCTCCTGAACTTGCATGGGATCTTCCTTTCCCTGATTGCTGAGGCAACAAGTCGCCAGACGGACGTGTTGCGACGCATCGCTAGATTGCCAGCTGGCCGGACGAGGCATGTACGGATCACTACTTCGATCTTCCCGATCCGCGCTGAGGCGCGTGCCGGTGCCGGCACCTCGCGATCGAAACTATTCTTGGAACGTCCAGGCAGCGAGCGAGTTCCAAAATGGTACCGGTGCCGCAGCCATCCCACGGAATGTGGACGCAGGCTGGTGAAAAAACATCCGCCGGGAAAACAGATGCACGCGGATTGAAGGTCATGGCTATCATCTTTTCAGATCGCCGCGAGGCCGGGCGGCAACTCGCCGGGGAACTCGTTCGCTTTGCCGGCCGCGACGATGTGATCGTATTGGCGCTGCCCCGAGGCGGCGTGCCGGTCGGCTACGAGGTCGCGCAGGCACTCAAGGCACCGCTCGACGTCTTCGTCGTGCGCAAGCTCGGCGTCCCCGGCCACGAGGAACTGGCCATGGGGGCGATCGCGCCCTCAGGCGTACGTGTCCTGAACGACGAAATCGTCAACGGTCTCGCGATCCCGCCACATGTCATCGACGCGGTCGCTGCAAGGGAGGAAAAAGAGCTTCTGCGCCGCGAGCACCTCTATAGGGACGGGCGACCCCCACCGCAGTTGAATGGACGAACCATTATCCTCGTGGATGACGGGCTTGCGACCGGATCGACCATGCGGGCCGGGATCAAGGCGCTGCGAAAAAACCACGCCGCCCATATTGTCGCGGCCGTTCCCGTCGGTAGCCCCGACACTTGCGACGCGATGCGGGCGGACGCCGACGAGGTCGTTTGCGCGACGACACCAGAGCCGTTGCTGGGTGTCGGGCGCTGGTACGTGGATTTCTCGCAGACGAGCGATGAAGAGGTGCGCGCGCTCCTCGCCAGGTCCGGGCCCAAGCCCGCCGCTTCCGAAGAGGAATTGGCTGGGCGCGCGAGCGCGGGTCCGGCGCCTGGCACCAGATCGACATAGCGGAGATGGATATGGACCGGGATAGCGAGCACGTCGTGCATGTTCCCGCGGGACCTGTCACGCTTGAGGGCAATCTTTCGTTGCCCTCGGATGCTCGCGGCCTTGTGCTCTTTGCCCACGGCAGCGGAAGCAGCCGCCACAGCCCGCGCAACCGCTACGTGGCAGGAAGGCTGAACGAGGCGAACCTCGCCGCCTTCCTCATCGACCTGTTAACGGCCGAAGAGGAGCGGATCGACCAGGTCACGGCCGAGTTGCGCTTCAATATCGGACTGCTCGCCGAGCGGCTGGTCGGCGTCACGGATTGGCTCGGCGCCTCGCCGGAAACATCTGGGTTGCGTCTTGGCTATTTCGGCGCGAGCACGGGCGCCGGTGCCGCCCTGGTGGCGGCGGCCGAGCGGCCCGACCAGGCCGCGGCCGTGGTTTCGCGTGGTGGCCGGCCCGATCTTGCAGCGCACGCCCTGCCGCGCGTCCGGGCGCCGACCTTGCTCGTCGTCGGAGGCGCGGACAAGCAGGTGATCGCGCTCAACCGCTCGGCGCTGGCGGCGCTCCACTGCGAGAAGGAGCTCGCCATCGTCCCTGGCGCGACGCACCTGTTCGAGGAGCCCGGCGCCCTGGACGAAGTCGCGGGCCTGGCGAGCCGATGGTTCTTGCGCCATCTGATTTCGGACAGATCGGCGTCGACGTCCTGACAGCTGGGGCTTGGATCACCAGTCCCGGGATCATTTGCGTCCTCAACGCGTTATGATCCTCATAAGACCGCGCGCAGCTGCAACCCGAATGGCTGTCGCAACCCGTATGAGGGAGAAAGACAATGCCGGACAAGAAAACCATCGAGAAGGCCCGAAAGGACAAGCGCGAGGGCAAATCGCCGAGCACACAGGCCGGCGAGTTCGTGCACGAGGAGATCGATAAAATCCGCCGCGGCGAGCACGGCGCGCGCTCGACCCAGCAGGCCATCGCCATCGGGCTTTCCGAGGCAAGACGCGCAGGCGTAGACCTGCCCCCGCCCAAAAAGGGCAAGGTGAAGGAGAGCACGCGCAAAAGCGCCGAATACGCCTATGAGGCCGGCCAGGGTGAACGCACGCCGAAACGCCGCCCGCGGGTCTCGAAAGCCGTCTCCAAGGTGCTCGAGCACGAGCCGAGGAGTACGGCGTCGCACGAGGCGCTGGCGCAGCAAGCCAAGCGTGCGGCCTCGCGCCGGACGGCTGAGGAGCGCTCGGCCGCCGCCAAGAAGGCCGCCGAGACGAAAGGCGCCAGCGGAAGGAAGGCGGCGGCGCAGAAGGCCGCCAGAACGCGCGCGCACCACGCATAGTTCAAAGACGGCAGTTCGCCTCCTGGAAATCCGATATGGCCCAAGCGACCGGTATCGAGATCTGCCCCGGCAGCGCGGGACAACGCCGCTGCCCAAGGCGAACCTGCATCCGCGGGACAACATCGACTTCGAAATCACCGCTGACGAAACGGTGGCGCTGAACGAGCAATACGCGTCACTCGCGACGCTGCCCGACGCGTGACACCAACCGGAGGTACACGGCGGCAAGGGCAGCGGGAGACCGATCAGGAAAGCGCAGCCTGTTTCTTGAGCATGATGCGTATCGCCCATAACGCGGAGAACTCTGATCATGACCTCAGCTGCCAGCACGACAATGCCGCGAGACACCACTCAGACGAGACATATCGCTTTGCTCGGCGCGCCCTCTAATCTTGGGCTGATGCCGCAGGAGGGTGAGCCGGAGCCCGGCGTGTGGAAGGCGCCGGAGACACTTCAATCGCTTGGTCTCGCCGACCGTTTAGGCGCCGGTCCGTTGCGCTCGGTTCGGGCTCCGTCTTATCGGCCTGAGGTGGATCCTGCGACGGGCGTGCGCAATGCCCAGGCCCTGCGCCAGTATTCCAAGACGCTTGCCGAAGCGGTCGACGAGGAGCTGAACTCGGGAGGGTTCCTGCTCATGCTCGGCGGCGATTGCCGTGTGTTGCTTGGCCCTGCGCTCGCGCTACGGCGTCGTGGCCGCTACGGCCTTATCTTCTTCGATGGGCACACCGATTTCAAATTGCCGGATACCTCGCCGTCAAAGGGAGCCGCGGGCATGGATTTGGCCTTCGTGACCGGCCATGGCCCGACGCTCCTGACCGATTTCGGCGAGCACACTCCTTTGGTCCGTGAGGCCGACGTAGTCGCGTTTGGCTATCGCGATGTGCAGGACCCCGCGACTTACACGTGCAAGGCCGTCTTCGACACCGATGTTCACCGGATGGATTTGGCTGAAGTGCGGCGGCGCGGCTTCGCCGATGCGGCACGCATAGCGCTTGACGCGGTCGCAGGGCAGGACATCGAGGGTGTATTCGTTCACTTCGATGTCGACGTGCTGGACAGCGAGATCATGTCGGCTGTCGATACGCCGGAGGCCGGCGGTGTCTTGCCCGACGAAGCTGTCGAAGCCCTTCGCACATGGTGCAACGATCCACGCGTGATTGGGATGGAGGTGACGATCTATGATCCCGACCGCGATCCGGATCGTCGCTGCGGCGAGCTGCTGATCGACATTCTGGTCGCTTCCCTTCGCGGCCGGTAGACCAATGGGAGTCCTGCACTTGTGCACAAATGCAATCCGCCGGCACGAATGGCCGTCGGTCTGACGGATCGCCGCGCGCACCCATTCTGTGGTGCTACCTCATCGGGAACCGTTCTCAACGAACATGGTTCGGAGTGTGCGACCGAAGCATTCGGCTTCTTCTACCCGGCTATCGCCAAGGAGATTCGCCATGACCGGCAAAACCCGTCCCACCGTCCTGATCACAGGCAGCAGCGGGTTTCTGGGCCAGGCCATCGCTCGCGGCTTGATGGAGCGCTACGACATCATCGGCCTTGATGTTGCCAGACGATCCTTGCCCAGCGTCGAGACGATCGAGATCGACCTTACCTCGGACGCGAGCGTGGCGAAGGCACTGGCCGAGGTGCGCGAGCGGAGCGGCGGCCGCGTTGCCTCGGTGATCCATCTCGCGGCTTATTACGACACGACCGGCGAGGATAATCCGAAATACGGCGCGGTGACCGTCGAGGGAACGCGCCGGCTGCTGAACGCGCTGAGGGGGTTCGAGACGGAGCAGTTCGTGTTTTCGAGCACGCTGCTGGTGCATGCGCCGAGCCCGGCAAAGGGCGCCAGGATCGACGAGCGATCGCCGATCGATCCGGCCTGGGCCTATCCGAGATCGAAGGCCGAGACCGAGACGCTGATCCAGAAGGAGCACGGCGACATCAAGGTTGCGATCCTGCGACTGGCGGGTGTCTATGACGAGGATTGTCACGCGGCCTTCATCGCCCAGCAGATCGCCCGCATTTTCGAGCGCATGCCGACCGCCTATCTTTTCACCGGCGACATCACCACCGGCCAGCCCTACCTGCATCTGGACGATCTCGTCGACGCCGTGGTGCGCACCGTCGACCGGCGCAGCCCGCTTCCCGACGAGACCGTACTGCTGATCGGCGAAGAAGAGACGCCGTCCTACGACGAGATGCAGAAGCAGATCGGGCAGCTCCTGCACGGCGAGACCTGGCGGACCCTGTCCCTGCCGAAAGAGGTGACGAAGCTCGGCGCCTGGATGCAGGAGAAGGTTCTCGACCAGGAGACCGACATCAAACCATGGATGATCGAGAACGCCGACGATCACTACGAGATCGACATCTCCCGCGCCAGGCGCCTGCTTGGCTGGAACCCGCGGCACCGCCTGACCGCTACCTTGCCGGAAATGATCCGGCGGCTGAAGGCGGATCCTACCGACTGGTACAAGAAGAACAAGCTTGAACCGTCGGCGGCCGCCGCTTCCGCGCCCGAGCTCGACCAGGCCGCCGAACGGCTGCAGCGCCCGCTCGAGCGCTCGGACGACGAGGTCGAGGCGGAAACCGAACGCCACCGGGCCGCAACGCTCTGGGCGCCGCTGACCAACGTTGCGATCGGGCTGTTGCTCGTGGCGTCGCCCTTCACGCTCGGCCTGTTCGATCCCGCTTCAGCACCGATTCCGCCGGCGCTCGGACATGAGATCTCCTCGCCGGAGACGCGCGACGGCAGGCTCGGCATCAGTGAGATTGTATCCGGCCTCGCCATCCTGTCGCTGGCGCTCGTCGGCATGCGCCGGCGCTGGCACGGGCTGCAATGGATCACCGCCTCGATCGGGGTTTGGGTGATGTTCGCGCCGCTGCTGTTCTGGACCACCAGCGCCGGAGCCTACGCGACCGACACGTTGGCCGGCATGCTGATCGTCGCGTTCGCGGTGATGATCCCGCCGACGCCGGGTATCAGCCGGCGTGCCCTTGCCGCCGATGACGACCGCCCGCTCGGCTGGAGCTATTCGCCCTCCCTCTTCACCCAGCGCATTCCCATAATCGGCCTCGCCTTTGTCGGCCTGTTCGTCTCGCGCTATCTCGCTGCCTATCAGCTAGGGCACATCGACAGTCTTTGGGATCCGTTCTTCGGCCCGGGCGAAACGCCGGCCGGCAATGGCAGCGAGGCGGTGGTCACCTCCTGGGTCTCCAAGGGTTTTCCGATCGCCGATGCCGGGCTGGGCGCCTTCGCCTATGCGCTGGATATCCTCGCGGGCGCGATCGGCGATCGCCGCCGCTGGCGCACCATGCCGTGGATGGTGCTTTTGTTCGGCTTGCTGGTCGTTCCGCTCGGCGTGGTCAGCGTCGGCTTCATCATCATCCAGCCACCGCTCATCGGAGCGCTGTGCACGCTCTGCATCGTCCAGGCTGCCGTCACCGTCGTCCTCATCCCTTATTCGGTCGACGAGGTGCTGGCGAGCTGCCAGTATCTTTGGCATGCGAAACAAGCGGGAGAGCCGTTCTGGCGCACATTCTGGTGCGGAGGTCCGGCACTTTCGGAGGACCAGACGCCAACGCCGGATCTCGACCGGCCGCTATCGGCAGTGGCGCGGGACTTCGTCACTGGCGGTGTGAATTTCCCCCGGACCCTTGTCGCCAGCACACTCGCCGGCACCCTGCTGATGATCACGCCGCTTGTCTTCGGCACCAGCCCGCCGCTCTACTTCAGTGACCATGTCACCGGCTGCCTGGTCATCATGATCGCCGTTACGGCGATGGCCGAGGTGGCGCGCGCCGTCCGCTTTGTGAACATAGCGCTTGGAGCCTGGATCGCCCTCTCTCCGTTCATGCTCGCCGGCGGCGCGGCGGCGAGCCTCGCCAATCTGGCGATCGGAGCGCTGCTGGTCGGGCTCAGCCTGCCGCGCGGCACGCGCAGCGCTGCGCATTATGGCGGCTGGGACCGGGCCATCGTCTGAGAATGTTCGGCGGCGCAGGACGGTCGGCCAGGTGGCTGCAAAGATTGATCCGCATCAACCTGTCGAACACATCGAGCGGGAAGTCGGCGAAAGGCGCAAAGGCGGCCGTACCCTTCCAACTTGAATTTTCCGCGTATCTGCATTTCACAAGTCGGCATATAAATTAGGGAGGAATTTCAGCATGATAAAAGGGCAATTCTCTGCGCCGGCATCCTCGCCGCCGGTATGTGGGCCGCGTCGTCATCGGCGTCCGCCGAAAGCCTGACCATGTCTTGCGGCGTTGACGAGGTCTGGTGCCAGCAGACGGCGCGGGCGTTCGAGGAGAAGACCGGCATCACCGTCAATATGACCCGCAAGAGCGCTGGCGAAATCTGTGCGCAATTGCGCGCCGAGGCCGCCAACCCAAAGGGAGACATCTGGTGGGGCGGAGCCGGCGATCCGCATCTGCGGGCAGCCGAGGAGGGCCTGACAGTGGAATACAAATCGCCGCTGCTCATGCGGACCGGTTCTGATCAAAGCTTGAAGGATTGCACGCAGAGCTGGCGGACCTGGGCGAACACGCCGTTGCCGGCGCAAATCACCAGCGCGCCGTTTTCCAGCACCGTCTTTGGGTCGGGCTTGACTATAGTGCCGCCGGCTTCTTCCACCAGCAGCATGCCTGCCAGGCAGTCCCAGGCGTTCATATGCTCTTCGACATAGCCGAGCAGCCTGCCGGCGGCCGCATAGGCGAGCATCAACGCGCCGGATGCGTTACGGAAAAACACGCCGCCCTTTGAAAACAGCAAGCCGATGAGCGTTGCGACGTTCTGAATTTCGACGCGGTTGGAAAAGCCGGTGCCCAACGAGCCGTCGGTCAGGCTGGTGGCCGCGCTTGCCCTGATCGGCTTGCCGTTGAGAAAAGCGCCGCCGCCCTTGCGGCAATGGAACGTTTCGCCGGTAGAGGGCTCGTGGATGACACCCACGACAGTGTCGCCGTCCTTGGCGCAGGCGATGACCACACACCAGGCCGGAATGCCCCGCACGAAATTCGCGGTGCCGTCGATCGGATCTATCACCCAGACATGCCCGCTCGATCCGGTGACCGAGGCATGCTCCTCGCCGACAATTCCATCGGTCGGGTAAGCGGCTTTCATTGCCGCACGGATGAACAGCTCGACCTCGCGGTCAGCCTGCGAGACCATGTCCTGATGACCTTTGCTCTCGATGGCGAGGCTGTCGAGGTCGCGAAAATACTTCAGGCCGAGCGCGCCGGCGCGCCGCGCGAGATCGATGGCGAACTGTTCGCGCGTTGCTGTGTCGGGTGTCATGAGATCCTTGGGATGGCGAATGTGATCTGAGGAAAATACCCCAGCCAAAGAAGCTTAGCGGTGAAGCTAAGAGCGTGCAAATGACGAGCCCTGCCTTTTGCGGGGCGGCCCCGAGGCCGACCGGTCTTCCATGCGCCCGACAGCGACAGTCGCACTCATACGGGTCCGGTCATGTCGCCTTCGATATAGATGATCTGGCCGGTCATGAAGCTCGACGCGTCGGAAACCAGGAAGATCGCGGCACCGCCCAGTTCATCGACCTCGCCCACCTTGCCAGCGGCCGACCAATGCCACGGCTGAGATTGCCGGCGATAAACGCCTATCCCCGCCAGACATCTTCGCGGCGCAGATCGTCCATCGCGCGCGAAATGCCTTTGCGCAGGATCGACACCATATCGTCGATCTACTGGCGCTTGATGATTAATGGCGGCGACATCACGCACATGTTGATCAGTAGCCGGACCAACAGGCCGAGCTCGTGGCAATGCGCGTCGATGCCAGTCGGCACCTCGATCCGCCTCGCTTATGACCCTGAGGCTCTGCTGGCGATAACCTGAATAATTTTTTGCGCAGCAGTGCGACCGGCGACGATCGCGCCCTCGACATAGCCCGGAAATGACGGCGACAGCTCCGACGAGGCAAAATGCACCGGCGGGGCGCCCGCCCGGATAATGCATTCGGCATCCGTTGCCGCCGCATCGACGATCGAATCGCTGTAACCGCCGCCGCTCCAGTGATCCTCGGTCCAGTCGCGATAGCTGAGAGCGGTGACGCCGGCCGCCTCGATACCGAGCGCATCTTGCAGCTTTGATGTCACCGTAGCGCGTAGCGCCGCGCTGTCCATATCCCGCCAGCGCTGCGCCAGCGGCCCGCCGATGAAGACGACAAGTGCTGCATGATCCTCGTCCTTGCTGGCATCGCAGGCAAAAAGTCCGTGCGGCTCCCGCCACATCAGCATGCCGCTCAAGCCCCTGTCGCGCCAGAAAGCCTTGGGATAGCGCACAAGCATTTTGATAACTGCGCCGCTTTCCCAGACGCCGAGGGCTCTCTCCAGCGCAGCCGGCAGCGGTGGCACGAAATCGACTCTCGAGGCCATCATCGGCGGTAGCGCGACCAGTACCGCTCGTGCCTCGGTCACGCCGGCAGGCGAAACGACGCGAACCCCTCCCGGGCCGTGCTCAATAGCCTCGACGGCTGTATTCAGCCGCAGTCGATCGCCGAGATCCCGCGCAAGATCATCTGCCAGCGAATGCATGGTTTCGCCCACGAAATACTGCAGCTCCGACACCTCGTTGGTGATGCGGCGATCATTGTCGATCAAGTACCACAGCGGCAGCCTTTCCATTGCCAGGCACCACAGGCCCTCGATCATCGACCGAAAGGCGGCCTTGGCATCGTCGGGATCGTTCTGGCGATCGAGCCATGCCGCGACTGTCAAGCCGGCGATGGCCGGGTCGGTCGGTGCGATCGCGTTCATCCGCTCGCGCATTCGCATCGCGGTGCCGTAAGTGCGCCCGGCTTGCGCCTCGCTCATTCGCGGCTGCGTGACGAATTCGCCTGCGACATGGGTCTCGACCAATGTCTTGCCGCGCGCTCGCACCAGCGCCATTAATTCCGGCATGTCTTCGCACAAGAACTGGCCGCCGCTGTCGATCCGCTCGCCGAGCCCGTTCTGCACGGCTTCGACGCGGCCGCCGACACGGTCGCGGGCTTCGAGCAGCACGACATCGATGCCGGCGTGGTTCAATTCACGCGCGGCCGACAGGCCGGTGAAGCCGGCGCCGACGATGGCCACATCGGCTCGTTCGATCTTGAACTTCATTGGCCGGCCTTGATCTTCTCGAATGTCAGGGGCCGGATCATTGTCTTCATTGCTGGTCCACCCTCTTTTTGATGGTTCATGCCGGCCTGGCACCGCGGGCTGCTGAGTTCGGATAGTGCTTGGGGAATGCCGCAGACAGGAACTCGTTCGCGGCCTGCAGCGCCGTCTCGCGTGTGGCGTCCTCGGTGCCCATCATCAAATGCAGCCACAGACCATCCAGCATGGCGCTGAGCGCCAGCGCCATGACTTGGGGCTCATAGGCATAGAAGCCGCTCTGCTTGAGCGCCGCGCAAAGATCGATGAATATGTTCTGGTAGACGGCATCACGTGCGCTGCTCAGCGCCTGATATTTCGGTCGCGATTTGGCCTCGCCCCAGAAGGCACACCAAGCAGCCAGCTTGCGCTTGTTGCAGATCGAGCGGTTGAAATCGGCTGCCACCAATGCCTGCAGCTGGCGGGCGGGATCATCGCCGGCCCTTTGCAAGGCGCTGCGCCAATGCGCCGAATACTCGTCATGCATGTATTGCAAAGTGGCGACGAGCAGCTTCTCCTTGCTCTCGAAATGGAAATTGACGATGCCGCGCGACAGGCCGGCGCCGTCGGCGACGTCGGCCATAGTCGTTTCCGAATAGCCGCGCTTGGCCAATGAATCGATAGTCGCTTCGATCAGTTGAACCTGCCTTGTCTCTTTCGACGCTTTGCGGCCGCGCTTTTCGGAATCGCTTTTTCGCGCCGGTTCGAGGAGGGCTTCGCGCGCCTCTGTTGTCTTCATCGGGGTGATGGTCTCCAGCATCGCCGGCTAGCCGACCGGCATCGGCCGCGAAGATCAGTGGGACGGTGTTTGCCACTGTCAAGCACCTTCTGCATGGCTGCCCATATTCGAATGTTCTCGTCGAGATTGCATCCTTGGAGAAAACGTCGTCGAAGGCACCGTCGGCGAAGGGCAGCAGTCCCGGCGATGCAAACCAGATCAGCGCCGCCGAGCCCGCCTGCAGCGGACCTTGGCTCGAGATCCACGCCAGGCGCGAGCTGCAATATCAAAAGCTGCTGAAGCGTGCCAAACTGGTGCCGCGGCTGGTCGTCAGGCTCGGCCGCCGCACTGCCAATCCGCCTGCGGATTTCTAAATATGGCCGACGACACCGACAGTCCCAAACTCGACGCCGAAGCCGCCGAACAGTGGCAGCTGATCAACACACCGCTCGGCGAAAAATGGTCGGGCCGCACCCGCTATGCTGCGGCCATGTTCTTCTACAAACGCGGTGAGATGAGCGCTGAAACGCTGGAGGCCTACCGTATTTGTGCCAGGCTGGATTCGACCGATCCGCTGCCGATCATCCGCGACCGCGGCATTGGCCCGGACTGGCTTAAACGCATGGGTTTCGAATAGTCGGCCTCCAAATCGCATTCCGGTCAAGCCGGCATCACCCGCTTAGCCGATGGTCTTTTCCAGCATGCCGAGCCAGTTGCGATAGGCGATCTTCTCGATCAGCGCGCGCCCGAAGCCGCGAGCCGCGAAAGCGTCGAGCAATCTTGGCAGGCCGGCAACGTCGCCTATCACGGCCGGGATCATGGCGCCGTCGAAATCCGAGCCCAGGCCGACGCCGTCTTCGCCCAGCGCCTGCAGCAGCGAATCGACATGGCGCACCATGATGTCGAGACTGGTGTCGGCGTTCATCCTGCCGTCCTCACGCAGGAACCCGGTGGCGAAATTCAGCCCGACCATGCCGCCGGAGTCGCGGATCGCGCCGAGCTGCCATTCGGTGAGGTTGCGCGAATGGCCGCAGATCGCGTGCACGTTGGAATGGGTCGCGACCAGCGGTGCGTCGCTGATCTCGACGACGTCGCGGAAACCTTTTTCGTTGAGATGCGAAAGATCGATCATGATCTTCAGCTGGTTGCAGGCTTTCACCAGCGCCTTGCCGGCATCGGTCAGCCCCGGCCCTGTATCGGGCGACGACGGGAAACGGAACGGCACGCCGTGGCCGAAGGCATTGGGACGGCTCCAGACGATACCGAGCGAGCGCAGGCCGGCTGCGTGGAGGACATCGAGCAGGGTGAGCTCAGGGTCGATCGCCTCGACCCCTTCGATGTGGAAGACCGCCGCGATCGAGCCTTGCGCCATCGCCTTCCTCACATCGCCGGCGCTGCGGCAGACAGTGAGCGCCGAAGCCCGCTCCAGCCTGAACAGGATCGAGGCCATCGCTATGGTGGAGTTGAGCGCATCGGCGCGCGGAACCTCGGGCGGCAAGGGCTCGCTGTCGCTCGGCGCCAGCGGCACCGCGCCGCGCTTGGATTTCTCGACAGGCGGCGGGAAGATCGCGAACATGCCGCCGGCAAATCCGCCTTTCTTCGCGCGCGGCAGGTCGATATGGCCACTCGGCGTCCCCTCGACGAACAGCTTTTCGACGTCCGCATCCTTCGACTGGTAGAGCCTGAGCAGCGTGTCGTTGTGGCCGTCGAAGACGGGAACGAGATCGGATTCGGTCATGGAGGGCCATTCGGTTGAAGTGGTCGGGCCGCGGACGGCGAGCCGGTTGTTGCCAATACTTAGGCAAGACGGGCGCTCTGCGCAAATCCCGCATGTTTGCCTTAGGTTTGTACGCCGCCAATGGTCGAAGGGGCACGCGGTAAAGCCGCGCACCCTTTCTCCTGTCATTCATCGAGGGGCTGTCTCTATTACCGCTTCAGCACGTCCGCCCATTCCGGATGGCGGCGGAACTGAGCATTGGCGAACGGGCAAAGCGGGATGATCGTCTTGCCCGCCGCACGTGCATCCTCGACGGCACGGGTGACGAGGCGAAGTCCCGCGCCCTGGCCGCGAAATGCATCCGGCACTTCGGTATGGTCGATGATGATCTGGTGCTCGCCGACCTTGGTGAAGGTCATCTCCGCCTCGGCGCCGCTCGGCCCACGCAGGAAGTAGCGGCCCTTCGAGCCGCGGTCCTCCAGCTCGATCTCCGGCAATAGGTCAGACATGGCTTGCGGTCCTTTCATCCGGCGCTACGGCGAACAACTGCCGCGCCGCCTCGATCTCGCTCGGCCGCACCTCATGGCCGCCGTCATGCCACTCGACTGTGACATCGGCACCATCGGCGCGCAAATAGGCTTCGAGCCGCGCCGTCAAATCAGGCGGACAGATCGGGTCTCGCCTGCCGGCGGTGACCAGGATGCGGCTGCCGTCAAGGCTGCCCTTGACCTCCGGCTCGAACGGGATCAGCGGATGCATCAGCACCGTTGCGTCGAACAGCGAGGGTTCGGCAAACAGCACCGAGGCCAGGATGTTGGCGCCGTTGGAATAACCGAGGCCTAGCACCAAAGATGGCTTTGCCGCCTCGACATGTGCCTTGACGAAGCCGGCCATCTTGTCCGTCGCTCGCGTGAGATCGCCCATGTCGTAAACGCCCTCGCCGGTACGGCGAAAGAAGCGTGCGGCGCCTTGTTCCGAGACATCGCCGCGCGGGCCGACGATCGTCGCTTGCGGCGCAAGATCGCGCCCAAGCGACAGAAGCTGATCCTCGTCGCCGCCAGTGCCATGGAAGACGAAGAGCAACGGTCCGCCCAGCGAACCGGGCAGCACCTTGTGAATATACGAATCCTTGCTCATAACCCTGCCCTCAGTCTTCCAGTTTCTGCAGATGCTGCTCGAGATAGGGCCGCAAATGCTGGTGTTGCGACGGCAGTTTCAGCGCCTCGCCGAGATGGGCGGTATCCTCGTCGCGGTCGAAGCCCGGCTCGTTGGTGGCGACTTCGAACAGCACGCCCCCCGGTGTGCGGAAGTAGATCGCCCAGAAATAATCGCGGTCGATCACCGGCGTCACCTGATAACCTGTATCGAGGAGTGCCTTGCGCACTTCGAGCTGCTTGGCGCGGTTCTCGACGGCGAAAGCAACATGGTGGACCGAGCCGGCGCCGAGATTGGCGAAGCCGGCCCCTGGCAGCGATTCGATATCGACGACGTCGGCGCCGTTGCCGTTCTTCACCGCCAGCCGCCTGATGTTGCCGGACTTGTCGACCTCCTCATAACCCATGAATTTCAGCAGCTCTTCGGTGGCGCCGCCATCTTTCAGCCTGAGCGACACCGAGTGAAAGCCGCGGATCGCCACGTCGGTGGGAATGCCACCCTTGGCCCATGGCGCACGGTTGTCCGCTCTGTCTTCGACCAGCGCAAACCCGTCGCCGTCGGGACCGGCGAACGCAAGACGCTTCTCGCCGAACGTCTCCTCATGGGACAGCCCGGTGACACCTTGCTCGGCAAACCGTTTCTCCCAATAGCCGAGCGTGCCCTCGGGCACCGAGTAAGCGGTGTTGCCGACTTCGCCGACTCCATGGCGGCCCTTGCCGATGTTCGGGAACGGGAAGTAGGTCATCACCGAGCCGGGTGTGCCGACCTCGTCGCCGTAATAGAGGTGGTAGACGTCGGGTGCGTCGAAATTGACGGTTTTCTTGACCCGCCGCAGGCCGAGCGTCCCGGTGAAGAATTCATTGTTCTGGCGCGCATCGCTGGCCATCGAGGTGACGTGATGCAGGCCCTTGACCTGGTCGAGCATGTCTGTTGCTCCTTCCCTTGTGCTGGTGCGGCCCTTGCCGCTGTCCACGCAAATATGAGCATCCGCCTCCTGGCCGCAAAGGCGGCAAACACAGAATGGACTGTGCTGTTAAAGTGAACGACGAAGCAGGTTTTGTTCACCATTCGGCAAACTGGACCGGCTTGCATACTCGCCGAAATTGCGCTCCATGAGCGACGCATGTAGCCAGCGTGAGGATACAGCGGTTGAGTGGAAAACGCCCCAACATTCTCCTGATCACCTGCGACCAATGGCGGGGCGACTGCCTGTCAGCTGCTGGGCACAAGGTGGTAAGGACGCCGAATGCCGACGCGCTGGCTGCCGAGGGCGTTTTGTTCCAGAAGCACTATGGCGGCGCCGCACCTTGCTCACCGGCACGCGCCTGCCTCTACACCGGCCTTTACCAGATGAACAATCGTGTCTGCCGCAACGGCACACCGCTCGACGCCCGGCACGGCAATATAGCGCTCTGGGCGCGCGCCCTCGGCTATGATCCGACGCTGTTCGGCTATACCGACACGGCGCGCGACCCGCGCACGCTGGCGCCTGGCGACCCGCAGCTGAAAAGCTATGAAGGCGTGCTGTCCGGCTTCACCGTGCGCCAGCTTCTGCCTGAGCACCAGAAGCCCTGGCTGTCATGGCTCAAGGCGCGCGGCGTCGATGCCGGTGCCGGCTCCCCCGCCATTCACCGCCCGGCGGGCGAAATCCTGGAAAACGACGGCGCGATCAGCAACGGTCCGCCAATCTATTCGAAGGACGAGACGCCGTCGGCCTTCCTGGCCGGCGAATTCATCCGCTGGCTCGGCGAGCAGGAGCGCGATGCCCCGTGGTTCGCGCATCTTTCCTTCATCAGCCCCCACCCGCCCTTCATCGTGCCGGCGCCTTATAATGCCATGTACGATCCGGCCATCGGTCCAGCTTTTGACCGCGCGGAAAGCTGGCAGGCCGAAGCAGCAAGCCACCCTTATCTCGCCTATGAACTTGACCGGCAGGAACGGTCGAAATTCCGTCCCGGCTCGGAGGGCAAGGTGCGCGACTGGGGCGACGATAATTTTCGCCGCATCCGGGCGCTCTATTACGGCATGATCTCGGAGGTCGACGCGCAGCTTGGTCGCGTCTGGCAAGCGGTCAAGGCGGCCGATGCATGGGACGACACCGTCATCGTGCTGACCTCCGACCACGCCGAGATGATGGGCGACCATTTCATGCTGGGCAAGGGCGGCTTCTTCGACTGCAGCTTCCATATTCCGCTGATCATTCGCGATCCGCGCCGCCGCAAGGCTGCCGGCAGCAGCGTCGACCGCTTCACCGAGGCGGTGGATTTGGCGCCGACCTTGCTTGAGCTCACTGGGCTCGAGCTCACTGGCGGCGAAGTGCTGCCGCATCTCGACGGCCGCTCGCTGGCGCCTTTCCTGGACGCAACGGAGCCGGACAATTGGCGCGATGCGGCGCATTGGGAGTTCGATTTCCGCTCGATCGCGGATGGTGATGCCGAACGGTATTTCGGCGTCGGTCCGCGTCAGTGCAATCTCGCCGTCGTTCGCACGCAAAAATTCAAATATGTGCATTTCGGCGGAGGCCTGCCGCCCTTGCTCTTCGACCTGGAGAAGGATGCGCGCGAGTTGACCAATGTCGCTGACGACCCAGCCTATCTGCTGGCACGGCTGGAATTTGCCGAGAAGTTGCTCGCCTGGCGGGCCGAGCATCTCGACCAGTCTTTGGCGCTCGCCGAATTGACGGACAATGGCGTTGCCGGCCATGTCGCCGGCTTCCCCTCGAGATAAGCAAAGCCCGCGCCGTTGCCGGCGCGGGCTTCTCTGTCGGCCTGTGCGCAGCTTAGCGCATGATCATGCGCTGTTTCTCGCGATTTTGCGCATAGCTGGCCTTGTCATAGGGGGCCTGCGCCTCAAGCTGCTCCTTGGTGAAGTTCGTGTAGAGATAGCGCTTGCCGTTCTTGTCGGTCATGAATTTCAGGTTGTCCATGCCGACCGCCACCTCCTTCTCGCCGATGCCAAGGAAGCCGCCGACGTCGATGATGACTGCGTCGACCTTCTTGTCGCCGCCCAGCACGATATCGCCGATCTCGCCGACATTGACATCGTTGGCGCCGTAGACGGTTGTTCCGACCAGATCCTCGGCCCGGATTTCGCCTATCGGCATTTCAGTCAGTGTCGACTTGTCGATCGACCCGGTCTTGGTCTGGTCTGCCGTCGTTGCGGGCGCTGGGGCATTTTGAGCCGTCTTACTGGCCTGGTCAGTGTTGTTGGTCGTCGCAGTGTTATCGGTCGTGGCAGTGTTGCTGGCCGTCACAGTAGGCGTGACGACGGCTGGCGCATTAGCCGCGGCATCGTTCGACGCTGTGGTCGCCGGGGCCGGATCATAGGGCTTGCGGTCGAAATCCGGCTGCGCCGTCAGCTCTTCCTTGGTGGTTTGGGCGACCAGCCAGCGATCGCCGTTCCTCTCGGCCCACTGCGCCTTGTCGAAATCATAGGCGACGTTCTTTTCACCTATGCCGAGGAAGCCGCCGACACCGATGACCAGCGATTGCGCCTTGGCTTCCTTGTTGATGACGATGTCGTTTACGTCGCCGATGTTCTGGGCGTCGTCGCCGGTACCGTTGTAGACGGTCTCGCCGATGATATTGGTGGCAAGATTGCCTTCCGCGCGCTTCACGACCGGAGCGGGGTTGTTACCGGCCGGCGCCGCCGGGGCGTTCTGCGCCGTATCGGTGGAGGTCGACGGAGCGGCAGGAGCCGTAGCCGTGGTGTCTGTCGCCGCAGGCGCCGGATCATAGGGCTTGCGGTCGAAATCCGGATGAGCCGTCAGCTCATCCTTCGTCGTTTGCGCTATCAGCCAGCGATCGCCATTTCTTTCGGCCCATTGCATCTTGCTGAAGTCGAAGGCGACGTTCTTGGTCCCAATGCCGAGGAACCCGCCGACGCCGATGACGATGGATTTTACCTGGCCGCGTTCGTCGAAGACGACATCGGTGACCTTGCCGATATTCTCTGCATTGTCGCCGGTGCCGTTATAAACCGACTCGCCGATGATATTGGTGACAAGACTGCCCTCGGCGCGTTGCACCGGAGCGGCTGGAGCGGAATTCTCTACGGCGGGTGCTTGCGCCGGCGCCGGGGTCGTCGCCGATTGCGCAAATGCACCCGTCGCAATCAATGTTGCGACTGCTGTCGTGGTTAAAAGGGTGCGGATCATCTTAGTGTCTCCTCGTCGGGGATTTCGTGCACGCCGTGCCCGCATAGCGTCGCTGCGGGCGCAGCGTCTTCTGCATGTTCACAACGTTGTGACCACACTGTTGTTCCGAAAAAAGCCGTGGCGCACCCGGTGCCATGTCGAAGGTTCTCGGATTCGCCACGCTGGTCGAAAGGAACATTTTCTCGGCCGCCCCGTTCCACTCCCGGCTGGGGCTCCGTCCCGGCCCGATAGGTGCTGGAAAATGGAACGGCCATGCAGTTTGCAGCGGTGCTGAACAAGGACGGGGGCACCCTGCGCACCATCGATCTTGAGGCCTTCGCCAGTCGGATGCGCAGCACGCTTGAGGCTGCCGGCCACTCGATCGATATCGAAATCGTCGCCGGCAAGGATATCGTTGCCACGCTGGACGGCGTAGCTTCCAGGCGCGGCATCGACGTCGTGCTGGCTGGCGGCGGCGACGGAACCATTTCGGCCGCGGCAGCCCGTTTGATGAATGGGGAGAAGGCGCTGGCAATTCTGCCGGCTGGCACAATGAACCTTTTTGCGCGCGGCCTCGGTATTCCGCAGACCCTCGATGCGGCACTGAAATCGTTTGCCGACGGCGAGGTGATGGCGATTGACATTGCAACAGCCAACGGCCGGCCTTTCGTGCATCAATTCTCGATCGGCATGCACGCCAGGATGGTGCAACTGCGCCAGAAGATGGAATTCGGCTCGCGGTTCGGGAAGATGCGCGCCTCGGTGCGAGCCGCTTGGGCGACGATCAACAATCCACCGGCGATGAACGTAACGCTGACGATCGGCGAGGCCGAGATCAGAACGCGGATCACCGGTATCGGCATCACCAACAATCTGTTTGGCGAGGGCCACCTGCCCTATGCCGATAATCCGGCAGGCGGCGTGCTGGGCATCTATGTCACCGTGGCGCGGCGGCGCGGCGAATTGATCAGGTTCCTCTTTGACGTCGCCCGTGGGAAATGGCGCGGCAACGAGCATGTCGAAATCCATCAGGCAAACCGCGCCGTTTTGAAAATCCATTCGACGAACAGGAAAGTTCAGGCCGTCATGGACGGCGAACTGGTAAAGCTCGATCGCGAGATGACCGTCGAAATCCATCCGCGCGCGTTGAATGTTCTCGTCCCGGCGCGCGCCGCCGAGGCAAAGGTTGCCTGACGTGGGATGCGTGATGTGGGGTTGCGTGATGCAAACTGGCGCGAGCGATGGAGAGAACCTAGCCGCTGGGCGTGTTGCCCTGTTCGGTCTTCGGCGTCTCGATCATCCAGCCGTAGATTTCGGCGACGCCCCAGGCGATAAAAGCCAGCAACAGCGCGGCGATCAGGATACGAAGGACATGCCGACCCCGCCGCCCTTGACGGGCTTTGTTTTCAGGAATGGTTTTTGGCATTGTCTGGCTCCATATTTGGCGCCGGCAGGCGTAACTGGCGGGGCGTTGGCTGGTAACGGTCCCCCGCCGCGAAAGTTCCGGCTCTGCAAGGCGGCAGACGGGCCGGTTGGCCTGACCAATCAGCGGAGCCGGCCACCGGGGGCATAGTGGACGACAATAGCCAGAACACGCCGGGCCTGCCGGCCGATATTCGCCGTGTGGTGGGCGCCGCGGACCGTCTTGCCGTGCTGCACGGCCTCGACACGCTGGACGGGGCTGCCGACCCTGATTTCGATCGTATCGGCGGTCTTGCCGCTTCGGCGATGCAAACGCCTGTCGCACTGATCACGCTGGTCGATGCCGAGCGGCAGTGGTTCAAGTCCTGTATCGGCCTCGGCGAGACCGAAACCGCAACCGAGACATCGTTCTGCGCCTATACCATCGCAGCCGGCAACGTGCCGATGGTGGTGGCCGACGCGGCGGCGGATCCGCGGTTCAAAGCCAATCCGCTGGTCACCGGCGAGCATCATATCCGCTTTTACGCAGGCGTGCCCATCGTAATCGACGGCGCGCTGATCGGCACGCTGTGCGTGCTCGACCGGAAGCCGCACGCACGTCCCTCCTCTGTCCAGCTCGACCAGCTGTCGGCGCTGGCCGGCCTTGCCGCCAGCCTGTTCACGCTGAAGGATGCAACCCGCAGTGCGGCGATTGCCAAGGCAGCACTGGTTCGAGAGGAAAAGCGGCGCGCTATCGCGCTCGACGCGGCCTCGCTTGCCAGCTGGGCATGGGATATCCGCAGCGATATGATCGACTGCGATGTCCTGCTGCCCGAATTGTTCAACCTGCCGAAGTCGAACAGGCTGAGGGCGCGCGACATCCTGACCGCCATCGACCCGCGCGACGTTCACCAGACCGAAACACGCTTTCGCGACGCGCTGACTGGCAGCGACGATTATTTTGGCGAATACCGTGTCAAAGGCCTCGATCCGCCGCGATGGATCGCAACGCGCGGCCGCGTCATAGAGCGCGACGGCGAGGGCAAGCCAACGCTGATCTTCGGCGTCAACTACGACATTACCGAACGCAAACTTGGCGACGAACGTCAACGACTGTTGCTGCGCGAGCTCAATCACCGCGTCAAGAACACTTTGGCAACCGTACAGGCGCTGGCTACGCAGACCGTTCGCCATGCCCGCCAGCCAAGCGAATTCCTCGAAGCCTTCAGCGCCAGGCTGCAGGCACTGGGCGTTGCGCACAGCCTGCTGTCGGACCGCGAGTGGCGCGGTATCGGCATCCGCGAGCTGGTGGAGATCGAGCTAAAGCCGTTCCAAGCCGCCGGACAATCGCGCATGGCGATCTCCGGCGCCGATGTCCTGCTCTCACCCGACCAGGCAGTCGGGCTCGGGCTAATCCTGCATGAACTGGCAAGCAACGCACTGCAATACGGGTCGCTCTCGGTTTCCTCCGGAAAGGTCGATCTCGATTGGAGGGTACAAGGCAGGAAGGGCGCACGGCGTCTGTTGCTGGCCTGGCGTGAAAGCGGCGGCCCGCGGGTTGCGCCGCCCGAACGCCATGGCTTCGGCTCGATCCTGATCCGCCGCAGCCTGGCCAAGGTCATTTCCAGCGAGGTGACCCATGAATTCCGGCCGGAAGGCGTGGTCGCCGAAATATCGATTCCGCTCGAAGATTTGTGACGCCAGCATTTTGCGACCGGCGCCAGAATCGTTTGCCCCGAACTATCCCTCCGAACTATTCCCGTTTGCCGGTATCCGGATCATCGGAGCCGCGCTTCACGTTCTCGCGGTAGATAGCGTAGGCGGCGAGTGCTATCGCCGGGCCGAGAATCGCGCCCAGTCCGGCCTTCCCCGCGCCACCTTTGCCCTTGAGCAGCGCCGGCAGCACGGCGAGTACCGCAGTGATGCCGATAGCCTTCATGTCGGCGTTGCGTCGCTTCGCCCGGCGCCTGGCGCGCGAGCCGGCCGACATCCGGTAGACGAGCAGGATGAGACCGGCGATTGCCAGAAAGCCGATCCCGAAGCTCAGGGAAGCTGCCATCGGCCCATAGCGGGCCGCCGTCCAGATATAGGCCGCCGCGACGAGGAAGCCGAGGCCGCACAGCGCCGCGAGCGCTGCGATCGAATAGACAATCGCAGCGACGCGTGCGCGTTGCACCGCCGCAATGGTTTCGCCCGAGGCGAGGCCCGAGATCAGCGATGCAAGCATTCCCATACGTGCAGAACTAACGGCGCGCGAGAAGCGCGAAGAGGAATCCGACGCCTGCGGCGATCGCCAGCGAAGTCACCGGCTTTTCGCGCATATGCGCTATCATCTGCGCCTCGATGTCCCTGGCGTTGCTGCGCAGGCTGTCGAAGGCTGCCTCGCCCTGGGTTCGCAACTGCTCGACGCTTTCGGCCGCGGCTCGCCGTGCTGCCCCGTAGCCATGTTCGCCAGTTTTGGCCAACAGCTTGGTAAGTTGGTCGATGTCGGCCTTCAATTGTGCGATGTCGGCCTCAATATCGGAATTCGTGCGGGCTTCGTTCGCGGCCTTTCCTGCGGCAGTCGCCATTGCTTCACTCTCCATGCTTTTGCTCGGTCGAAACGCCCGACAGACCCCAAGGTTCCGGCACGAACCTCTTCTAACCCTATCTCCGGCAGCGCGCGTTGCAAATGCCTTGCATGGGCTGAGGCCGACGCATCCGCGCCGGCACGTCTTTTTTAAATGACAGCATGCCAAATAACGATCATGACTTCCCCCGTTTCACGATAGAGACGAATTTAAGGAGATATTGCTGCGTGCGCCCATCGCTTGACGGTTTGCGGATTCTTATCCTGGAAGATGAGTTCCTGATTGCCATGGATATCGAGCAGCTTTGCCGCGACTACGGCGCGCTCGATGTGGTCATCGCCCGTGATCTGACTGAGATCGAACAGCAAGACGTTGCCGCGCAATTCGATGTGGCCATCGTCGACCTCATGCTGAGCGGCGTTTCGACGCTCCAATTTGCTTCGCGGCTGCGTGAAGCGGACATCCCGTTCGTCTTCGCCTCGGGCTATTCGGATACCGACGAGATCAAGAAATCCTTTCCCGGCGTCAGGCTGGTCACCAAGCCCTATTCGGGAGACGATCTCGTCGAGGCAGTGGTAACGGCCTGCAGGCGCACGCCTCTTCGCTGAGGCGCGGAGCGGTTCGAACACGCCGGCGCTTCACGCAGCCGTCGACCCGGTTACCTGAGCCGAAATTGCGTCCGGGCCATACTCGTCTTCACCGGAGATCTTCAGGATTTCCTGCAGCCGTGTGCGGGCGCGGCTGACGCGGCTCTTGATCGTTCCGACGGCGCAGCCGCAGATCTCGGCCGCTTCCTCGTAGGAGAAGCCCGACGCGCCGATGAGGATAATGGCTTCGCGCTGGTCTTCTGGCAGCAATTCGAGCGCGCCGCGAAAGTCTTCGAGGTCAAGCTGGCCGTGCTGGGCCGGGTGAACGGCAAGCCTGGCCGTCATGACGCCATCGCTGTCCTGCACCTCGCGGCCGCGCTTGCGCATCTGCGAATAGAATTCGTTGCGCAAGATCGTGAACAGCCACGCCTTCAGATTGGTGCCGGGCTGGAAGCTTTCATGCTTGTCCCAGGCCTTGACCAATGTTTCCTGCACCAGGTCGTCGGCCTTGTCGGCGTTTTGCGTCAGCGACACGGCAAAAGCCCGCAGGCTCGGGATCGAGCCGAGCAAGTCGGTCTTGAAGCCCTGAGAGACGGCCGCCATGCTTCAGTCCTTCTTTTGTACAGGTTCGGCCTTTTCCAACTGGCTGAGCAGTTGGGCGAAGCGATCCGGCACATTGTCGGAGACCAGCTCGTCATAGTATTGTTTGAGTTTGCGGCCGATTTCCGAGTTCGGCCCAAGCGGGTCGCGGGAAGCGGCCCGGCGCCCGTTGCCAACGCCAGCCGTGGTAGCTTTCGTCATGTTCTTCATTTCGCCCTTCGTCCCAGCCTTAAGCCGCCCTTCAACACATAACGCAAGGCAAGCGGCAGCCTCGTCTGGTTGCCCAACCCGCCTTTAAACGCCAGCCTCACATATTAGTTCCGCACGATTGGAACCTTTTTCAAGGAGCCAGCGTTTCAATTGCTGGGCTTGCAAACCGTTTTTAGCTGTAACATGCAATCACGTCATATGAGGGAGACGTCCACTATGAGCCTATCAGCAACCATCGCTCCGCACCTGCCGTTCCTGCGCCGCTTCTCGCGCGCCGTATCCGGATCGCAAGAGAGCGGCGACGCGCTGGTCGCCGCAATGCTCGAGGCCATCATTGCCGATGTCGACATCTTTCCGGACGCATCGAACGACCGCATCGCGCTCTACAAGGTCTTTGCCAAGCTCTTCACCTCGGTGGCCATTCGCGTTCCGCAGGAGCATGCCCAGTCGGCATGGGAACAGCGCGCCGCGGCCAATCTGAATGCAATTGCGCCTCGTCCCCGCCAAGCCTTTCTGCTGGTTGCGGTCGAAGGCTTCAGCGAAGACGAGGCGGCGGAGATTCTCGACGTCGACGAACAGCAATTCTCCGAGCTTCTCGCGCAGGCGAGCAACGAGATCTCCCGTCAGGTGGCAACCGACGTGCTGATCATCGAGGATGAGCCGCTGATCGCCATGGACATCGAGGAAATGGTCGAAAGCCTCGGCCACCGCGTCGTCGGAACGGCGCGCACCCACGCCGAGGCGGTGGCGATGTTCGGCAAGGCGCGGCCAAAGATGGTGCTTGCCGATATCCAGCTTGCCGACGGCAGTTCGGGCATTGCGGCCGTCAATGAGATCCTGTCGTCCACCTCGGTGCCGGTGATCTTCATCACCGCCTTTCCCGAGCGCCTGCTCACCGGCGAGCGGCCGGAACCAGCTTTCCTGGTTACCAAGCCGTTCAATCCGGACATGGTCAAGGCTCTTATCAGCCAGGCCCTGTTCTTTGACCGGCACGCGAAAGCCGCGGCATGAAACAGCGGGCGGCCGAACTGCGTCCGCCGAGACAGCCGCTCCCTCGGATCAGATGGGCGTGACGCCGGCTCAATTCACTGGCAACCAACTGGGGCAACCAACTGGACCTTTCCACACACCGCGGCAATTCGGGCCCTGAAGATTTTCAGCATCGTCTTTTTCGGAAAATGGTGGAACAAACGGAGGCGAATCACGTTTTCACCGCAGCATTGGAAGGAGATCGATCATGCTTTACTGGGCGCTCGTATTTCTTGTCGTGGCGATAATCGCCGGTGCGCTTGGTTTCGGCGGCATCGCTGGCACCTCGGCCGGCATAGCGCAGATATTGTTCTTCATCTTTCTCGCCTTCCTGATCATATCGCTTATTGCCGGCCTGATCAGACGAGCGTGAATGCCAAGCGGCCATTCAAGCGAACACTGGAAGCCGCACCCCTCAAACGGTTTCCAGCCACCGCCGGGCAGTGTCCTCCAACGGGATGCCGCTCGGCGGACCGCTTTTTAAGGCTTGATACGAACCTCCTCCTTTTGGAACCCATTTTTCCGCGAACCGTTCAGCCCGACATGGGTTGAGCAAATTGACCGATGCGTTCCAGAGTCGGAAAAATGAAAGACCGCGGCCAGAGTGATGAGATCATCGCTTTGCATCCCGCCGAAAGCGGGATGCAGCTTGGCCGGGCCCTTCTCCATGCACTGCACAATGCCGGGATTTCCGTCCTGTACCAGGATCGCGAGATGAAGACGGTGTGGGCGCGCAACATGCGCGCCCCCTGGACTTCCGATGCCTCCGACAACAACGGCATCTTGCCGCCGGCGCAGGCGGAGCGTATCGGCGCCGCCAAGCACGACGTCATCGTCTCCGGCAATCCTCAACATCTTGAACTCAGCGTGCCGGCCGATGACGGCGCCCGCTGGTTTCAAGTGTGGATAGACGCCGACCGCAGCGAGACCGGCGCGGTGCAGGGCGTCGTGACCACCATGGTCGAAACAACCGAGCAGAAACGCCGGGAGCAGACGTTGAAGGCGCTGCTGCGCGAAGTCAGTCATCGCTCCAAGAACCTTTTGGCCATTATCCAGAGCATCGCCACCCAGACGGGCCGTTATTCCGGCAGCATTGACGATTTCCTGACGCGCTTCCGGGGCCGATTGCAGTCGCTGGCCTCCTCGCAGGACCTGGTTACATCATCCAACTGGCGGGGAGCGGCGCTGCGCGAGCTGGTTTCCGGTCAGGTCGGCAGGTACGGCGCGGATCCCTTGCACAGCCTGCGTTTCCGCGGCGCAAATCCATATCTCAACCCCAATGCCGCCTTGCACATCGGCTTGGCCATGCATGAGCTTGCCGTCAATTCGGTCAGCTATGGCGCACTGTCGCGCAGCGACGGTTTCGTCGAGGTGACGGCCGATCTGACGGCAGCTTCGGCTGGCGAGCCTGCGCTGTCGCTGACATGGGCCGAAGTGATCGGAGCCAACGACAATCAGCGCAGCGAGAAACGTTTTGGCAGCGTCGCGCTTGAACGCGTCGTGCCCACTTCATTGAATGGAACGGCGACACTCGAAATCACCGGGAACCGCCTCGAATACCGCCTTGTCGTTCCTCACGGCAATTTCGAGACCGATTGAACGAACGGCGGTCGGCGCGAGAAGGCTTGTAGCGCACCGCCGACTTTAACCGACTGTTCACCATAAAGTCCGATCCTGTGCGAACGTGCCGATCCACCGGACATCGATTGAGTTTGGCACAAAATGAAAGGAATGGGCCTTGACGGCTGCCGACTTGAACAGACTGGAACAGGCCGCTCGCGTCTCGATGGGCGGTTTTCAGGATCCCGACGCGTCCGCAGCGCCCGCGCCTCGTGCTTCGCCCCTCCGCTTCGCCGCCGTCGCGCTTATGGCCGCGATCGTCCTGACCGCCGCGTCCCAACTGATCTGAATCGAACTCGCCTCTGCTTGATCGCTTTGAAACCACTGCCCGAGTGCTCGGCCGTGCCCGTTCGCGGTCACCGACCTGCAAGGCCAGGCCCAACATGTCGTCGCCAGATGCCTTGCCGTCGATCCGGCGCTCGAGGACGACCATGACGGGATCGTCTGGAAGTGCGTCCCAGCGGCACGCTCGATGCGTCCTTGGAGATTTCCGGGTTCGTGGTAGCATCGAACGGCGCACGCCCCGAAAAAGACTATCTTAATCAACAATGAAATCGTGCGGGCAAAGGCCGCACTTTCATGCTAAATGGCGGCTGGAGCTTATTAAAGTGAGGACAAAAGTGAGGATGACTCCATGCGGAAGATGATTATTGCCATGGTTGCCGTGGTTGCGGTCAGCGGCTGCACCACCACGGAAGAGAACGTGGGTATCGGCACTGTGGGCGGCGCGCTCATTGGTGGCGCTGTCGGCGGCGGCAAGGGCGCTTTGATCGGCGCCGGCGCCGGTGCGATTGGCGGTCTGCTCGTTCGCCGTCTGCAAAATGGCTACTGCCAATACAGAGATCGTCACGGCCGGATTTACACAGCTCGCTGCAACTAGTTTCGAGCTCCAGGCGAACAGCAAACGCGGAGGCAGGCCACCTGTCTCCGCGTTTGCTCTTTAAAGCGCTGTTGCGATGCGGCCCACGAGACGGCGTTTCAGGCCGGCAGCGGAACCCTGATTTCCACGTTCAAGCCATCTTCGCGAAAATCGCGCCTGATTGTGCCACGCAATTCGCGCGTGACGTTGAGATCGATCAATCTGGTGCCAAAACCGCTCTTTGCCGGTGTCTCGAGCTTCTTCTGACCGGCCTCGCGCCAGTTGAGAGCCAATGTCCGGGTGCCGCTACGGGCTTCGAGCGACCAGTCGACCTTCAGCGCACCGACTGAATTGCCGGCTTCGCCATGCTTCAGCGCATTCGTCGCCAGTTCGTGAAAGACGAGGCCGAGTGCCTGCGTCGTCTTTTCATCGAGAAGGACCTGCGGTCCCGACAGTAGCCCTTCAGGAAGCTCGCTGCCGAACACCTGGCCTAGCTCGATGCGCAGCAGGTCGCCGAGATCGGCTTTCTGCCAGCGTGAGCGCGTCAGCATGTCCTGGGAAGCCGCCATCGCCTGCAGCCGGGCCGAGAAAGAAGCCGAGAATTCCTGGACGTCGGTGGTGTGCGATGCTGTCTGGCGCGCGATTGCCAGCACCCGCGTGATCGAGTTCTTGATGCGATGCTTCATCTCCTGCAGCATCAGGTCTTTTTCCAGCAGGCTCTTTTCGGTCGTTTCGTGAAGCAGCGAGACCGCCTCATAGGCCCGCTCCTGATAGCGGGCCACCAGCGCGATGGCGCCCGCAAGCAGCAGTCCGAACAATCCGAGCATCACCGGGATGGCGCGCGAGGAAGGTTGCGAGAAAGCACTTGTCGGCCTGAACAGGACGACCCACGGCCGGCCGGCGACGGTGATCTTGCGGGTGACCAGCAGCCTGTCGCCGAGGCTCGAAACAGGCGGCGTTTCCGATTGGAACAGCAGGTTGTCGCTGTCCACCGTGCCGTCATAGATCTCGGTGTTGACCGGCAGCAATGGTGCCCGGCTGAGCGCAGCCTGGAACAGATCACGGGCGCGGAAGGCCGCATAAAGGAAGCCGGCAGTCGAGGATCTCGTCGCGTTCACGGCGTCCGGCGCGGTTTCGACATTGAGCCGGACGAAGACGAGGAACCCGGTAAAGGTCTGCGCGGCACCCGTATCCTTGCCGAACTGCACGAGCCCGCTGGCGTGCTGCTGGTCGTCGGCCATCGCCTTTTCGATCGCCTCGCGCCGCGCCGGCCCGGTGAACATGTCGTAGCCGATGCTGGATTTGTTGGACGGATCCAGTGGTTCGAACAGCACGATGGGCGTACGCCACGGTAAGTTCGTGTCGGGATAGATCGGATGGCTTGCGCCGTGATCGTGCAGGATGTCGCGCTCGACCGCCGCCTCGTTGCCAGTTTTCGCCAGGCGGAGGAAACCGATGCCGCGCAGGCCGGCGAAATTATTGTCGATGTCGATCGCGTTGAAGAAAGCCTTGAACTCGCCCTGCGAGATACCGCCATTGCGTGCGTCGAACAGCGCCCGGGTCGAACGCAACAGCGACAGGTCCAGGTCGATGCGGCTTTCGATCCGGTTAAGCGCGTCGTCTGCCGTCGCCTCGAATTTAATGCGGGCCGCCTCCTGGGTGGCAAAATAGGCAAAACCCGCCATCGTCAGGCTGATCAGCGCGACGGCGATAAAAGCGACGGTCGGAAAAAGCTTCTTCAATTGCTGATACGTCCCGTGGACGGTTCGGCATCTTTATGGGCAAGTCCCGACGCCAACACAATGGCGAGGCCAAAGCATGGTGACGGCTGGCACATTTTGGCGGCTTGTGATTAGCCGGCTAATTCTCGTTCATGCGGCGATCTTCAGCGCGCCCGGCCCCGGAATGGCGCCGGGTGGACACTTGCCGAGGATGATCATGCCGAGCACCTCGTCCTGGGTGACGTCGGTTGTGCGCGCCGTTCCGACAACCCGACCGTTCTTCATGACGCAGACACGGTCGGCAAGCTCGAACACGTCGTGAATATCATGGCTGATCAGGAAGATGCCGATGCCGTCGGCCTTGAGCTGCCTGACCAGTTCGCCGACCTGCGCCGTCTCTTGCGGCCCGAGTGCCGCCGTCGGCTCGTCCATGATCAGGATGCGAGCATTGAACAGGATGGCGCGGGCGATCGCCACCGACTGCCGCTGGCCGCCCGAAAGCTTTACCACCGGCTCCTTGAAGCGTTGGAAACGCGGATTGAGCCTGCCCATCACCTTGCGCGCCTCGGCCTCCATGGCGACGTCGTCGAGCGTACCCCAGCCGGTCATCAGCTCGCGGCCGAGAAACAGGTTGGCGGCCGCATCGACATTGTCGGCCAGCGCCAGCGTCTGGTAGATCGTCTCGATGCCGTACTTCTTGGCGTCGCGGGGATTGGAGATCGAAGCCTCCTCGCCGTTGACGAAAATCTGGCCCGCATCGCGCTTGTAGGCGCCGGACAGGATTTTTATCAACGTCGATTTGCCGGCACCGTTGTGACCGAGCAAAGCCATCACCTCGCCCGGGAAAAGGTCGACAGAGGCATCGTCGACGGCGCGAATGCCGCCGAAAGCGATGGAGATGTTGCGCATGTCGATCAGCGGCGTGGGAGCGGTTTTGTCTGCCATGCTCGTCCTTCCTCCCTAGAGGTCCTGCTTGAGCACCAAGTTGTACGAAAACCGGTTTCCACCTTGCGGGATCATGCTCAGACCCGTTTGCGATAGACGGTATCGAGCCACACCGCGACCACCAGCACGGCTCCGACAACGATGCTCTGCAGCGGCGAATCGATGCCGAGCAGCACCATGCCGGACTGCAGCGACTGCATCAAAAGCGCGCCGAGCATGGCGCCGAGCACTGTGCCGGAGCCGCCGGCGAGCGACGTGCCGCCGATCACCGCCGCCGCGATGACCAGGAGCTCGTCCAGCGTGCCCAGCGCATTGGTCGACGAGTTCTGCCTGGCTGACGAGATCGCTGCGGCGATCGTCGCCAGCACGCCCATGATCATGAACACCTTCATGGTCACCCAGCGCGTGTTGATACCGGCAAGGTTGGCTGCTTCCGGATTGCCGCCGATGGCGAAGACATAGCGGCCGAAACGGGTACGCTTGGCGATGAAGGTCATGATCAGCCCTACGGCTACAGCCATCAGCACGGGTATGGCGATGCCATGGGCGATGAACAGCCCGCCTTCGGGAACGGTTATATCGTTGGCCGCCGCATATCTGTTCACGATGCCGACCGGCCAAGGATAGGAATTGGCAAGCCATATGGCGCCCATGATGACAAGGCAAGTGACGGCCCCGAGGAACGTCTCGGCCCAGATCGGGCGTAACGGGAAGCGGAACCGCTTGCGCTGCACCCGCCCGTTGAGCAGCATGAACACAACCGCCAGGCACGCGACAATTCCGACGATCCAGCTCCATCGCGCGCCGATCGAACCCGTCGGTCCGCCGCCCATCAGCTGGAAAGTGGCATCCAGCGGCGCAATCGTCTGCCCACTGACGACCCACCATGCGGCACCCCGCCAGACCAGAAGGCCGCCCAGCGTCACGATGAAGGCCGGCACCTCGAGATAAGCGATGATGTATCCCTGGAACGCTCCGATCAGAAGGCCAAGCGCCAGGCCGATGGCCAGTGCCAGGATCCAGATCCAGGGGTTGCCTAATTGCAGACCGACCATTCGCACCAGGAAATGCACCTGCGCAAAACCCATGACCACGCCGATCAGGCCTTCGGCGGAGCCGACCGACAGGTCGATATTGCGCATGACGATAACCAGCACCATTCCGGCGGCCATTATGGCCACGGCCGAAGTCTGCACCGACAGGTTCCAGAGATTGCGTGGCGTCAGGAAGGTCCGGCTGTCGAAGTCGAACGGATTGACGCCGAGCCGTACGCTAGAAATGACATGCAGGCCGACCCAGATGACCAGCAGCGCGCCGACCATGCCGAGCATGCGCGTGTCGAGTTCGGTTGCCTTGAGAAATCGGGCAACGATGCCGAGCTCGGATTCCCGTGCCCGGTCTGCCGTGTTGTCGACCGGCGTGTTGGACGTCGTGTCGGTCATGATGTTTCTCCCGCCGGGTTGCCGTCTGCCGCGGATGCCGGAAGCAGCCTAGAAGTTATCCGCCGGAAGCGGAAAAACAACTCTTGTTGAAAAAACGCCGCGGCGAGCGGCCGCGGCGTTCGGACTTCTCGGAATCGTCGGCTCAGTTGCAGACTGGAACAGTGCCAGCCGTCACGCCGGCGCAGACCTCTTCTTTCTTGATCCAGCCGGCGTCGATGACGACGTTGAGGTTGTCCTTGGTGATGGCGACCGGGGTCAGGAACAGCGACTTGACGGTATTGCCGCCGGGCGTGGTGAAATCCTTCACGCCGGCAATGTCGGTCATCTGCTTGCCGTCGGCCAGTTGCGAGGCGATCTCGGCGGCATTCTTGCCGAGCTCGCGCGCATCCTTCCACACCGACACGGTCTGTGTGCCGAGCGCGATGCGGTTCAGCGCGGCGTGGTCGCCGTCCTGGCCCGAAACCGGAACCGATCCGGCCAGCCCTTGCGCCGTCAGCGCGGCGACGACGCCGCCGGCAGTGCCGTCATTAGCGGCGACCACGGCATCGACCTTGTTGTCGTTGGCGGTCAGGAACTGTTCCATGTTCTTCTGAGCGTTGGCCGGCAGCCAGCCGTCCGTATAGGCCTCGCCGACATTCTTGATCTTGCCGCCGTCGATGGCCTCCTTCAGCACCTCCATCGAACCGGCAAACAGGAAATCGGCATTCGGATCGGAACCCGAACCCTTGATGAAGACGTAGTTGCCTTCCGGCTTCACCTTGAAGACTTCGCGGGCCTGCATGCGGCCGACTTCCTTGTTGTCGAAGGTCAGATAGAACACGTCCTTGTTCTCGATCAGCCGGTCATAGCCGACGACCGGGATGCCTTCGTCCAGTGCCTTCTGCACGGCCGGCCCGATGGCCGAGGCGTCCTGCGCTAGGATGATCAGTGCGTTGGCGCCCTGCGAGATCAGGCTCTCGACGTCGGTGAGCTGCTTGCCGGGGTTGGACTGTGCGTCGGCGGAAATATACTTGTCGCCTGCGGCCTCGATGGCCGCCTTCATTGCGGCCTCGTCGGTCTTCCAGCGCTCTTCCTGGAAGTTCGACCAGGAAACGCCGATGACCTTGTCTTTAGCCTGCGCCACCGACGCCAGCGCCAGCGTCATGGCGACACCCGCCAGAATGGCGGTCGTGAATTTCTTCATCATATCCTCCCTGCGCCGCGTACGGCGTGACCAATTGGCTCAAAGACCAGCTTAGAAGCTCTAATTTTTTCGAGCCTCGAAAAAATACTGGCCCGATCTCCGGCTGCTGTCAACATCGATTCTGATGGATTTTGATGACTCTGCGAGTTTTTTCGAGCGTCGGAATAAACGATGACAGCGCCACCTGCATCTGACACTATTTGCCTGCATCCGACACTATTTGTCGGACATTACCGACGGCTTCCGGTTCATGAGCGGCCGCGGCAACCGGGAGGAAAGCAAAACAATGTCGGTCGGAATCCGCCATGACGATTTGCGCCGGCGCAACCGGGCGATGGTGATCTCGGCGGTGCGCCGGGCCGGCCAGCCATCGCGTACTGAGATCGCAGCTACCACCGGCCTCAGTCATTCGACCATATCGGCGATCTCTTCCGACCTGATACGGGAAGGCATCCTCGCCGAGAGCAAGGCAAGTGAGCCCGTTTCGTTGAAACGCGGTCGTCCGCAGGTCGGCCTCGCCCTCAATCCGGAAGCGGCGGCGGTGCTGACCGTGGTGTTGTCGCTGAATTTCCTGTCGGCCGCCATTATCGACTATACGGGACAGGTGGTCGCCGAGGAACAGCGCCGGCTGGACACGCTGACCATGCCGCGCGACGAGCTGATCCGTGAATGCATGGCCATCGTCCGGCGCCGGCTGCAGGATCCAGACCTTGACGTCCGCAGTGTCGCCCGCATCGCCCTGGCGATTCAGGGCATTACCGACTCCCCTGCACGCGCCATGCTGTGGTCGCCGATCACGCCGCAGACCGACATCGCCTTTGCCGACATGCTGGAGGGCGAATTCGGCATCCCGGCAACGGTGGAGAACGACTGCAACATGATGGCGGTGGCTTTGCGCTGGCGCAATCCGGATCGCTATCGCGACGACTTCATCGCCATCCTGCTTTCGCATGGCATCGGCATGGGGCTGGTGCTGAAGGGCGAACTGTTCACCGGGACGCATTCCTCGGGCGGCGAATTTGGCCACATGATCCATCGTCCGGGCGGCGCGCTCTGCCGTTGCGGGCGGCGCGGCTGCATCGAGGCGTATGCCGGCAACTACGCCATCTGGCGCAACGCCAGGCAGATGAGCGAAGACAGCGAACCGGTCGCCGACGTCAGCGACGCCGACATGCGAGCACTGGCGGCCCGGGCGCGCGAGAAAGATGGGCCGGAACGCGAGGCCTACCGCAAGGCCGGCGAAGCGCTGGGTTTCGGTCTCGGCTCGCTGTTCGCGCTGATCGATCCGGCACCGGTCGCGATGGTCGGCGCCAGTGCCGCCGCCTTCGATCTGATCGAGCCGGCCTTGCGGAAGGCAATCGCCCAGACCGCCGGCGGCCAGCATTCAGGCTCGATCTCCTTCGATACAGAGCCGAACGAATTGCCGCTGATCCGCGAAGGCTGCGCGATGCGGGCGTTAAGCTTCGTCGACCAGGAGATTTTCGCGCCGGGCGCGCAAATGAGGCCCAGCGTCAGAAAGAACGTAGCATGACCAGGCGGGTCAATCTTCCCTGATCGCATAGCCGGCACCGCGGATGGTGCGGATGACATCCGGCATCCGGCCGTTGTTGACGGCTTTGCGCAGCCGCCCGACATGCACGTCGACGGTGCGTTCGTCGATGTAGATTGTCTCGCCCCAGACATTATCGAGTAACTGGCTGCGCGAGAAGACACGGCCCGGATGCCGCATCATGAACTCGAGCAGCCGGAATTCGGTCGGCCCGAGCCTGATTTCGCTCTTCTTGCGATAGACCCTGTGCGATTCGCGATCGAGCACGATGTCGCCGACCTTCAGCACGCTGGACAGCACTTCCGGCTTGGCGCGCCGCAGCAGCGCCTTGACCCTGGCCATGAATTCCGGTGTCGAAAACGGTTTGACCAGATAGTCGTCGGCGCCGGTCGAAAGACCGCGCACCCGGTCGCTCTCCTCGCCGCGCGCGGTCAGCATGATGATCGGCAGCCGCTCGGTTTCGGGGCGCACCCGCAACCGACGACAGAGCTCGATGCCGGAAACCGCTGGTATCATCCAGTCGAGCACCAAAAGGTCGGGCACATTCTCCTGCAAACGGATCTCGGCTTCGTCCCCGCGTGTCACCACCTCGACCTGGTAGCCTTCGGATTCGAGATTGTAGCGGAGCAGCACACCCAACGGCTCCTCGTCCTCCACCACCATTATGCGTGGTGCGATCATCGGCTGGGCACCCCCATCATGTCACCGGTGCGGACATTGTCGTTTCGTCCTGCTTCGGACGATTGACCGGCAATTGCTCGCCGGTCAGCACATAATACGCATTTTCGGCGATGTTGGTGACATGGTCGCCGATCCGCTCCAGATTCTTGGCGCAGAACAGCAGGTGCGTGCAAGCGGTGATGTTGCGCGGATCTTCCATCATGTAGGTCAACAGCTCGCGGAACACGGACGTGTATTTGACGTCGATGCGCTCGTCGGCGGCACGCAGCTTGGCCAACGCGGCCGCATCGCCTGCAGCATATTCCTCGATGACACCCTGCACCTGGATGAGAACCAGCTGCGCCATCGCGTCGATGGAATGCGACAGGTCCCGCGGCGTGGCGCTGAGGCTGACCGCACTCACGCGCTTGGCGATATTCTTGGCAAGGTCGCCGATGCGTTCGAGGTCGCCCGCCATGCGGATCGCTCCGACCACATGGCGAAGATCGTGGGCCATCGGCTGGCGTTTGGCGATCAGGGTGATGGCGCGGTCGTCCAGTTCGCGTTGACGCGCATCCATGATGGCGTCGTCGGAAACGACGCGTTGCGCCAGCACGTTGTCGGAATTCAACAGGGCCTTGGTCGCCCCGCCGACCATCGAACCGGCGAGGTCGGCCATGTCGCGGATCAGCTTGCTGATCTGCTCGAGATCCTCGTCGAAAGAAGCGACTGTGTGTTCGCCCATGGTCCTGTCCTCATATGCATGATCGGAACGGCTCAGCCGAAGCGGCCAGTGATGTAGTCCTGCGTGCGCTTCTCGCGGGGTGACGTGAAGATCTTCTCGGTCCGGTCGAACTCGACCAGCTCACCCAGATACATGAAGGCGGTCTGGCGCGACACGCGCGCCGCTTGCTGCATGTTGTGGGTTACGATGACGATCGTGTAGTCGGCTTGCAACTCGTCGATCAGTTCCTCGATCTTGGCGGTCGACAACGGGTCGAGGGCCGAAGCCGGTTCGTCGAGCAGAATGACTTCCGGCTTCACGGCCACCGTGCGGGCGATACAGAGCCGCTGCTGCTGGCCGCCGGACAGGCTCAAGCCGCTGGCGTTGAGCTTGTCCTTGACCTCGCTCCACAGCGCGGCGCGCTTCAACGCCTGTTCGACGCGGCCGTCCATCTCGGACTTGCCGAGGTTCTCGTAGAGCCTGACGCCGAAGGCGATGTTCTCGTAGATCGACATCGGGAACGGCGTCGGCTTCTGGAACACCATGCCGATCTTGGTCCTGAGGAGGTTGAGATCCTGCGACCGGTCGAGAATGTTCTTGCCGTCGAGCAGCACCTGGCCCTCGGCCGTCTGTTTTGGGTAGAGCTCATAGATGCGGTTGAACACACGCAGCAGCGTCGATTTCCCGCAGCCGGAAGGGCCGATGAAGGCCGTGACACTGCGCTCAGGCAGCGACAGGCTGATGTCCTTCAGCGCCTTGCTCTGGCCGTAGTAGAAGTTGAGATTCTTGACCTCGATCTTCGTCTTCTCGGCGACCGTTTCGGCCATCGTCATGTCTGGGGACAACATCTGTGTCATCTGTCCTCTCTGCGTCCGGTAAGGCTGCGGGCGAGGATGCTCAAGCCCAGAACCGTCAGGGTGATTATGAGTGCGCCGGTCCACGCCAGTTGCTGCCATTCCTCGTAAGGGCTGAGAGCGAACTGGAAGATGGTCACCGGCAGGCTGGCCATCGGCGCGTTGATATTGCTGCTCCAGAACTGGTTGTTGAGCGCGGTGAAGAGCAGCGGCGCCGTCTCGCCGGAAATGCGTGCTATCGCCAGCAATATGCCGGTGACGATGCCGGACAATGCGGCGCGGTAGGCGACCGAACGGATCACCACCCAGCGTGGCGCGCCGATCGCGGCACCGGCTTCACGCAACGCGTTCGGCACCAGGTTGAGCATGTCTTCAGTGGTGCGCACGACCACCGGAATGACCAGGATGGCAAGCGCAACGGCGCCGGCAATGGCCGAGAAATGTCCCATTGGCCGCACCATCAGCTCATAGACAAACAAGCCGATGATGATCGACGGCGCCGACAACAGGATGTCGTTGATGAAGCGGACGACGGTGGTGATGCGCGAAAAGCGTCCATACTCGGCCATGTAGGTCCCCGCCAGCACGCCGATCGGCGTGCCGACGACAACGGCGATGATCGTCATCAGCAGGCTGCCCGCGATGGCATTGAGCAGGCCGCCGGCCTCGCCCGGTGGTGGCGTCATCTCGGTGAAGACCGCGAACGAAAGCCCGGCTGTGCCCTTATAGACCAGTGCGCCGAGGATGAGCGCCAGCCAGGCAAGCCCGATGCCGGCGGCGACGACGCAAAGCGCCATCATCACCGAATTCCTGGCTTTGCGGCGGCTGTGGAGCGATGAGGATGGCGACATCGGTCAGGCTCCCGTACGGGCGTCGATCCGCATCAGCATATAGCGGGCGGCGGCAAGGATCAGGAAGGTGATGACGAAGAGGATCAGGCCGAGCGAAACCAGCGAGGAGGTGTAGAGGTCGCCGTCGGCCTCGGTGAATTCATTGGCGATGGTCGCCGAGATCGTCGTGCCCGGCGCGAACAGGGAGGCACTGATGCGGTGGGCGTTGCCGATGACGAAGGTCACCGCCATGGTCTCGCCGAGCGCCCGGCCGAGGCCAAGCATGACGCCGCCCATGATGCCGATGCGGGTATAGGGAATGACCACGCGCCGGGTCACTTCCCAGGTCGTGCAACCGATGCCATAGGCCGATTCCTTCAGCACCGCCGGCACCGTATCGAAGACATCCTTGGTGATCGAGGTGATGAAGGGCAACACCATGATGGCGAGGATCAGCGCCGAGGTCAGAAGGCCGATGCCGTAAGGAGGGCCGGCGAAAAGGCTGGATAGTCCCGGCACGCCATGGAAGATGTTGATGATGAAGGGCTGTATCGTCGTCTGCAGGAATGGCGCGAACACGAACAGGCCCCAGATGCCGTAGATGATCGAAGGAATGCCGGCCAACAGCTCGACCGCTATGCCGATCGGGCGCCTGAGCGGGCGCGGGCAGAGCTCGGTGAGAAAGACTGCAATGCCGATGCCGATCGGAACCGCGATCAGGATGGCGATGGCCGCCGTGACCAGGGTGCCGTAGATCGGCGCCAGTGCGCCAAATTTTTCCGTGACCGGATTCCAGCTTTCAGTCGTCAGGAAGGAGAAACCGAAGGACGACAGCGCCTGCCACGAGCCGGCAAACAGCGAGATCGCGACACCGCCGAGGATGACCAGCACAAGAATTGCGGAAGCGCGGGTGAGTCCGCGGAATATGGCATCTGTGAGCGCGAAGCGCCGCACCGTAGCTTCCCTGGCCCGGGCTGCTGCAGATGATGGCATGGCATCGGAAGCGATGGTCATTGGGTCCTCGCGATTGAAGGCAACAGGGAGGGCGCCATCGACGCCCTCCCTGGAGGAGATTACATAGCCGAGTAGAGCGGCTTGCCGTCGTCGCCGACGACTTCCTTGGCCCACATGGCCTTGACGCTCTCAACCACCTTGTCGGGCATCGGAACGTAGTCCAGCTCGCCGGCCATCTCGTCGCCCTTGTCGTATGCCCAGGCGAAGAATTTGAGCGCTTCGCCGGTGGTCGCGGCATCATCCGGCTTCTTGTAGAGCAGGATCCACGTTGCCGCCGTCATCGGCCAGGACTCGGCGCCCGGCTCGTTGGCGAGGATGACGCCATAGCCCGGCTGCGAGCTCCAGTCGGCATTGGCCGCTGCCGCCGAGAACGCCGCCGCGGCGGGCTCGACCTTCTTGCCGTCCTTGTTGATCATATCGGTGTGGGTGAGCTTGTTCTGCTTGGCGTAGGCATATTCGACATAACCGATCGCGCCGCCGGTCTGGGAGACGTTGTTGGCAACGCCCTCGTTGCCCTTGGCGCCGATGCCGACCGGCCATTCCACGGCCTTGTCGACGCCGACCTTTTCTTTCCAGTCCGCGCTGACGTCGCCGAGGTAATAGGTGAAGTTGAACGTCGTGCCCGAACCATCGGAACGGTGAACGACCGCGATCGCCTGCGAAGGCAGCTTGACGTCCGGATTAAGCTTCTTGATCGCTTCGTCATCCCAGCTCGTGATCTTGCCGAGGAAGATGTCGGCCAGCGTCGGGCCGTCGAGAACCAACTCGCCGGGCTTGATGCCTTCGAGATTGACGACGGGAACGATGCCGCCCATCACCATCGGGAACTGAGCCAGTCCGGTCGCTTCAAGCTCGTCGCCCTTGAGCGGCGCATCCGAAGCGCCGAAGGTAACGGTCTTGGCTTTGATCTGCTTGATGCCGCCGCCGGAACCGATCGACTGGTAGTTAAGGCCAACGCCGGTGTCTTTCTTGTAGGTGTCGGCCCACTTCGCATAGATCGGGTAGGGGAAGGTGGCGCCGGCGCCGGAGATGTCCGCGGCGAGCGCGGCGGACAGGGTGAGGGTGGTCGTCGCCGCAGCCATTGCAATCGCAACGGCCGCCGAGCGGATGAAATGTCTCATGTGGCCTGCTCCTGTTCGGAATATGGTCTCTCGGCGCCATTCCTCCGGCGCCCGCTGAGGCCAATAGCCCCCGATTATTACAGTCGCATGACAGTTTCATGTCGCTCCGGTAACGGCGCCCAGCCGGGTTAAGAAGGAGCGGCCGCGGGCTTTGTCGGCATGGGCCGCGGTTTGCCGCTGGAATCAGCAGCTTGCGTGAATTCCGGCCGGCATCGTCTGCTCGGCGATCGTAGCCACCGGCTTTAAAAGAAAAAAGCCGGACGGGAGCGCGTTGCATGCAGCCAGAACGTGTCATGGCCGCGCCATCGCCGAAACA
The DNA here is from genome assembly GCF_040322715.1 of Mesorhizobium sp. M0106. NCBI lineage: Bacteria > Pseudomonadati > Pseudomonadota > Alphaproteobacteria > Hyphomicrobiales > Phyllobacteriaceae > Mesorhizobium > Mesorhizobium sp. M0106. The sequence goes on along the minus strand of NZ_JAMYUA010000018.1, from coordinate 25,658 downwards.
GGTCCGTTGGGGTAAATCTGACCCTGTTTCTTGCCGGCGGTCGCTGCTCCCGCCCGTAACTGGAGGAGCGGAACTTCGAATATCCCATTGTCGCCACTGAGCGCAGCTTTGGTATGGTGCGATCGCACCATGGCCTTACGCTGGAAGCGTTGACGAATCGCAAGGTTCTAACTCGCGCTGGACCTCCATCCGCGCCCGACCCGGCGCTCGATCTTCGAGCAACGCCTTCGACTGGAAGTGCGACGACTCTACTTCACGGTATCTACTCCCTTCGCCCTATTCCGCCGGTTGTCGGTTAGGCCGAAGCAGCGTTATAAGCTTGCAGGGGTATTGCTGATGTCTCGACGGATTCTGCCTGTCTTCCTGTGCCTGGCGCTGCCTCTGGGAAGCGGCTGCGCGCGCAGCTATGACGGCACCGTCATCATTCCCAAGCCGCTCGATGTTCGCCGTTTCTGGGACAGGCCTTCGCCGCAGGCGCAAGCCGAACAGTCGCAACTGGAGACCGACGTCTTTCCAGTGGCGCCGCAAACGCCGAAAAGGCCGGCGGTGCGCAGGAGCGCGGCTTCCGTTGCAACGCCTCGGAGGAGGGTCACCAACAACCCGCCCATGCTGTCGCCGGAGCCGACGAAGCCTCTAACTTGCAAGAATGTCAGCGAGCCCGGCAAACGGGCCCGCATGGTCTGCGAATAACCAGCCGACGTCCGTCGATGCGTACGGCTCCAGGCCTTGAAGCGGCTATCCGGCCAGCCGTCTCGGAACATCGCCCGCCCTGGTCAGTCCGCCGGGAAAAAGGCCGGCCCGACCACTCTCACCGGCCGCGCGCCGATCGCTTTCTCGATCGACTGATGCTGGGCAATCCCTGGCACCTCGAAAACCGGCGTTTTTGCCCCTGCGAGAGCGGCACCGGCAGTTTCGATCCCGGATTCAGGAATTTCCGCGACGACGCCAAGATCCGGCTTTGCCGTCGGCAACGGAATGATGGCGTTGCTCATGTTGGCCGGTGTCACGGTTCGTGCCCTGAGCTCGGCGACGCGCCGGTAATAGCGCTTGACGTCGCAGGCCTTGAAGTTCGCGTCGTCGCGGTACCGGAACGCGGCAGGTAGCTCCACATAGGGTTTTCCCGACTCGAGCGCGACCATCTCCTCGGTCTCGCGAGTGGCGTCGCTCAGCGTATAGAGGTCGACGCCGGCATCGTCGCAGATGTAGCGACACTGATCGACCGTTTCCTTCAGATCGTCGCCCTTGGCGAACTGCGATTTTGGCGCGGGGAAGAAATATCCGTCCGACAAGCGAACGCAAAACAGCATCCGATTGCCGCCAATTGTTGTGCCTGCGGACTGGGCCTTGGGTGCCGTGCGTTGCTGCGCCGGCTGTTTCTTGGCAGCGGGGGCGGCGCAGCCCAGCGCGACAAACCTGGCCTTCAAACCGGACGTGTCCCTGCTCGAATTCGACAGTCTGGCGATCTGCCGTTGCACCTCCGCCTTGCTGCTGACCAGGTCGGCGCAGGGATTGAAGAAGAAGCCGGCCGTTTTCGCCGTGCATCTGCGTTGTCTCTCAAGCTTTTGAATCGCGGCGAGTTGCCGGCGCAGTTGGGCAAGCTCGGGGCTGGTCCCGCCGCTGCGCCCCGCCGAAAGCAATTGGCTCCTGATGGCACCGCAGCTATCCGCGTAGGAGAAGGATGTGCCGAGCGCAACGGCTATTGCCGACACCAGCATCAGAATCGTGAGGGGCCAGAAGCGTGTCACTGGAACGACCATTATCCTTGTTGCACCGAGAACAGGATTTCTTTGTCGACTATGGATAAGTACTAGCTAAATCAGTTTTTCCTAATTGAAGTAGATCAAACCGCCACCAGAGACTTTAGCTCTAGTGTATTAGATCCACTCGTGTAAATTCAATATTACATTTTTATTTCAAGATTGAGACGAACCGGCAGCAACGCCGGCGGACGCCCGCCACGGCGAAGTTTGATACGCGCGGCGGGTTCGGCATCGCGATCAATCCGGCGTTACCGGCCGGCCGTTGCTGAAACCTTAGCCCTGGGATCGGCGTTGAGCGGCCAAAGGAGGAGACCGCAAATGTCGATCCACTTCACTGTCGCGGACCTGACCAGGAATCTGTTCCATTCACTTGGGTTGGACCATGAACGCGCACCGAGGCCACTCGACCACGAGCAGGGGCTTTTGCTGGAGTGCTATCTTGCCGGCCAGATACCGGAATCGGCCTGGAGCGACTATGTCTTCGAGATGCCGGAACTGGCGCGACATGTCGAGGCGAGACGAAGGCGCCACTAAAGCGCATCGCGGTCGACCGGGCCTCATGCGACGCGCTTAGGTTCTTGTCTAATGCATGTCGTTGTCGCAAAACCGCTGCACACTTTTGCGCGACATGCATTAGGTCCCGAAAAGTGGAATCCGGTTGTCGGAAAAGATCAAGGCGAAGCCTTCACTCGCGGTGCAACCTGTTCTTGTTTGGGCGAGTTGAATTGCAGAGTGAACACCTTGCCCGGGATGCCTTGAGCCAGCGCCGGTGAAAAGCTCAACGGCAGGCAATGGTCCACGGCCGCGACCGCCGCGTCGACAAAAGCTTGGCGCGTCTTCTCCTCGCCGGAGACGCGGATGGCGGTCGGCTTGGGCCGGCCGATCAGCGTGCCATCGCGCCTGAAGCTGAAGCTCAGGGTGACGGTGGAATTCCCGGCATTCGCCGGAGGGGTCCAGCACGCCTGGATGGCAGCCCCGACCTCGGGCATGGTGTTGAGCGTCGCTGCATTCGATTGACCGGTTGCGCCCACCAGCATGGCGCCTGCAATCACCATCATTCCAGCAATGCTTTTCATGGCAGGGCCTCTGTCCTTGAACCGCCCTCGAGGACGGGACGAACTTCGATGGTAGGGCCGACAGCGGCGATGACAAGATGGCGGCGACGCGTTTCATCAGCCATGCAGGCGTCGTGAAACGCCGTCTGGCGCAACTTCGACAGGGGCTGAAATAAGCAAAAGGCCGGCGCGCAGCCGACCTTTGCTTTCCATCCGCGCCAGTACATCCGTGGTCGCGGGCTGGAGGTGGATTCAGTAGAAAGGGTTTAGGTTAACGAAACCTTAAGCTCCCCACATCGTGCAAACAGGGGAGATTAAGAAAATCCCCAGTTCATTACCGGCTCCTGCAGACGTGCGGACGACCGCTATTGGCTTGTGCCTCAGGCGTTGGCCTGCGACCGCACATAGGCGATATAGCCGCGCACGTCGGCGGCCGGGTCGGCATAGGCCTTGCCGAGCTTCTTCTCGATCGCCGCCATATAGTCTTTTGCCCATTGGGGCAGCGCGTAGTCGATGACGGCGAGGAACTCGAGCGTCGCCGCCAAACGGATGTCGGCGATCGACGGGTTCTTGCCGCCGATGAACGGCTTGCCGTTCCTGAAGAAGCTGTGAAACACCTCCAGCGGCTCGGCTATCGCTTCTATAGCGGCCTTCTGGGCTTCCGACTTCTTGTCGGGATGAGCGTCGCTGTGGCCGACCTCGCCGGCATATTGCGGAAAATTCAGTACAGGATATGTGGCGCGCGCCACATAGGGGTAGAGCGTGCCGATCAGGTAGAACATGGCGCTGTCGATCATTGCCCGCTTGGCCGGCGCCTTGGGATATAATTTCTCCAGCCCGTGCTTGTTGGCGAGATACTGCATGATGGCGCAGCTTTCCCACAAGACACCTCTCGGCAGGCCCTTGTCCTCGATCATCGGCGTAAGATGGGCCGGGTTTCGCGCCATATATTCGGGCGAGCGCGTGAGGCCCCAAACGTCGGTTTCGGAATGATCGAGCCCGGCGGCGCGTGCAAACACCCGAACGCTCATATTGTTGACGCTGGGCTTCAGCATGCTGAGCGTGAGCGCCGGCTTTTTCGCAGGCTTCGCCTTGGCCTTCGCGGGCTTTTTGCCGGAGACCTTCGTCGCCGGCTTTGCCACTTTCGCCGCTGACTTGGCGGCGGCTTTGGCCGCCGGCTTCGCTCCTGGTTTGGCTGCCTTGGCGGCGGGCTTTTTCGCACTCTTCGTTGCTGTCTTTGCCATTATGTCCTCCCTTTGTTTGGCGTGTCGTCAGTATGGATTTTTCGGTGCGCGATCCTCCGACAAGGTTGCGCGCAAGTGCTCGACAAGCGCCTGGATCGCATCGGCAAGGTGCACTTCGGCGATGTTGTAATCGCCGCGCGCGACGCGGATCTTGTGCGCCTGCATCAGCACGTCGGCATGGGTGAAGCCCGCCGGCGGCTCGAAACGGTAGGAGGCGAGCTCGATTAGCAGGCCGAGCGGATCCTCGAAGTAGATCGAATCCATGAAACCGCGATCCTTGACGCCGCTGTGCTTGATTTCACGCTTGTTGAGCCGGGCGACCGCCTGCAAGAAGGTGACGCGCGACACCGCGAAAGCGATGTGATGGACGCAGCCCGTATCGGTCGGCGTGCGCCGCTTGACCGGCGTGCGGCTCTCGTCGGTGAAGACGGTGATCAGCCGGCCGTCGCCCGGATCGAAATAGAGATGGCTTTCGCTTGGCTTGTCGAGGTTGGGCTGCTCGAAGATGAAAGGCATGCCGAGCACGCCCTCCCAGAAATCGATCGAGGTCTGACGTCCGGCGCCGACCAGCGTGATGTGATGGACGCCTTGCGATTGTAGTTTTTGCATCTGACTCCTCCCGGCCACGCCGTCTTGCCGCCGAACGGAAGTTCGGATGCCCAGTCGCGCTTGGATCGGCGCCCGGCATGTGACCGCGCCCGGCCTCGCTCGCCTGCGCTCCGCATTCCGCATCCTGCAGGAGTGCGGCCGGAGCTTTGATGAACGGATGCTAATTCAATCCGAGACGTTGCGCCAGAAGCGCTGAGTTTCAAGAACTCCACGCAGGCGCCAAGAGCGGCACCGGGATCGCGGACGCCTTCGCCGAGCTCGCTGAAACGATCCGTCGCCGGCAGCTGTAATGGTGCGGCGGCCCGCAGGTCGCTGGGTTTCCCGAGCGGCCGGTTTGGCGACGGCAGGTCAAAGGGGCCTCGTTGACGCATGCCGCGCCTGGTTCGGATTACGGGCATCCGTGGCCCTTAGATGAAAATCACATATTCTTCATCGGCACATCGGGATCGACATGTCCCCCATCGGCAGTGATCTTCAGCCTTGAGAGGTAGTGCTCCCATCCCCTTCGGTGGCTGTCACGCTCCTTTGCGTTCGGCAGTCCGCTGTGCGTGAAGCGGATCAGTGTCCCCGCATCCCTCGCGATCAGGTCGATCTCGACATGGCTGGAGCCGGGCGGCACTGTCTCGTTGTCTTCCCAGCCAAAACTGTAGGCAAGACGGTGGACCGGGATCACCTCGGTGAACTCACCGCGCGCCATATGGCGACCACCGACATTGACGAGGAACAGACCGCCCGGCGATGCATCCAAATTCGCTTCGGTCCCGATCCATCGCACGATCTGGTCCGGATCCGTCAAAAGCGCGAACACGGTCGCTTGTGGCGCGGCGACCTCAATTTCTGTGTAAACCGATTCCGCCATCGCTCACTCCAGGTCACATCCGCATCGAATGCCGTGCATGATTGAAGCGAATATGGGGAGTTGCAAGAAGATGTTCGAGGCGTAAGCATAAGCCGGAGCCGAGTGACCTTCTACCGATGCTTCTCGCAAAGTCGCTTTCATTCCTTCTGGACGACGCCGCGCATATTGGCGACGGTGGGCGACTTCTATTGCAGCTCTCAACGCATTTGCTGGAAGACGGCTTGCCGATCATCGCCGGCGCGCTGGCGCAGGATGCTCCCGACCCAATCATTTCACGCCGTATCTGGCTCTGGCGAGCTTCTGGGGGTGAAGTGGTCGAGGGTTTGGGGATAGGCGCCGACCGCCAGAATGCCGATCCCCGGCTCGTGCTGCGGGAGTGGCTTGGCACAACGCGGGCGATCGTGTTCGACGAGCGAGCGGGCGGTGTCGCACCGACTTTGGTGTGGGCGTTCGATCATACTCCGGATGAGGCGCAGTCAGAGCTGCTGCGGCAAATCTCCCGGTTTGCTGCGGCTCCGATGACCGCACTCGCAGAACGGTCCGCGAAACGCGCATTGCTCGAAGCATATTTGGGAAAGCGCAGTGCAGCACATGTGCTCAACGGTCATTCTCGTCGATTAAAGGGAGAGACGATACGGGCTGCGCTTCTGTGCGCGGACCTTCGAGGTTTCACCGATCTATCCGAGGTTCATGATGCAGACGAGATCGTATTGGTACTTGATGCCTGGTTCGATTGCGTCGCCGGCGCGGTGCACGCATTTGGTGGTGAGGTTCTCAAGTTTATAGGTGATGGCGTCCTCGCGATTTTCCCGATTGGCGAGCGCGATGCAAATGCCGCATGTGACGCTGCGGTACGCGCCGTGAAGGCCACGCGCGCCGGGATAGATCATCTCAACCAAACTCGGCGCCGCAATGGCGGCCCTGAGCTCGGATATGGCATTGGCCTGCATGTCGGCGAGATACTCTGGGGGAATATCGGCACTGCCGGCAGGTTGGACTTCACCGCGATCGGCAAGGCTGTAAATCTTGTCAGCCGCATCGAAGGGCTGTGCAAGCCGTTGGGACGGACGGTGCTCGCGTCGACAGTGTTCGAGGCAGAAACTACCGAGCGGATGATCGCCATGGGCAGTCATCCGCTCGGAGGAATAGCAGGCGCGCAAACACTTTTCGGCTTGCCGGAATAGATCGAATGGTTGAGCCCCGCCGTGGATGTGTCGTTCGCAGCATATCTTGGTATCGTGCGAAGCCATGACCGAGAGAAATTCGAACGGCAAAGAAGCTACGATACTGCAACTAAAGTATGGCGCGTTTAGAGCCCAGCCATGCGCGTCGCGCGCAGCTTCGCTGGCCGGTGCTAAGAGGGCCTTCCCGGCATCCACCCTTCGAGGGAGAGGCGCCTTCGCCGAGCTCGCCAAAACGATCCGCCGCCGGCAGCTGTAGCTCAGGTCGGCTCCAGGCAGTGCCGACCAGCGTGATGGACGCCTTGCGATTGTAGTTTCTGTATCTGGCTCCTCCCCGCGTGGCATCGACTGCCCTGTTCAGCGCGACGTTCTGCGCGCCGCTAACGCTGTGCCTCAAGACCCACGATGCAATGCTAATGCAATCGGCTCCGCTGCGCCAGAAGCGGCAATGAGCCAAACCCGCCGCGACTCAAGGCGATGGATCGGATTGATGGTTTGCCGAGAGCTTGGAGAGACTTGGTACGCCCAAGGGGAATCGAACCCCTGTTCCCGCCGTGAGAGGGCGGTGTCCTGACCGCTAGACGATGGGCGCGTTCAAGAACCGGCGATATAGGCTGACGGCTGGGAAAAAGCAACTAGGCTTACGGCTGCCGATCGCGCCGGTGAAATATCCGCTGCAAGCCTAGCGTTTTGGCTCGATCAGGTCCCAGAGATTTCCATAGAGATCGGCGAAAACCGCCACAGTGCCATAGGTCTCGTGCCGGGGCGCCTCGCGGAATTCGACGCCCTTTTCGAGCATCAACGCATGGTCACGGGCAAAATCGTCGGTTTCGAGGAACAAAAAGACCCGCCCGCCGGTCTGGTTGCCGACGGCGTGCTTTTGCGCATCGCCGGATGCCTCGGCGAGAAGCAGCCGCGCGCCCTGCCCGTTGCCCGGCGTGATCGTGACCCAGCGTTTGCCGCCGCCGAGATCGACATCTTCGGTGAGGACAAAACCCAGCCGGTCGACATACCACGAGATCGCCTCGTCATAATTTGCGACGACAAGCGCGACCGTGGCAATGCTGCGGTGTTCGGCAAAACCGGTCATTTGTTCCTGATCGAAAAACGCCCGACGATGCGGCGCTCGGTGATGTCATAAACGAAGATGGCGCGGCTGCCGTCGGGCAGCTCGGCGTCGATCGACAGGTGATTGCCGGACAGCGATTGGCTGATCACCCTGGCGCCGACCGGCAGCACGATGTCGCCGTTGACCGTTTCGCCGATCGGCACCTGGATGTCGCTGCTTAGCGGAGGGGCGGCAGGCGGCGCGTTGCGCGCTTTGTAGACAAGTGCTGCTATCACCACCATAAGGGCGAGGAACAGCAGGCCGAGATTGATGGCGACGAAGCGGACGAGCTTCCTCCGCACCTTTTCGACCTCGGGGTCGAGCGGCTTTTCCTCGTCTTCGTCGGCAAGCGGCCGGGCCATGGCAGCAGATTCCGGAACTGTTTTCGATGAGCGCTCATAACGAAGAGGTCAGACAATTAATAGGGGCCGGACCGATCGTGCTGGAGGCGGGCGCCGATGCGGCCGGCCAGCGGCTCGACCAATGGCTGGCGGCTAGGCTCGGCCCCGACATGTCGCGCAGCCGGGTACAGATGCTGATAAAGCAGGGCGCGGTCAGGATCGGCGGCAGGCAGGTCGACGAAACGAAGCGCAAGATGGCACAAGGTGACAGCGTGTCGGTCGACGTGCCGGAGCCGGAACCGGCGGCGCCGCAAGGCGAAGATATTGCGCTGGACGTCCTCTACGAGGACAGCGAGTTGATCGTCATCAACAAGCCGGCCGGGCTGGTCGTGCATCCCGGCGCCGGCAACTGGACCGGCACGCTGGTCAACGCGCTGATCCATCATTGCGGCGACAGCCTGTCGGGCATCGGCGGGGTGAGACGGCCGGGCATCGTCCACCGCCTCGACAAGGAGACCAGTGGCGTCATGGTCGTCGCCAAGACCGATCGCGCCCACAAGGCGTTGTCGGAGGCCTTTGCCGACCACGGCCTGACCGGCGATCTCGAGCGCGCGTATCTGGCGTTGGTCTGGGGCATACCGGCAAGGCCGACCGGGACGGTCGACGCGCCGCTCGGCCGCGCCGCCGACCGGGTACGCCGCGCCGTGGTGCCGCAAGGCCGCGACGATGCGCGCCACGCCGTCACGCATTTCACCGTCGTTGAGCGCTTTGGCGAGCAGCAGCAGGAATTCGCCACGGCGAGCCTGGTCGAATGCCGGCTGGAAACCGGTCGCACTCACCAGATACGCGTCCACATGGCCCATATCGGCCATCCGGTGATTGGCGACCCCGAATACGGCCAGGCTTTCCGCACCAAGGCCAATCGGTTGCCCGAGCCGCTAAGAAGCAAGGTAAAAACGTTTCCGCGACAAGCTTTGCACGCCCGCCTCCTTGCATTTCGGCATCCGGATACCCATCTAACGATGAGGTTCGAAGCACCGATACCGTGGGACATGGAGGAACTCGTCGACGGCTTCCGCAAGCTCTGAACCAACCACCTGAAAACCTGACCGGCGCTGTTCACTTCAACGTGACACACTGTTTCGTGTTGAACAAATGCCTGTCTTTCTGGTTTTGTTCCTATATATGTCGGTTGGTGCGAATGTGCCTTTGGCATTCGCGCCACATGCCCGCCGCGTTTCGGGGGCATCACTCCAATAGAGAGGGGGCGCTATCATGGCCCAGTCATTACCCAGTATCGTTTCCGGCGAAGGCGGTCTCAGCCGCTACCTGGAAGAAATCCGCCGCTTTCCGATGCTTCAGCCGCAGGAAGAGTACATGCTCGCCAAGCGCTATGCCGAGCATGAGGACACCACGGCTGCGCACAAGCTCGTCACCAGCCACCTTCGGCTCGTCGCCAAGATCGCCATGGGCTATCGCGGCTATGGCCTGCCGATCGGTGAGGTGATCTCGGAAGGCAATGTCGGCCTGATGCAGGCCGTCAAGAAATTCGAACCGGAGCGCGGTTTCCGTCTCGCCACCTATGCGATGTGGTGGATCAAGGCCTCGATCCAGGAATACATCCTGCGCTCGTGGAGCCTGGTCAAGATGGGCACCACCGCCAACCAGAAGCGCCTGTTCTTCAACCTGCGCAAGGTGAAGGGCAAGATCCAGGCGCTCGACGAAGGCGATTTGAAGCCCGATCAGATCACCGAGATTGCCACCCGGCTGAACGTCTCGGAAGCGGAAGTCGTGTCGATGAACCGTCGTCTGTCGGGCGACGCCTCGCTCAATGCGCCCATCCGGGCCAGTGAAGGCGAGTCCGGCGAATGGCAGGACTGGCTGGTCGACGACCACGAAAGCCAGGAAGAGATGCTGATCGAGCAGGACGAGTTGGAAAACCGGCGCGGCATGCTGTCGGGCGCTCTTGCCGTGCTCAACGACCGCGAACGCCGCATCTTCGAGGCGCGCCGCCTCGCCGATGAGCCGTTGACGCTTGAAGAGCTGTCGGCCGAGTTCGATATCAGCCGCGAGCGCGTGCGCCAGATCGAGGTGCGCGCCTTCGAGAAGGTGCAGGACGCGGTCAAGGCCGCAGCCAAGCGCCAGACGCAGGCGCTGCGCACCATCGAGGCGCAGCCGGCGGCGTAAGGCCTTCCGGTAGAAACAAATAACGGCGGCGTCAGGTAACTGGCGCCGCCGTTTTTTTCTAAAGCGCGTCGCGTTCGGCCGGCCTTGTGCGACGCGCTTTAGAGTCTTGTTTTTGTGCATGTCGTTATCGCAAAACCGCTGCACACTTTTGCGCGACATGCATTAGCGGGTTGCCGGTTCCGCGGCGCCTTCGCGGATGTCCGATCCGCCGCTATAACTGCTCAGTAGCCCCCAGACGATCGCATCGATAGCGGCATTACCGCAATTTTCCCCAAGCCCTGAAAACCGCAAGACTGCAAGCTGTGGCGGCAATGTTGCGGCGCCGACCGCGGCATTCCACAACCCGGCGCTCGCGGCAGGCGGCGCGACAACGAGCCGCCGGGGCTGCGCCGGGCAGTTGAGCTCGTTTATTGAAAACGAAAGGCAGTGTGACGATGACCATTTCTCCGTTTCTGGCCGCTCTCGGATCCGAAGGTCCGCCAGCCGACCGAGCGAAAGACATGGCCCTGTATGGATGGCTAATTGGAAGCTGGGAAATGGACTCGGTCCACTACCTCGACGACGGCACAATCCAGAAATGGGATGGCGAATGCCATTTTGGCTGGGTGCTCGAAGGCCGCGCGATTCAGGACGTTTGGATCAGGCCCAAGCGCCCTGCGCCGTCGACGATGTATGGTACGACCTTGCGCATCTTCGACCCTGGGATCGATGGCTGGCATATCATATGGAACGACCCGCTCAACCGGGATCACTCGCGCCAGATCGGGCGGGCCGAGGGTAAGGACATTGTCCAGCTCGGCAATGACTCGCGCGGTCTGCAAACTCGATGGCGTTTCACTGAGATCACTGCCACCAGCTTCCATTGGATCGGCGAGGAAAGATCTTCCGAGAGCGATCCTTGGCAAATCACGTATGAACATTTAGCCCGCCGAACAAAACCCTGACGCTGGACTGGCTGGCGTCTGCGCCGCTCCTCATCCGGCTGCCGACGCGGTCCCCGTATGGATCATCGGATTCAAACATTGCAAAAATCGACTCAGGATCAATAACTTGGATGACCATCGCGGGACGATGAGCGCAGCGCCGAGTCTGAACGGCATTGTAGTGGCAGCGACCCATCTCCTCACAGGCAATCGAGCGGAAATTTCAGATAGCGCCGCCCGTTGGATTCCGGTTCCGGCAGGCGTCCGCCATTCATATTGACCTGCAGCGCGTGCAGGATCAGCCGCGGCATCGGCAACGTCCTGTCGCGGGCTTGGCGGAGCGCGACGAAGTCGGCTTCCGTCTTGCAGCCGGCAACATGGATGTTGCCGGCTTTCTGCTCCGCCACCGTGCTTTCCCACCGCGCTTCGCGGTCACCCGGCTGGTAGTCGTGACCGACGAACAGACGTGTCTCGTCCGGCAGCGCCAGGATGTCCTCGATCGAACGCCAGAGCCGCTCGGCGCTGCCGCCGGGAAAGTCTGTCCTGGCGGTGCCGCTGTCCGGCATGAACAGCGTGTCGTGGATGAAGGCGGCGTCGGCGATGACGTAAGTTATCGAGGCCAGTGTGTGGCCCGGCGAAAACAGCACTCTTGCCGGAAGGCCGCCGACCGAAAAAGTTGCGCCGTCGGCGAACAGCCTGTCCCATTGCGAACCGTCGGCGGGGAATTCCGGCCAGTTGTAGATCACCTTCCACAATTTCTGGACGTCGATGACCTTTTCGCCGATTGCCGTCGGCGCTCCGGTTCTCCCCCTCAGATAATGGGCGGCGGAGAAATGATCGGCATGCGGATGCGTGTCGAGGATCCACTCGACCTCCAGCCCGCTTTCCCTGACGAAGTCGAGCAGGGCGTCGGCGTTTTTCGTTGCCGTTGCACCGGACCTTTCGTCGAAGTCGAGCACCGGATCGATGATGGCGCATTTGCGGGTCGCCATGTCGGCGACCACATACTGGACGGACCCGCTCGGCTTGTCATAGAAGCCGGTGACCTGCGACCTGGCCGATAATGCGTCCAATCCCAGCCCCCCTTGATCCTCACCGTGGCAGGAATGACTTTCTCTGCCACGGCAAATGAAAGGCATGGTTGTCCGTCAACCAGGCGCCGTCAAGCACCCCACACTCACACGACCAGGAAAACCGAAAATTCTCCGTGCCGCCTCTGCCTGCTCAGGCGGAAGGCTGCTTGGTTTTCCTGAGATATGGCAGGATCGTCTCGTAGGCGCCGAAGCGCTTGATGGCATCCTCATTCGAGACGGCAGCGGTGATGATGACGTCCTCGCCCTGCTTCCAGTTCGCCGGCGTCGCCACCTGGTGCTTGGCGGTCAGCTGCATGGAATCGATGGCGCGCAGGATTTCGTCGAAGTTGCGGCCGGTCGTCATCGGATAGGTGAGAACCAGCTTGATCTTCTTGTCGGGCCCGATGACGTAAACCGAACGCACCGTGGCATTGTCGGCGGGCGTGCGGCCTTCCGAGCTCTCGCCGGCACCCGCCGGCAGCATCTCGTAAAGCTTGGCGACCTTGAGATCCTTGTCGCCGATCAGCGGGTAGTTCACCGAATGACCGGTCGCGGTCTTGATGTCATTCTGCCACTTTTCATGGCTTTGGACGGGATCGACCGAGATGCCGATGATCTTGACGTTGCGCTTCCTGAACTCGCCTTCGAGCCCGGCCATCGTGCCGAGTTCGGTCGTGCAAACCGGCGTAAAGTTCTTCGGATGGCTGAACAATACTGCCCAGCCGTCGCCGATCCATTCATGGAAGCTGATCGGTCCTTGCGTGGTCTCAGCGGTGAAGTCCGGTGCGATATCGTTGATACGAAGGCTCATAGCGTGTCCCTACCCTGTGAGTGCAGATCGCAGCCGGCGTTGACCGGCGCTGCTTTTGCCTTTCTATCACTCCGGCGTCATCCTTCAAATGCCTGTTGCGCCGGCATCAAGGCCGGCGGCGAAATATTTTCATTGCTTCTCGGCAAATGCCGCAGGAATTTTCGCTGCGCTGGCTCAGGCCTTGTTCACTGCCAGCGTCGTCGCCAGGTCTTCCATGCGCTGGGCCAGCGCGCCGAGCGCCCCGGTCAGCGCGGAATCGTTCTTGTCGGCCTTGGTCAGTGCATCGTCGCGCGTCTTGCGCAGCGTCAGCACTTCGCTTTCCATGCCCTTGACCCGCTTCTGCAGTTCCGAAAGCTCGTCCATGACCATGATGCCGGCCATCACGGTCAGCCGCTGGTCGCCGATCTCGCCAAAAGAATCCTTCAGATGCGAGACATAGCGGTCGAAGCGCTCGGCAAGATCGATCAGATGCTCTTCCTGGCCCTCGTCGCAGGCCATCCGATACTGCTTGCCGTCGATGGAAACCGTGACTTGTGCCATTGGCCTACCTGTCCAGTACCGCGCGGATGGTTTCCATGGCTGTCACCAGCCTTCGCGACACTTCCTTGTTGGCATCTTCCAGCCGTTCGGCGCGAGCTTCGGAATTGTCGAGCTCCTGCGCCAGCCGCGAGCGGTCGGCGTTCATCCGCTGCACTTCGGCCTCGGCTTCCGAATAGTCCCGCTCGTGCTCGAGCTTGGCCGCGACGGCGTTTTCCAGCCCTTCGATGGCCTTACCCAGCCTGGCAATGACTTCCTTGAGGGTCGTTTCCCCGGTCATGGCTTTCGTCCTGCGCCCTGCCCATCACCGAATCATCCACGTTCAGAACGCGTTATCCCTGAAACATTACGCGTCGTGTGAACCGCACGTCAATAAAGCTGTCGCGACTGTCCCCTGCTAACGCTAATGTAAGTCGCGCATGGCCATCACAAGACCGGCAAAAGCACACCGATTTGTTGACTAAAAGGCCGCGCCTGCTATGTGTCGCGCACCCTTTTCAAGGGCTTTCCCAAGGCCCAAACCCCCATTTTGGAGGAAGCATGACTTCGCGCGAACAACATGACCGGATGGCCAATGCGATCCGTTTTCTCGCCATGGACGCTGTGGAGAAGGCAAACTCCGGCCATCCCGGATTGCCCATGGGCTGCGCCGACATCGCCACGGTGCTGTTCACCCGCTTTCTCAAATACGATCCGAAGAACCCGCATTGGCCGGACCGCGATCGCTTTATCCTGTCGGCCGGCCACGGCTCGATGCTGCTTTACTCGCTGCTCTATCTGACCGGCTACGAAGACATCACCATCGACCAGATCAAGCAGTTCCGCCAATTGGGGTCGAGGACCGCGGGTCACCCGGAATACGGCCATGCCGCCGGCATCGAGACGACGACCGGCCCACTCGGCCAGGGCCTCGCCAATTCTGTCGGCTTCGCGCTCGGCGAGCGCATCATGAATGCCGCTTTCGGCAATGATCTCGTCGACCACTACACCTATGTGCTGGCCGGTGACGGCTGCCTGATGGAAGGCGTATCCCAGGAAGCCATTGCGCTTGCCGGACATCTGAAGCTGAACAAGCTGATCGTCTTCTGGGACAACAACAACATCTCGATCGATGGCCCGGTGTCGCTGGCCGACAACACCGACCAAGTCGCCCGCTTCCAGGCGTCCGGCTGGAATGCCAGCCATATCGACGGCCAGGACCCGGAAGCGATCGCCTATGCCATCGAAGCGGCCCGCCACTCCGACAAGCCGACGATGATTGCCTGCAAGACGACGATCGGCTTCGGCGCGCCGACCAAGGCCGGCACCAACAAGGCGCACGGCTCGCCGCTCGGCGCCGAGGAAATCGCCGGCGCCAGAAAATTCTTCGGCTGGGATTCGCCGCCCTTCGAGGTCCCGGCCGACATCGTCGACGCATGGCGTACCGCCGGGCGGACCAGCGTCAAGGCGCGCACCGACTGGGAAAGCCGGCTTGCCAAGGCTGATGCCCAATTGCGCGCAGAGTTCGAACGCCGCATCAGTGGCACGCTGCCAGCCAACTTCGACGCCGTCATTGGCGATTACAAGAAAAAGCTCGCCGCCGACAAGCCGAAGGTCGCCACCCGTAAGTCATCGGAAATGGCGCTGGAGGTCATCAACGGCGCCGTGCCCGAAACCATCGGCGGCTCGGCCGATTTGACCGGCTCCAACAACACCAAGACCAGCCAGACCAAGAACATCACCGCCGACGATTACGGCCAGCGCTACGTTCATTACGGCGTTCGCGAGCACGGCATGGCGGCCGCGCTCAACGGGCTGACATTGCATGGCGGCATTATCGCCTATGGCGGCACTTTCATGTGCTTTTCCGATTATGCCCGTCCGGCGATGCGGCTTGCTTCGCTGATGGGCATCCGCTCGATCTTCGTCATGACCCATGATTCCATCGGCCTTGGCGAAGACGGCCCGACCCATCAGCCGGTCGAGCATCTGGCAGCACTTCGCGCCATTCCGAACCACAATGTCTTACGCCCGGCCGACGCGGTGGAAACCGCGGAATGCTGGCAGTTGGCCATTGAGTCGGAAAAGACGCCTTCGACATTGGCGCTGACCCGGCAGAACCTGCCGACGGTACGCAACGACTTCGTTGCGGAAAACCTCTCCAGCCGCGGCGCCTATGAACTTGCCGCCGCCAGTGGCGAGGCGGCGGTGACGATCTTCGCTTCGGGCTCCGAGGTCGAGATCGCGCTGGCCGCCCGCGAGGCCTTGGAAAAGCACGGCCACGCGACCCGCGTCGTCTCGGTGCCGTGTTTCGAATTGTTCGACAAGCAGAGCGCCGACTATCGCAGCAGGACGATCGGCAATGCGCCGCTCAAGATTGCCATCGAAGCCGGCATCCGTCAGGGCTGGGATCACTTCATCGGCACCGACGGCATCTTTGTCGGCATGACCGGCTTCGGCGCCTCCGGCACCATCGAACAGCTCTACCCGCATTTCGGCATCACAGCCGAGGCAACGGTGAAGGCGGCGGAAGCCCGTCTGCATGGCAAATGAAAGTGAGCCCCGCCCGGCAAAGGCTGGCATAGCGGTTTTGCCGGGCGGTGGAGCACTAATCGATTTAAATCCACGCCTCGGCGGCTGGATTCTTTGCCCGTCCGCCGTTATGAAGCTGCGGACTTGATCTTCGGCCTCCAACTCCCAGGGAGAGAACAATGACCGTCAGAGTTGCCATCAACGGATTCGGCCGCATCGGCCGCAACATCCTGCGCGCCATCCATGAATCCGGCCGCAAGGATATCGACGTCGTCGCGGTCAACGATCTCGGCCCGGTCGAGACCAACGCGCATCTGCTGCGCTTCGACAGCGTGCATGGCCGCTTTCCGCACGAGGTGACGGTTGACGGCGACCAGATCATCGTCGGCAAGGAAAAATTCAAGGTCACCGCGATCAAGGATCCGACACAACTGCCCTGGAAGGAGCTTGGCATCGACATCGCGCTCGAATGCACCGGCATCTTCACCGCCCGCGACAAGGCCGTCGCCCATCTGACCGCCGGTGCCAAGCGCGTTCTCGTCTCCGCTCCGGCAGAGGGCGCCGATCTCACCGTCGTCTATGGCATCAATCACGACAAGCTGACCAAGGACCACATCGTCATCTCGAACGCCTCCTGCACCACCAACTGCCTGGCGCCGCTGGCGGCCGTGCTGAATGAGGCGGTCGGCATCGAAAAGGGCATGATGACGACGATCCATTCCTACACCGGCGACCAGCCGACGCTGGACACCATGCACAAGGACCTCTACCGCGCCCGCGCCGCCGCGCTGTCGCAGATTCCGACCTCGACCGGTGCTGCCAAGGCCATCGGCCTGGTACTGCCCGAGCTCAAGGGCAAGCTCGACGGCATCTCCATCCGCGTGCCGACCCCGAACGTCTCGCTCGTCGATTTCAAGTTCATCGCCAAGCGGCCGACCACCGTCCAGGAGATCAATGACGCGGTGATCGCCGCCTCGAACGGCAAGCTGAAGGGCATCCTCGCCGTTACCCGTCACCCCAATGTTTCGATCGACTTCAACCATGATCCGCATTCCTCGATCGTGGCGCTCGACCAGACCAAGGTCATGGACGGCAACTTCGTTTCGGTGCTGTCGTGGTACGACAATGAGTGGGGCTTTTCCAACCGCATGGGCGATACCGCCGTCGCCTTCGGCAAGACCATCGCCTGATCGCAGAGCCAGCTTCTCGACCTGGAGACGCCCGGCTCAGTCCGGGCGTTTTTCATTGCAGCACGAACCGCCGAGGCACGCTCCGCTGCTCGGGGGTGCCAAAACTTTCGACGATCGGCAGCGTGGGGCAAAAAGCCACGCTGCTGCCTTGCAGCGGCCATGTCTTCGCCCCACTCTCCCGTGATGCCGGAGCATATCGACTAGGGGCGACCAACGAATGGAGCATGGTATCTATCTTGTGACGCTCGTTGGCGCAGCACTTGTCGTTGCCGCCGCGTTTTCAAGCCTGATCGCCTTCCGTTTCGGCGCCCCTCTCCTGCTGCTGTTTCTCTGCATCGGCCTCGCCACCGGAACCGACGGTCTCGGCATCCATTTCGACAATGCCCGAGTTGCTTATTTTGCCGGCTCATTGGCGCTGGCGGTCATCCTTTTCGATTCCGGCTTCGGCACGCCGCTCAACGCCTTGCGGCAGGCGGCCGGGCCGGCGCTGTCGCTGGCCACATTCGGCGTCCTTTTGACCACCGGGCTCTTCGGCGCCGCCGCCTATTATCTGCTCGACCTGACCTGGCTGGAATCCTTCCTGCTCGGTGCCGCCGTCGCCTCGACCGACGCCGCGGCGGTGTTCTTCCTGCTGCGCGCCGGCGAGATCAATTTGCGCGAGCGCGTGCGGTCCACGCTCGAGGTGGAATCCGGCACAAATGACCCGATCGCCATCTTCCTGACCATCACGCTGGTCGAGGTCATCGCCGCCAATACCCACCCCGAGGCCAAGGTGCTGGTCACCGATCTTGCCGTCGGCTTCCTTGTCAACATGGGGCTCGGCGCGGTCATCGGCATTCTCGGCGGCATGGCCATCGTGCGCCTTGTCGATCGCCTCAATCTCGATCACGGCCTGCTGCCGATCTTCGTGCTGACGCTGTCGCTTATGGTGTTCGCTGCCGCCGGTGCCGTCGGCGGCTCCGGCTTCCTGGCGGTCTATCTCGCAGGCCTGATTGCCGGCAATTCCGATATCCGGGCCGTCACCATCCTCAAGCGCTTCCAGGACGGCATGTCGTGGCTGGCGCAGATCATCATGTTCCTGATCCTCGGCCTGTTCGCGACGCCTTCGCAATTTCCGGCGATCCTGGTGCCGGCAGTGCTGCTCGGCCTGTTCCTGGTATTTGTGGCACGGCCAATCGCCGTCTGGCTCTGCCTGGTGCCGTTCCGTCTGCCACGCCCGGAAGTCGCCTTCGTCTCGTGGGTTGGCCTGCGTGGTGCCGTGTCGATCCTGCTTGCCATCACGCCGCTGCTCGGCGGTCTTGAGAACGGCCGCCTCATCTTCAACACTGCCTTCATCATCGTGCTGGTCTCGCTGATCATCCAGGGATGGACCGTCGGGCCGCTGGCGCGCCGTCTCGGCCTTATCGTGCCGGCCCGCCTGGGACCGCTCGACAAGGTCGAATTGGAACTGCCGGGCTCCGCCCATCATGAGCTTCTCGCCTACCGCGTGGCACCTGGCAGCCCGGTGGCGCGCGGCGAACGCATTCCGCGCTGGGCGCGGCCGTCGCTGGTGCTGCGCGACGGACGCTCGATGCGCTTCCAGGATATGGGCCGGCTCGCGGCCGGCGACCATGTCTACATCTTCGTGCCGGACCGCTATCCGCGCCTGCTCGACAAGCTGTTCGCCAGCCGTGCCGTGGTCGATCCCGAGGACGCGGATTTCTTCGGGGCCTTCGCCGTCGATCCGTCACGCCCCGCCGAGGAACTGGAGACCGCCTACGCGCCGGGCCTGACCGAAGCGGAACGCAAGCTCAGCATTGGCGACCTGGTCACTACCCGGCTCGGCGGCCACGCCGAATACGCCGACCGCGTGCTGCTCGGTCCGATCGAGCTGATCGTCCGCGACGTCGACGACAAGGGCAGGATCACCGGCCTTGGCCTGTCCTTTGAGCCGACCGCGCCGGTGGCGCGCGTTCCGGTGTTCCTCAGCGCCGGCGAAATCCGCGACCGCATCGCCGCCTTCATCCGCAACCGGCGCAAGCCGGCCGAGGCGCAGGCGGTCGAGGCGGCGGCCGAGATGGAACCGGTTCCGCAGCCAGTGGTGGAAAAGACAACTGGCGAAGGCTGACCGCTGTCCACCCGAGCCGCGGAACCCTGCCGCGAGGCTGAAGAATGGCTCGGCAACTGGTATGGCGGGTCCATGTGGTCCGACATCGCCGGAAATGATCCCGATCGGCCGGTTGCGAGGGCGTCCGGCCGATCAGTCGCCAATTCTCCGGCGCGCCATAGGGAGCGCTTTTAATTGTTGCGGGCCGCTACGAACTGCGCCGCTTGTTTCAGAAGCGCGGCTTGTGCGCCAAAAGGCTCGAGCAGCGCATGAGCCTGGTCAACGAGGCCATGGAGCTGGCCCCGCGCCCAGCCCGGTCCGTGCAGCGCGACCAGCGTCGCCTTGCCGGCCGCGGCATCCTTGCCGGTCGCCTTGCCCATCTGATGCGCGTCGGCGGTCAGGTCGAGCAGATCGTCGGCAAGCTGAAAGGCAAGCCCGATCGCCGAGCCGAACTCGGCCAGCCTTTCGCGGTCGCCCGACGGCGCGCCGGCAAGGATAGCGCCCGCTTCGCAGGCAAAGCGGATCAGCGCACCGGTTTTCATCGCCTGAAGCCGGATGATGCCGGCCTCGTCCGGCCGGCTTTGTTCGGCTTCGAGATCGAGCATCTGGCCGCCGACCATGCTTCCCGCCCCGGCGGCGCGGGCCAGTGCCAGCACCAGCGTTGCCCTGCGCTCGGCCGGCAGCATTGTCGCCTCGTCGGCAAGGATGTCGAAGGCAAGTGTCAGCAAGGCGTCGCCCGCAAGAATGGCGGTCGCCTCATCGAAAGCCCTGTGCACGGTCGGCTGGCCGCGGCGCAAATCGTCGTCGTCCATGGCCGGCAGATCGTCATGGATGAGCGAATAGCAGTGCACGCATTCGAGCGCCGCCGCGACGCGCAGCGCCGCCTCGCCGTCGGCTGAAAACAGTGCAGCACTTTCCATGACCAGGAAGGGACGCAGTCGTTTGCCGCCGTTCAGCACGCCATGTCGCATTGCCGCCATCAGGCGTTCGGGCCGCGCGACCTCGCCCGAAAGCGTCCGTCCGTCGAGCAACCGCCTCAGCAGCGCCTCGAGCGGAACTGCCCGGGCAATAAGTGCAGCTTCGAACGCCATTTGATCGTCTTTCGTCATGGTCGGGAGCGGTAGCCGACACTCAGACGTTGCGCAAGAAGCCAAGCGCCATTATGCCGGGGGCAGGGAGTAGCGCGGACTGGGTGGCTTGGCGGAACCGATCGTCGATCACGAAACCGAAGGGTTGGACATGGCGAGACCGAGACGCGGCAGCCGCATCGGTCTTCAACGCTGGGTCCGGCGCGGCATCGCCGTCGCCGTCGTGCTGGCGCTGGTGCCGGTGGTGCTGACCTTCCTGTACCTGCCGACATTCGTGCATCCGGTGTCGACATTGATGCTGAAGGACCTGGCGACGTTTTCTGGCTACGATCGGCGCTGGGTTTCCATCGACGATGTGGCGCCGGTGCTGGCATATTCGGTCATCATGTCGGAGGACGGGCAGTTCTGTTTCCATCGCGGCGTCGATCTGGGCGAGTTGCGCGGCGTCGTCGACGATGCGCTCGCCGGCGAGATGACACGTGGCGCCTCGACCATCACCATGCAGACGGTAAAGAATCTTTATCTATGGTCGCGGCCGTTGGGCTCGGTCCGTAAGGTCGTGGAACTGCCGCTGGCCGTCTATTTCGATGCGGTGCTGTCGAAACGGCGGATCATGGAGATCTACCTCAACATCGCCGAATGGGGACCGGGCATCTACGGTATCGAGGCCGCCGCCCAGCATCATTTCGGCGTCTCGGCAAAACAGCTGTCGCGCCGGCAGGCAGCGCTGCTTGCCGTCACCTTGCCGAATCCGATCGTGCGCAATCCGGCGAAGCCCGGGCCGGGACTGAGGCGGCTTGCCGCGTTGATCGAACGGCGCGCCGGCCGCGCCGGCGCCTATGTCGGTTGCCTGCGATAGTGTCAAAAAAAAACACGGCGACGCTGGCCAAAACGCCGTCGGGCGTGTATAGGCACCCGACTTTCTCAGATTCCGGCCCCTGATGTGGCCCTTTCACGAGGGCCGCCGGGGCGTTTTGACCATGTAGTGGAGCATATCCATGGCCGTTCCGAAACGAAAAACCTCTCCGTCGAAGCGCGGCATGCGCCGTTCTGCCGACGCACTGAAGGCCCCGACCTATGTCGAGGACAAGAACTCCGGCGAGATGCGCCGTCCGCACCATATCGACCTGAAGACCGGCATGTATCGCGGTCGCCAGGTTCTGGAGCCGAAGGAAAGCTGAGAGAGCTTTCGACGGTTTATGGGTTGCGAAACGACCGGCCATTGGCCGGTCTTTTTGCGTTGGCGACAACTGATCGTATCAGCCGGGCCTGACATTGTTGTTTCACGCCGTCTTTGTCCGTGTTTATCGGCCGCACGAAAATTCTTGACGGCGAACGCCGGGCGCACTCTACAAAGATCAGTCCAACCGGAGCCGCCACATGTTCGGTGCCATCCCGCTGCTGATCGTGCCTTTCATCCTCTACAATCTCGGGCTTCTGGGAATATTCGGCAGCGGCGACGATCCGTGGGCCACCGAAATGTTTTCGGTCCGGATGATGTCGGGTGGCGTGTTCTCGATGACCCTCGGCGACCTCATCGTGCTGATCGCACTGATCTTCTTGTTCGTCGAAGTGGTGAAGTCGACGCGCACGACAAATGCCTCGATCATGGACCATCTTTTGTCGACCTTCGTCTTTGTGGCCTATCTGGTCGAGTTCCTGCTGGTGAAGGGCGCCGCCCATTCCGTTTTCTTCACACTGATGGTCATAGCGCTGATCGACGTGCTGGCCGGCTTTTCGGTGTCGATGCGGTCGGCCACCCGCGACATCAATATGAGTTAAGGATCCCGACTCAGCCCGGGTCAGCGGAGAAGCCAGCCGCCTCGACACCGGCGATGGCTGCCGTTTCATCATTGTCGGACGTGTCGCCGGAAATACCGATGGCGCCGATGATCGTGCCGGCGTTGTCACGGATCAGCACGCCGCCGACGACCGGCAGGACGCGCCCGCCCGACACGTCGGAGACGCCGGCGATCAGATGCGGGCGCTCCTTGGCGAAAGCTTCCACCCGGCGCGAGCCCATTCCGATAGCGAGCGCGCCATAGGCCTTGCCGGCCGACATTTGCGGACGCAGGAACGAGGCGCCGTCCTGACGCTGGAACGCGACCAGATGGGCGCCGGCGTCGAGCACCGAGACGCCAAGCGGCCTGAGCTTGAGCTCGGCACCCTTGGCAAAGGCGGCGGCGATGATTTCAAGGGCTTTGTCGAGCGTCAGTGCGGTCATGGCCGTCTCCTAAACGCGCCAGTTATCAACCGGCAGAACAGACTCCGAGTGAACTGTTTCGCGTGCGAAAGGAAGCATGCATTCTGGAAGCGCCGGCCTATTTCTTCTTGGCGCGAGGCTTCTTCACCGGGGCCGGAGGCGCATTGGCCAGGTCTTCCGCTTCCTTGGCGAGGCGCAGCGCCCGCAGCTTGTTGGTCTTGGCTTGGCGAGCGTCGCTCTCGGCGACATATTCCGCCATCGCCTTCTGGCGAACCGTGGCTGCCTCTTCCTGTTTCTTGAAACGCAAATCGGCCCGCGCACGGGCAGTGTCCTTAGAGTTCTCGACCAAGAGCGTTATCCAATCCGTAAATTATCTTCAGTCCCTTGATAGCAGAGCCAGCCCGCAATTGGGAAAATAAGTTGGTCATGGCGCCGGATCGCAGCCAACTCGCTCAGCCTTGCGGGCGACTACCGCATCGTATCCGGCCTGCAAAGTCGCGCGGACGGTGGGTCCAGATGGGGCGGGAGACGCACCCAGATGCTCGTGGCGCAACTCGTTCATGAACTTATCCCACATCGGCGGGCCGCCTTTTTCCAGAAGCTCGGCACGGATAGAGAGCTCTTCGCTGACCGGCAGCCAGACGCGGCCCCAGGCGCCGAGATGCGCCAGGATTGGCACCAGCGTAATCGCCATTTCGGTCAGGCTGTAGATCGCCTTTTGCTTGTGGGAGGGATCGTCTGCCTTGGTCAGCATGCCGAGCTCCATCAGCCGCTTCAGCCGGTCGGCGAGGATGTTGGAGGCGATGCCCTCCATCGAGCCGTTGAGCAGTTCGCGAAAGTGGCGTCTGCCGCCGAAGATGATGTCGCGAAGGATGATCAGGCTCCACCGGTCACCGAACACTTCGAGCGACAGGTTGATGGGGCATCCGGACCGACGATCGATGTTCATGCGAATCTCCAAAAACCGGTTGCATTATCGTACCGGTTTTAATATCGTGCAACTGATTGCAAAATGCAATCGGATTGGAAGCCCAAGGAGGAAAGCCATGAAAAACGCCGAAGACCCCGAAATCGCATCCCAGACGTTCGGCGATCCGGCCCATCCGGCGGTGTTGTTGATCATGGGCGCGATGGCTTCCATGCTTTGGTGGCCCGAAGCGTTTTGCCGGAAGCTGGCCGGCGAGGGTCGCTTCGTGATCCGCTATGACAATCGCGATACCGGCCGTTCGACCAAATACGCGCCGGGCGAGCCGCCTTATACATTCGACGACATGGTGGACGATGCCGTCCGCGTCCTTGACGACCAGGGAATCCGAAAGGCGCACGTGGTCGGCATGTCGATGGGCGGCATGATCGCGCAGCTCGTTGCGTTGAAATACCCGTCGCGTGTCACTTCGCTGACGGTGATCAGCAGCTCGCCCTTGGGCATCGATACGTCGCATTTGCCCGGAACCACCGAGGCCTATAGGAAACATTCGGCCGAAGGCGCGAAGGTCGACTGGTCTGACCGTGGCCAAGCGGTCGATTTCATGGTCAAAAACGCGCGTGCGCTCGCCGGCACCGCGCATCCGTTCGATGAGGCGCGGACGAGAGCGTTCGTGGAACAGGACTACGACCGGTCCGGCGGCTTTCTCAGCGCGACCAATCACTTCATGCTCAAGGGCGGCGAAGATCGGAGCGGCGAGGACTGGACGGGGCGGCTGCACGAGATGAAGATTCCGCTCCTCGTTGTCCACGGCACCGACGATCCGATCTTTCCAGCCGAGCATGGCGCCGCTCTTGCCGACGCGGTCGCCGGTGCAAGACTGGTCCGGATCGAGGGCGGCGGCCACGAGCTGCATCCCGACGATTGGGCCGCGATCATCGATGCGATCGTCGCCCACAGCCGGGCCACGTAGCAGCGGGCCGAACCTTGACACCGGATGCCCGCGAGACGAAGCACCAAAGATAGGAGCAAAATGTCCCTGACGATGCATCTTCACCCGCTGGCCTCCTTCTGCTGGAAACCGCTGATCGCGCTCTATGAGAACGGCACGCCATTCACATCGGTCGTCGTCGATCTCGGCAATGAACAGTCGCGCGCGGCGTTCCTGAAATTGTGGCCGGCCGGCAAGATGCCGGTGCTGCGCGATGAGGCGCTGGACCGGACCGTGCCGGAATCGACGATCGTCGTCGAATATCTCAACGCGTATTATCCCGGACCGGTCGAGCTGATCCCCGGCGATCTCGATCTCGCCCGTCAGACCCGGCTTGCCGACCGCATCTATGACTTCTACGTCCAGGAACCGATGCAGAAGATCGTTGGTGACCGGCTGCGGCCGGAGGGCAAGACCGATCCGTTCGGCGTCGAGCAGGCCCGCGCCCAGCTGCGCAGCTCCTACGCCATCATTGAACAGGACATGCAGTCGACGACATGGGCGGTGGGTGCGAGCTTCACCATGGCCGACTGCGCTGCCGCCCCCGCGCTGTTCTACGCCAACAAGGTCGAGCCGTTCGGAGACGAATATCCTGCGGTCAGGCGCTATCACGACCGGTTGCTGCAACGCCCCTCGGTTGCCCGTGTGATCGAGGAAGCGCAGCCGTATTTCAAGCTCTTCCCCTACAACAATGGCTAGAGTGGTTCATCGTTCACGGAAACGCCGAACCGCTCTATCTCTTTGTTTTTGCGCAATTCCGTACGGAAAACCGTTTCACACTTTTCCTGGAATTGCTTGTCTTATGACTTTCGCTGCCGAATGGGTCAGAAAGGAACGCTGAGAGAGGGTAGCCGCCCTCCCTCAGCGGCGAGGGTCGGATCGGTGGAATTGCTGACCGTTTGACGGGTCGAGCTAGAGTCGGATCGCCCTCGTCTTTCCCTTGAGGCCTGAACGGATACCCGGAGTTCGGCTCCGA
>NZ_JAMYUA010000017.1:0-133855 GCF_040322715.1 Mesorhizobium sp. M0106 | reverse complement strand
CCCCCCCCCCGCCCCGCCCCCACCCCCCCGGGGGCTGCGCCCCCCCCGGACAGAGGGGGCGCGAAGGATCGCTGCAGAGCGTTTTTGTTGACAGCTGCCAATCACCTGCGTGATTGGCAGCAGAGGTCGGCTCACCCGCCGGTGGCGATGGTCAGCACTTTGAACGGCGTGGTGATGACGATTTCGGCGACCGAGCCGACGGCCTTGCCGAGACCCTGGCCGAGATTGTCGAGCTGGGCCGGCGCGGTCTCTTCGGAGGCGAGGCCGGCCGGGGCGCGCAGGCGGTCGCCGAGCAGCTGCACCAGGAACGGGTTGTCGGCGAATTTGGCGTGGTTCAGCCGGTCGCCGCCCTTGGTTTTGGTCAGGTCGACCACCGAGACGCCATGGCGAGGTCGGCCGCGTCGCCATAGTCGCCGACGCGTGGCTTGTCGCCGGAGATCAGGGTCGACAGCCTGAGCGCCCGGTCGTCGCCCGACAGTAGCACGGCGAACGGCTTGTCTGGCTTGCCGTAGCGGATCATCTGCTTCTTGAACACGTCGACGTCGATATCGGGTGAGGCCAGGATGACGTAGCCGAGCTTGCCGCCGAGGTCGCGGTCGCCGGTGATGGCAAGCTGGCGCAACGCTTCCATGGTCACCCAGGTCCCCATCGAATGGCCAATGATGTCGATGCTCTTGGCGCGGCTCTTGGCGAGCATGCGCAGCGTCGCTTCGAGATCGTCGCGCGCCGCATTGGCGCTTTCCTTGTCGTAGATGTAGCCGGTCGTCTTGCCGCTCGACGCCCACGAAAACAGCACCGGCGTGCCGGGGTATTTCGTGTCGTGCGCGATCTGCGTCAGCCGGTAGATACCGTCATCGAAGCCGTTGTTGAAGCCGTGCACGAAAACCAGCGCGCGGTCGCCGCGCATCGCGATGTCGGCGCCAACCGCCTTGGCGAATTGCGGCGCGCCTTCGTAGAAGGTGACGCCGGTCGCCGTGAAATCCTTCGCCGGATTGCTGTTGACCGAGCCCTTGACCCGCTCGATGGCGCCGAGCTGGTGGATTTTGGGCACCGTCACCTCGACGCTGGCAAAGCTGGTGGTCGGCGAACGGTCGCCGTCGAACACCTGCCGGGGCTCTTTCATTGCCTTTTGCCGGGTTGTGGCGACGAAGATCTTGTGCGTCGCCGCAATGTCCGAAGCAGGCACGATGATCGTCGTCTTGTTGAGCAGATCGTGCGTGTTCTGGCCGGCGCAGCCGGTAACCGCGAGCGCGAACGCAACGACGAGAAAGATCTTCGAAGGCACGATCACGCGGGCTCCCGCAAAGGCGACGTCGAGCCGGAGACGTCTTGGCCTATTCGATAGAGGCAGAGGCCGGCACGGTCCAGTTCAAACTGTTCCGATGGTGCGGCAATGGTCAACAGTCACTGCCGCGCAATGCAGTTATTGTCCGACCGAGGCGATGCGGTCTGTCACTTCGCGGTCGCTGGCAAACCCGTCATCCTCGCGCAGCTTCTGGCCGATCAACTGCACCAATTCCGGATTATCGGCGAATTTGGTGTGGTTGAAGCGGTCGGTTCCCTTGACGCTGGAGAGATCGACGACCGACACGCCATAGCTGGCGAGGTCGGCGGCGTTCTTGTAGTCGCCGACGCGCGGCCGCGCACCGGCGATCAGGCCGGAGAGCCGCAGCGCCCGGTCGTCGTCGGAGAGCAGCAGGATGAACGGCTTGTCCGGCTTGCCGTAGCGGCGCATCTGGCTCTTGAACACGTCGACGTCGATGTCGGGCGAGGCCAGCACGACGTCGCCGAGCTTGCCGCCCAGATCACGGTCGCCGGTGATGGCGAGCTGGCGCAACGCCTCCATGGTAACCCAGGTCCCCAGCGAATGGGCGACGATGTCGATGCGCCGTGCGCCGGTCTGCGCCAGCATTCTCAGCGTCACTTCCAGCTGGTCGCGGGCAACGCTGGCGCTTTCCTTGTCGTAGACGTAGTCGGTGGTCTTGGCGCCCGACGCCCAGGAAAACAGCACCGGCGTGCCCGGATAGCCGGAATCATGGGTGATCTGGGTGACGCGGTAGACCGCGTCGTCGAAGCCGGTGTTGTAGCCGTGGACGAAGACCATGACACGGCCGCCGCGCGCCGCGATGTCGGCGCTGAGGGCGCTGGAGAATTTCGGCTGGGTGTCGTAGCCGACGACCTCGGAAGCCATGAAGTATTTGGCCGGATCGTCCGACTTGCCGCGTGAGCGCCGCTCGATCTGGCCTGTCTTGTGGATGCCGGGGACGGTGACGTTGACGCGGGCATAGTTCAGCGTCGCCGAACGCTCGCCGTCGAAGACCTTGTTGGGATCGTCGGAGCGCTTGCGCGTCGTGGCGATGAAGATCGAGTGATTGCCGGCGATTTCCGTCACCGGCACTGCCATCATGGCGCTGCCGAGCAGTTCCTCGGTTTGGCGGCCGCCGCAGCCGGCGAGCAGCGCGGCAAGGACAATGATGCAAATCGTCTTCAAGGGCACTTAAGCAATTCCACTCCAGCCTGACCAAAGGCCCATCCACCTCCGCCGCACCTCCCGGACAGGCGAAGTGCGGCAGAAGTAAGTCGCAGGCGCCCGAAATGCGCTCAGCGCCCCGCGACTGCCATCGCACTGTTGCGCGAAAGCCAGAACGGCGGCAGGAACGCCGGAATGTTGGAAAACGGCAGCACTTCCGGCTTCAGCCTTATGCCGAGCACGCCGGTCATGAAGGCGCGGCGCGCCTCGATGCGGCGCCAGGCCTCGGGAAAGCGCGCCGCGATCTCTTCGCGCAGCGCCTCGTCGGCCAGCGCGATGCCGTCCTCGATGTTTGTGGTGAAATAATCGGTGCCGGTCGCCGGGATGATGTCGACCTGCAAGGCCATGCCCGATTTCAATCTGATGTCGGAGCCGGAAAATACCGGCGAATGCATCCATTCGTCGATATGGATGAGATGGCCGGGGTTGAGCGCTACGCCGAAGAACCGATCGCCGATGCGCTCGTGCACAGCTTGCCACAACGCGCCGCCGGGAACGCCGATGCCGACCGTCTCGTACCAGTCGACGACGGCGCAGAAATAGGGCGCGACCAGCTTCTCGACATAGTCCTGGATGCCCCTCGGAAGCTCGGCCGCGTCCTCGACCAGAAAACCGGCGCGGGCATTGAGCGAGCCCTGGATGCCATAGGCCATGGTGATCGGGTCGCCGCGCTTGATGATTTCGAGCCGCGGGCTCGGCAGGCCATAGGCCGCCCGCCTGCCGGCCGACAGCATCGGGTGGCAGCATTGCGGCAGGCCGTTGATACCCATCAGCCGCGCCGCCTGCAATTCGGTCATACCGGGTTCGATGCCTTGCAGGACGTTGCGCAGGCCTTGCGAGGAATAGGTCGCGGCGAATTCGAACGCGGCCAGCTGGTCGGCCTCGTTGATCGCGCGCAGGCCGTCGGCAGGGTTCATCAAAAGGTTCGCCGCGTTGACGACCGTGCCCCTATCGCCGGCAAGGCTGCGCAACGTGTCGGCGATGAAGGACGGCAGGTCGAGCGTCGTTTCGCCAAAGCCCGCATCGCCGGGGCCGAACGGCTTCCAGCCGATGGCGCCGATGCGCTGGCGGGCTTTCAGGCCGCAATCGACGAGGATGTCGGCCAGCGCTTGCAAGCGGTCGCGCGGCTGCGCCGGCAGCGAAAACGTCTGGTAGAGCACGCGCTCGTACGGCCCGTCGCAGATCTCGGCATAGCCCCAGCCCTCATTGCCGACCAGCAGTTTCGGCGGCTTACCGGGAACGATGACCAGCAGCGTCTCCTCGAAGCGCGGATCGTAGCCGCAGAGGTAGGCGACATTGGCCGCATGTTCGCGGTCGCCATAGACGACGAAGACATCGAACCGGCCAAGTGCGACCAGCGCCGCGATACGGGCCTCATAGGTGGCGCGCGTAACCAGCGGCATCACCGTCGGCTCGCCGAACTCCGGCAGCGACACGGTTTTCTGGGCAACCGATGCGACAGGCATGAGCAAACGCCCCCAAATGCTTACGTTGATTCCGGAAATGCCCCTTCGGGGCGGCCGGACAATGGCTTCGCGAGGCCGGATATGCAATAGCGGGACCGAACTCGCGTAGCTTGTGGGGTGCTCGTGCCATGACCAGTTTCTCCTCTCGCGTCGCTGCTGCCGCTGCGGCGATCCGCGAGATCTTTCCGGAAACGCCGCTGCAGGAAAACGACTATCTGTCGAAGAAGACCGGCGCGCGGGTGCTGCTGAAGCGCGAGGACCTGACGCCGGTGCGCTCCTACAAGATCCGCGGCGCCTTCAACTTCTTCCGCAAGACGCTCGCCGCCGGCAATCAGGCCGAGCTGTTCGTCTGCGCCTCGGCCGGCAATCATGCGCAGGGCTTTGCCTTCGTCTGCCGCCATTTCGGCAAGAGGGGCGTCGTCTTCATGCCGGTGACCACGCCGCAGCAGAAGATCGACAAGACGCGGCTGTTCGGCGGCGAATTCGTCGAGATCAGGCTGGTCGGCGATTTCTTCGACGACTGCTACCGCGCCGCACTCGAATTCACCGAAACTGCCGGCGCACACATGGTGCCGCCGTTCGACCATAAGGACATCATCGAAGGGCAGGCGACCGTCGCCTACGAAATATCAGGCCAGATGCCCGGTGCGCGCATGGCTGATATCGTCATGCTGCCGGTCGGCGGCGGCGGCCTGGCCGCCGGCGTCACCCGTTATTTCGCCGACCAGCAGCGAGAAACACGTTTCGTCTTTTGCGAGCCGGCCGGTGCCCCGAGCCTGAGCGAGAGCCTCGCCACCGGAAAGCGGGTCAAGCTCGCCAAGGTCGACAATTTCGTCGACGGCGCAGCGGTGGCCGAGATCGGCCGCGAGCCGCTGCGCCACCTCAGGGAGTTTGCCGCCGACACCGTGCGGCTGATCCCGGAAAACCGGCTCTGCGCGACCATGATCGAAATGCTCAATGTCGAAGGCGTCGTGCTCGAGCCGGCCGGCGCGCTGGCGATCGATGCGCTCAAAGATTTTTCCAGGAAGGAAATCAGGGGCAAGACCATCGTTGCCGTGGTGTCGGGCGGCAATTTCGATTTCGAGCGGCTGCCGGATGTGAAGGAACGGGCGCTGCGCTTCGAGGGCTTGAAGAAATACTTCATCATCCGCTTTCCGCAACGGCCCGGCGCGCTGCGCGATTTCCTCGAATTGCTGGGTCCCGACGACGACATCGCCCGCTTCGAATATCTGAAGAAATCGGCGCGCAATTTCGGTTCGGTGCTGATCGGCATCGAAACCAAGGACCGCCGCAATTTCGACCTGCTCAAGGCGAATTTCGACGCCGAGAGCGTCCATTACCAGGACATCACCGACAACGAGACGCTCGCCGGGTTCATCATATGAGCAGCAACGATCTTCCGAACGCTCCGGCGAACGTTTTTATCGCGCTGTTTTCCGGCATCAATGTCGGCGGCAACCGCATCGTCAAGATGGCGGAACTCAGGTCATTTTTCGAGCAGCTCGGCTTCTCCGATGTCGCCACCTATGTGCAGAGCGGCAACGCCGTGTTCCGGTCGCCAGATGGCGATGCAGCGCTGCTGACCAGGCGGCTCGAAGCGGAATTCGAGAAGAAATGGGGGTTCCATTCACGCATCATGGTGCGCGATCTCGGCTGGCTCGAGCGGCTGGCGGCGGACAATCCCTATCCGGAAGTGGCCGGCGAGCCGACCAAGCTGCATGCCTATGCGCTGGAGCGCCGGCCGACCGCCGAGGAGGTCGCCCGGCTGGCGGAAAAATGCACCGGGCCCGAACGCTTCGAGATCAAGGGCGACGTGCTCTACCTGCATGCGCCTGACGGGCTCGGCAAATCGGTGTTTGCCAATCTCATTCCGCGCGTTCTGAAGGTGCCGGGCACGGCGCGCAATTGGCGCACCGTGCTGATGCTGCTGGACATGGCCCAGGCCGGCGGTTGACAGGTCGTCTACGCGGCCGGAGCGCGTTTCCAGTCGAATGCCAGCTCTTCACGGAAGGCGAAGCGCTTGATGTGCTCGGCGACGACCGTTTCCAGGCGCTCGAGCGAGCCGGCTTCATCGGTCGTCACTGCAATGTGCAGCGCAGCCGGGTCGGCATCGAGAACCGTGCGGCCGAGCGTCAGATCGATGGTGCCGTGGTTCGGGTCGAATTCGACGGGAAACTTGTGCGCCCAATGTTTGCACAGCTGCTGCAGATAGCGGCTGGCATGTTCGGTGGCGACGTCGACATGGCTGGCCGGCATGAATGAATTCTCCTTGGGAATGCGGACGCGAAAACCGAACCAGGGCCCGCCTGCGTCCGTTCAAGATGGCGTGATCGGTTACCAGCTGCCGGTGTTCGGCATCGACGCCCACGGCTCGGCCTTCGGCTTGGCCGGACCTTTCTGCAACAGCTCGATCGAGATGCCGTCCGGCGATTTGACGAACGCCATGTTGCCGTCGCGCGGCGGCCGGTTGATGGTAACGCCATTGTCCATCAGCCGCTGACAGGTGGCGTAGATGTCGTCGACCTCATAGGCGAGATGGCCGAAATTGCGGCCGCCCTTGTAGTCTTCCGGGTCCCAATTGTAGGTCAGCTCGACCAGCGGCGCTTTCTCGCTGATGCCGCTCTGCTCGTCTTCGGGGGCGGCGAGGAAGATCAGCGTGTAGCGGCCTTGCTCGTTTTCATGGCGGCGCACCTCCTTGAGGCCAAGCTTGTTGCAGTAGAAATCGAGCGAAGCATCGATGTCGGCGACGCGGACCATGGTGTGCAGATAGCGCATGATTTCCTCCTTATGTTGCGTTGCGGCGCAACATAGGGGCGGCCCGGCCAAAGGGCAATTGGCCACGCTTGCCGGCGCCGGCAAACGGCAAATCCGCTATTCCTGTACGGAACCGTGAAAAAAGGCACGTCAGGTCTTGCACACACCGGAAGCCGCGGTGTTAATCTGATACCAAGAATCAGTTGCGGTGTTTGTTGAAAAAAGGGGGCGTTCTTATGGGGGAAAAGGCCTCTTTCATGGGGCGGGACGGGGCCGGTAACGATGCGTTGAAGCGGGATGAAAGCGCCGATACGGCCGATCTCGTCGAAATCGCCGGCGCCATCAAATGGTTCGACGTGGCCAAGGGCTACGGTTTCATCCTTCCCGATGATGGTACTTCGGGCGACATCCTCCTCCATGTGACATGCCTTCGAAAGGACGGTTTTCAGACCGCCCTGGAAGGCGCCCGTGTCGTCTGCCTGGTCAAGCAGGGCGAGCGCGGGCTGCAGGCCTTCCGCGTGCTCTCGATGGATGTCACCACGGCGGTGCATCCGGCGGAGATGCAGGAGCAGCGCACCCATGTCGCGGTGACGCCGGAAAGCGGCCTCGAACGGGCGCTGGTCAAATGGTTCAACCGCACCAAGGGGTTCGGCTTTCTGACCCGGGGCGAGGGCACCGAGGACATTTTCGTCCACATGGAGACGCTGCGCCGCTACGGCATCACCGAACTCCGGCCGGGCCAGGTGGTGCTGGTCCGCTTCGGACGCGGCGACAAAGGCCTTATGGCTGCCGAAATTCACCCCGATATGGGTACCTTGCCGGTCTCGCATTAGTTCCGGCCGAGGATTTCATATGGCTCACAGGAACCGGCTGACGGCGGGCGCGCTCTGCGCCGGGATTTTCCTCATCGTCGCCGCAAGCGCCTTCTTCTATTTTCAGCAACCGAGTTCCGCCGACGGCAAGGCGATGATCCTTCCCGTCGACCCGGCGCCGCTGGTCGCGGTGACGAAGGCCGGCGAGCGTTCTTTTTCCGTGGAAATCGCCGACACGCCCGCCGAGCGCGAAGCCGGCCTGATGTTCCGCCGCCACATGGCCGACAATCACGGCATGCTGTTCGTGTTCGGCGCGCCGCAGGATGTGAGTTTCTGGATGAAGAACACGCCGATGCCGCTCGACCTGATCTTCGTCGGCCAGGACGGCCGGATCCGGGCGATCAGGCAAGGCGAGCCGCAGTCGGAGGCGATCATCTCGCCGGACGAACCGGTGCGCTTCGTGCTCGAGCTCAAGGCGGGCACGGCCGCCAAAAAGGGCATTGAGGACGGCGACCTGCTGCGCCATCCGGCCATCGGCACGGCGCCGGGGCCGGCCATGCCGCCGCCCGACAAGGGCGATGCGCCGAATGTCGATTCCGACTGAACGGGCAGGATCTTCGGCCGATGCAGTTCTTCTCCCATGACGGTTTCGACCTTGCTTTCCTTGACCGCCAGCCGGCATCGGGGCAGGGCGATCCGGTGCTGATGATCCACGGCTTTGCCTCGAGCCACTACGTCAACTGGGTGTCGCCCGGCTGGTTCAAGACGCTGAACGATGCCGGCTACCGTGCCATCGCCTTTGACAATCGCGGCCATGGCTCGTCGTCGAAGAGCTATGACGAAGCCGACTACACGCCGGCAAAAATGGCGTCGGACGCGGCAGCGCTTTTGAACCATCTCGGCATCGAACGCGCTCATGTCATGGGTTACTCGATGGGCGCGCGCATATCGGCCTTCCTGGCGCTCTCCGACCCGGACAAGGTGGCGACGCTGGTCTTCGGCGGCCTCGGCATCGGCATGGTCGACGGCGTCGGCGACTGGGATCCGATAGCCGACGCCCTTCTGGCCGACGATCCGGCAGGCACCAGCGATCCGCGCGGCCGCTCGTTCCGTGCCTTCGCCGATCAGACCCGCAGCGATCGCCGGGCGCTCGCTGCCTGCATCGCCACCTCCCGCGAATTGCTGAGCGAGGCCGATCTTGCCCGCATTGCCCAGCCGACGCTGATCGCCGTCGGCACCAAGGACGACATCGGCGGCTCGCCGGATGAGCTCGCCGCCTTGATGCCGAGCGCCAGGGCGTTTCACATCGAAGGTCGCGACCACATGCTGGCGGTCGGCGACAAGACCTTCAAGCAGCGTGTGCTGGAGTTTTATGCCGAGCATCCGCTCTGATGGATGGCTCCCCAAAAAGCGGCCATCGGGCCTGAAGCTGGGGTTCTTAGCGGTTTTGCAACGATACCGGGGTAACTAAGCGTGACGTGTGGATCGGTTCAAACCCGCCACGCGCTGAACGAGGGGCAGAGGGTACGATGGCACAATGGGGAAGAAGCGACGCCGCTTTGCTGGGCGTCGTTGCGAAAAGCAGGTTCGGCGAATGGTCCGTTGTTCTAGGGCTGGCTGCATTGGTGGCAGGCGCGATAGCGATCACCGCGTTGATGGCAATGCCGAGCGACGCGTCCGTGCTTATCCAGCACAGTGTGACGGGCTTCTTCATGGCGGTATTTTTCCTGGTCGGGCCATTGGCGCATCTTACCGGCGCGGTCTTCGGGCTGATGGCGCTGGGTCGTCCAAACGACAATCGTTTGCTCGGCCTGGCTGGCATCGTGGTCAACGGCGCGTCGCTTGCCGCCGGGGTGTTTATGCTGTGGACCATGGCATCGACCATAGGCGCGTTTACGTGATTTCGGGCAAATCTTCCGGACGCAAGTGGCCGACGCGTCGGGCTACGATCGGCGCGGGCTGTGCCCCAACGCCCTGAGCGAGCGCGCCATGTTATGCCGGGCCTGGGTTTCGAAGCGCCGGCGGAATTCCTCGCTGTGGAAGATATGCGGACGCGCGAGGAAGCCCTCTAGCACTGCGGCACGGCCGGCCCGCCACATCGGCTCATCGACCCACTGATATTCGCGGCGGACCGCCTGCTCGTAGGCGTCGAACACGTCGGGCGCAGCACCCAGGATCGCCAGGTCCATGTCGAGGAACAGCGCCGCGTCGCGAACCGAATGCTGGTCGCCAAGGGGCGGCAATTCGTGGCCGGCGGTGGCAGTGATCATCGCCGCGATGTGGCCGAGGCGTTGTGCATCGGCGCGACCGGCGAGCTTTTCCTCGGCAAGTGCGGCACTCCTCGCCTCATTGTCCTTGGCGCGGCTGTCGTAGATCGCGTCGTGAAACCAGATCGCTGCCTCGACTGCTTCAGGATCATGCAACAACGCCTTGTAATCATTGGCCAGCGCCAGCGTCGCCTCGATGTGGCCAAGGTCATGGTAGTGGCGGTCTTCGGCCTCATAGAGCGCGGAAAGCTCGCGCTTCAGGGTCTCGTCCATCAAGGTTGCGTTTTCCATGGCTGCTTGAAATTCCGCCAACCAAATCCATTTCACGAAGCACTAAGGAAAATTGAGTTCACCCGTGCTATGATCTGGCTTATAGGTGCGGCCGGAGAATAGGCAAGCCGCCAACCGAGACATTGGATGGCCGAGACATTGGATGGCCGGAGACATCAGATGAACAGCGTTACGATTTCCCGTCCCACCAGGGTGCAGCCGGTAGATCCGATCTGGCGTTCGATCCGCGACGAAGCGATGGAAGCGGTCAACCGCGATCCGCTGCTGGCGGCGTTCCTCTATTCGACCATCCTCAATCAGGAAAACCTGGAAGAAGCGGTCATTCACCGGCTGGCCGAGCGCCTCGCCCATCAGGACATCGGCTCCGACCTCATCCGCCAGACGTTCAAGGCGATGGCGGCCGACGACAAGGACTGGTCGACGACGGTGCGCGTCGATATCCAGGCCTATTACGACCGTGATCCGGCCTGCGACCGCTTCATCATGCCGGTGCTCTACTTCAAGGGTTTTCACGCCATCCAGACGCACCGGCTGGCGCATTGGCTGTGGAACCAGGGCCGCCAGGACTTCGCGCTGTATTTGCAGAGCCGGTCGTCCTCGGTGTTCCAGACCGACATCAATCCGGCTGCCCGCATCGGCAAGGGCATCTTCCTCGACCACGCCACCGGCCTCGTCGTCGGCCAGACGGCGGTGATCGAGGACGACGTGTCGATCCTGCACGGCGTGACGCTGGGCGGCACCGGCAAGGCCGGCGGCGACCGCCATCCCAAGATCCGCTACGGCGTGCTGATCGGCGCCGGCGCCAAGATCCTCGGCAACATCGAGATCGGCCATTGCTCGAAGATCGCGGCCGGCTCGGTGGTGCTGTCGCCGGTACCGCACAACAAGACGGTTGCCGGCGTGCCGGCCCGCGTCGTCGGCGAGACCGGCTGCGACCAGCCTTCGCGGCAGATGGACCAGCTGTTGCCATCGCAGACGATGGACCACGTCGTCAGCTTCGACATCTGAGTGCTCGGGCAGGGGCTGAATTCCTGCCCCCCATGCCGGCTTGCCTTTACATGGCCATTGTCGACGTGCCAGAAGCGCGCTCACCAATGCATGTCGCCCAAAGTGCCCAGCGGTTTTTGGGATAGCGACATGCATGAAGCAAGATTTAAAGCGCGTCGCATCGTCTCTTCAGACGCGACGCACTTTAGCAAGCGACGATCGGAGAAGACTGTTGAAGCCGGACGAAATCAGAAAGCTGGACGCCTATTTCAAGCGCACCTTCCAGAACCCTAAACTCGAAGTGAAGGCGCGGCCGCGTAAGGAAGATTCGGCCGAGGTCTATGTCGGCGACGAGTTCCTCGGCATCGTCTTCAAGGACGAGGACGATGGGGACTATAATTTCTCGATGGCGATCCTCGACATCGATCTGGCCTGAGCTGGGAGTTTAGCTGGCCGCTACGCCTCAAGTGCTGCGGCGGTACGGAACCTTGCAGGACGCCGGTGGGACAGCGCCCCCCTCTGGCCTGCCGGCCATCTCCCCCACCTGGGGGGAGATTGGCAGCCTCGGCGCTGCACTCTTACTGCAACATTGGAGATTTGGCGAAAGCCAAGATGACGGCCGATCTCCGCCCTCGTGGGGGAGATGTCCGGCAGGACAGAGAGGGGCGCGAAGGATCGCTACGGAACGGCTCGTTTCGTTGCTTACCGCCCGGTCTTCAGCACACGCGCTGCTTCGGCAGAAATCGCCGCGTCGAGCCCCTGCCAGTCGCCCAGGAATTCCCGGGGGAAGCGGTAGGTAAGGCTGAGATTGTCGCCGACCAGGA
This sequence comes from Mesorhizobium sp. M0106, assembly GCF_040322715.1. Lineage (NCBI taxonomy): Bacteria > Pseudomonadati > Pseudomonadota > Alphaproteobacteria > Hyphomicrobiales > Phyllobacteriaceae > Mesorhizobium > Mesorhizobium sp. M0106. Next base: position 121,924 of record NZ_JAMYUA010000017.1, on the reverse strand, counting down.
TGTCGCGCTCGCAGGGCGCCAGCGATTCGTCCGAGCTCGGGCCGCTCAGGCAGCGTGCGACGAACGGATCCTTTCCGGGGCGATCGGCGACCGCCAGCACTTCGTTGAGATAGCCTGATTTTTCGCTGAAGGCGTAAAGCGTGGTGCCGCCAGGGCCGGGCGTACCCGGCCTGGCGATCAGCGCGCTGTAGATCGGCGCGAAGCGGCCGCTCATGTCGCGCGACATCATCTGCGGCTCGAACGACAGGAAGACGATGTCCTTGCTGGGTCCGGTGTGGTTGAAGTCGTTGCGGGCAGCCTCGCTGTAGCCGTCCATCTCGGGATAGCGCAGATAGAGGTCGAGTCGCGAGGCGATGCCGTCGCGCCGGGCCTGGGCAAAGCGGATGACATTGGCCGGCACGGCGATGACGTTGTTGCCGATGACGACCTTGTGGACCGTGGTTTCGTCGGTGTACCCGGCCATGGCGATCGAGCGGCCGAACCATTTGCCGCCGAGGCTGATCGCCACCGAAAGCAGCGCCAGCGTCGCGAATGCATAAAACACCCGCCTCATCAGCGTCGAATCGACAACGCTGAGTTGCGGGCCCTCTGTGGCGGCTGCCTGCTTCATCGCGACCCTCGTTTGCCGTCCCATCGGGTGTGCCTGAGCGGCACATCTCGGCCCGGCACGGCTCTTGCTTCGCAGCTTTTGCAGGCGACTTTGCGATTTCATGGTAAACGGAGGGTAAAGATGGGCCCGGTCGAACAAATCATATTCAGTTTTATGGCTGGGCTGACGGCTTGCGGCCTGGCCGGATCGGCGATGGAGCTGATCGCCGGCCGGAGCCTTGCCTTCGTCCAGCCCTATGTATCGTCGAAGCACATGCTGCGCTCGCTCGCCGCGACGGCTTGCGCCGGGCCGCTGATGTTCGCCAACGAGGCGCTGGACGCCTGGCGCGAGCGTCGCATCTCGGTGCTGGGGCTGATCTCCTGCGGCTGTACGGCGACCATCTGGGCGCTGGCGCTGGGCATGGTGGTGATCGCCGTTGCGTCCTGGGCGGCTTCGCTTCTAGGGTCTGGCAGCTTGTCGGTGTGAGACGATCTGGAGACAGCAATGCCGATCTACGCGATTGACGGAAAAGCGCCCGCCTTCGAGGACGCCGACAGCAACTGGATCGCGCCCGATGCCACCCTGATCGGCAATATCAGGATTGGCCGCAATGCCGGCTTCTGGTTCGGCGTCGTCGTCCGCGGCGACGACGAGCCGATCGTCATCGGCGCCGACACAAACGTGCAGGAGCACACAATCATGCACACCGACGCCGGCTTTCCGCTGACCGTCGGCCAAGGCTGCACGATCGGCCATCGCGCCTTGCTGCACGGATGCACGATCGGCGACAACAGCCTGATCGGCATGGGCGCCATCGTGCTGAACGGCGCGAAAATCGGCAACAACTCGCAGGTCGGCGCCGGCGCGCTGGTCACCGAAGGCAAGGAATTCCCCGACAATTCGCTGATCGTCGGCTCACCCGCGCGCGTCGTCAGGATGCTCGACGAGGCCGCAGTCGCCAGGCTGCGCGCCTCGGCCGCGCATTATGTGGCAAACGGCAGGCGGTTCAGGGCGGGGCTGAAGAAGGTCTAGCCGACCCGGAAATGGCGGAGCCGGGCCTTAAGATACCGAAGCATAACCCCTTCCAAGTCAAACCGGCTGGGCGGTCGGCCGGAACAAGATCTCGTTGATATCGACGTCGTCGGGCTCGTTGATCGCGAAGGCGACCGTTCGGGCAAACGTATCTGGCCCCACGGCGATCTTGCTCACGAAGTCCCTGGTCCCCTGCTGGATATCCTTCTCGCTGATATGCTCGAGCAACTCTGTGCTGACAGCGCCCGGCGAGATCACCGTGGTGCGGATATTGTAGGGTTTCACCTCTTTCCGCAGACCCTCGGATAGCGCACGCACCGCGAACTTGGTGGCGCAATAGACCGCCGCACCCGGGTCGACCACATGGCCGTATACGGACGAGACATTGATAATGTGCCCCGATCGCTGCTCCTTCATGTACGGAAGCGCGGCCGCGATGCCGTAAAGGACGCCCTTGATGTTGACGTCGATCATCCGGTCCCATTCGTCGACCTTGAGCCGTTCGAGCGGGGCCAACGGCATGAGGCCCGCATTGTTGAGCATCACGTCGATGCGGCCGAATTCCCGGACCGCCGTGTTCACCAGGTTCTGGACCTGGCCGGCGTCGGTGACGTCCGTAGTAACGGCCTTGGCTTTGTGCCCAGCGGCGGTCAGTTCCTGGACAAGGGCGCCGATGCGGTGTGACCGGCGTGCACCCAGGACCACGGAAGCGCCTCGTGCGGCAAGATGGCGTGCCGTCGCTTCACCGAGGCCACTGCTGGCACCGGTGATGACGACGACCTTGTTCTCGATTCCTCCGGACATGAGATTCTCCTAGACAAGAATTGAAGAGTTCAGGTGCGGGGGCCGGCCGAGGCGGCGAGCAAGGCCGAGCCCGTAAGCAGGATCGCGGCGAGAAGGAAGGCGCTCCACCAGCCGGCCACGTCGAACAGCAGGCCTCCTGCAATAGCGCCGCCTGCGATCGCGAACTGGATCAGGGCGACCTGGAGTCCGCCCCCGGCCTCCAGGTCTTCAGGGATGAGCGTGGTCATCCAGGTGTTCCACGCCACCGGGATCGGGGTAGCGAACATTCCCCAAAGAACCAGGAGGCCGGCCGTGGCGCGTGCAAACGGTCCAAAGGTAATCAGCAGTAGAGCGAAGACCGCGAGTGCACTCGGCAGCCCGATCAGCACGGCTGTGAGGTGCCGCCGGAGTATGAGGCCGACAATCGACAGTCCCGCCAGGCCACCGAGGCCGACGCCTAACAGAGCCAGTGAGAGGGTGTTGACCTCAAGGCCTGTCACGTTTTCCAGAAACGGCCGCAGATAGATCGAGAGCGCGTTCTGCCCGATGAAAGCGAGCCCCGTCGCGCCCATGCCGATGGCGAATCTGCGATTCCGCAGCAGGCCGAACATGCTCGACACCGAGGCGATCTCTATCGGCGGCATCTTCGGGAGAACGGCCAACTGCCACACGAGCGCCGCAAGGCCGATGGGGACAGTGACGAAAAAGGTTCCCCGCCATCCGATCAGCGATCCGAGGAAGCTGCCGACGGGCGCGGCGATCACCAATGCGAAGGCAGTGCCACCCTGGAGCAAGGCAATGGCCTCGGGCAGGTCGGGTCCCGCGGCCAGGCGGGCCAGAATGGCCGTCGACAGTGACCAGAAACCGCCGATCGCGATGCCCACCAGCGCCCGCCCGGCCAGGAAGACCAGGAAGTTGGGAGCAAGCGCCACCGCCAGGCTCGATGCGGCCAGCACTGCCGTATAGACCAGAACCACCGTCCGTCGATCGACGTTTCGCAACAGCGAGTTGCCGAAGAGGCTGGTAACCACGGCGAAGAATCCGGATACCGCGATTGCCTGGCCTGCCTGACCCTCGGAGACGGCCAGATCCTGAGCGATCGGGGTGAGCAGGCTCACCGGCAGGAACTCCAGTCCGACCAGAAGGAAGGTCAGCAGCGACAGGCAGACCACCGCAGACCATGGGGTCGTCCCGCTGTCAGCAGCAGTGGCCTCGTCCAGCACGAAATCGATGGTCATAAGGGCAGTCTCCTGTCCGTTCCCGAACTAAGTAGTCGGGCTGGCTAAATGCGACTAGCGGGTATAATTTTGATGTGGTTGTGAATGAGGCTCATCAATGCCACGCGACGAGTTCGCCGAAATGCGCGCGTTCCTGGAGATCACCCGGACGCGGAGCTTCACCCGAGCAGCCGCCAAGCTCGGGGTCACTCCTTCGGCCCTTAGCCACACCATCAAGTCGCTGGAGTCGCGGCTTGGCGTCCGTCTTCTGTCTCGCACCACGCGCGACGTGGCCCCGACGGCGGCCGGTCAACGCCTTAAGGAAGGCATCGAACCGCATTTCGAAGGCATCGCGGCTGAGGTCAGCGCTCTCGGCGTCCTTCGCGACAGGCCGTCCGGCAACATTCGCCTGGTGTGCACCGACGATTCGGTCGACATTGTCTTCCGCGCCCGGCTGCCAAAGTTCCTGAGCGACTTCCCCGATATCAATGTCGAGTTGGTCGTCGACAACGCCTTCACCAACATCGTCGAGCGCCAGTTCGATGCCGGCGTGCGTCTGGGCGAGTCCATTGCCCGGGATATGGTAGCCGTGCGCATCGGAGCCGACGTGACCTACACTGTGGTCGGCTCATCCCATTACTTCGCCCACCGGATACCGCCGGAGACGCCGCAGGAACTGACCGACCATAACTGCATCAACTACCGGCTGCCGACGTCAGGATCGGTCTATGCCTGGGAATTGCGGGAAGGAGCGCGCGAGTTCAGTGCTCGGGTCGAGGGGCAACTGACGCTTAACAACATGGGGCCGGCGATCCAGGCTGCGCTTGACGGAGTGGGCTTGGCCTATCTGCCGCGCGAACTCGTCCTTCCACACATTGAGAGTGGCCTTCTCCAGGAAGTCCTCACCAAATGGTGCCCGACGTTCCAGGGTTACCACCTGTACTATCCAAGCCGGCGCCATCCCTCTCCGGCGTTTTCCGCCTTTGTCGACGCGTTCCGTATCAGGGGCAAGTAACAGCATTTCGACGGCAAACGGCAGCTCGTATCCCACAAACGATCGTGAGACAGCTTGGATGACGAAGCGCAGTTGGAGGCAAAGCCGAGATAACTTTATCGAGATGTGTTCCGCCGGAAATGGTGGAGCCGGCCCGGGGACGGGGCCGGCTCCTTAAACCCGGTCGTTGGGGACGGGGAGGGTGGGGACTCGACCGGGTTTCTCCTAAAGCGCGAAGTCATGCGACGCACTTAACCTCTGTTTTATGCATGTCGTTATCCCAAAACCGCTACGCGCTTTTGGGCGACATGCATTGGCGTCCTCAGCGGACGCTGGCGACCGCGTCGGAGCGGCCGTCGTTGATCGTCACCCAGGCGCCGGAATTCCGCTCGGACTGGCGCTTCAGGTAGGTGTAGCCGGTATTGGTCCAGGACAGCACCTTGGGCTGGAGATTGTCGAGGATGAACTCGCCAAGGCTGGTGCGCACGGTCAGCACCGCATGGCCGTCGCCATTGCGCTGGCGCACCACCGTCATCAGCAGATCGCCGGCCGGCACGCCGATGCTCATCAGCTCGCGGCGCTTTTCCAGCGCATAGTCCTCGCAGTCGCCGAAGCCGCTATTGGGAAAGGACCAGACTTCCTCCTTGCCCCACATTTCCATGTCGGTGCGCGGCGCGACCCTGCTGTTGACCGAATTGTTGATCTTGACGATCGTCGCCCACAGCTTGCGGGTCAGCTCGACGGGTGCCCGGCCAGGCGTCCTCTGATTGCATTCCTGCGGAAGCTGCTGACACAATTCGTAGTGTCCGACCGGCTGCGTGGTGCGGCCGCCGGTGTGCATGAAGGCCGGCTCCGCCGCGTTTACAGTCCCCCAACCGAAAAGCTGCATCGCTATTGCCGCCAGCAACAGCTTGCCCCTCATCCTGTTCATTATTCAGTCTCCCCGTTTGAGGAGACAATGACACGGCTGGATTTATTTGACGCAAAAGCGCGAAGTAGACATTAAGTAAAACGCCAATAGAATAAACATAAAATTTGACGCAATTGAATATAGAATTGTTTAAGGATTCCAGCCGGCCATGTTCCCATGCTTCGTCGCACCGTTCGAACAGCTGGGATGGCGGGACAGAGGGGGCGCGAAGGATCGCCAGCCTCTCTTCCCGATAGTGCTAACGCTTCCGCGTCAGCCGCGCGATGAGCTGAATTCGGTATCGAGCGTTTCCGGCCGCTGGATGACGGCGAACTCGATGGCGACGCCATCTTCGAAATGCCGCACTATCTGGCCGCGCATGGTGCCCAGCATCACCTGGACGCCGATGGCCGGCTTGACGTCGATCTCGATCGCCGCGCCCGACAGCGACAGGTCGATGATGCGGCACTGGTACTGCCGTCCGTCGGCAAGCTGCATCACGCTCGTCGGGTTGCGCGGTGCGACGCGTTCATGGCGGCGGTCTTCCGGCAGGTCGAGCTCGTGCTTGTTGGCAAGCCAGGTCAGTTGCGCGGCGAGCTTGTCCCTCTTGCGCTCCGACGCGATGACGGTCATCGCAAAGCCATCCTGCAAAGTGCGGGTGATGACGCCTTCGATGCGGCCGATGTGATCGATATAGGCAATGACCTTTTCGCCAGCCAGGCCGGTGCGCTCGGTGCGCAACGCAACGTTGCCGGGCGACATGTCGACCACCTGGCAGGGATGTTCGGTGCGGTCTTCCAGCATGAAACGTCCGTAAATTTTCACGCGGACGCGCTGAAAGTTACGCCTTTCAGCTTGGGACGGCGCATGGTCGACCGCCGCTGACCTCATCACTGCCATACCCCGTTCGGCATTCCGCGCATGGATGCGGGGAATTTCAGCGGAAAACTACAACAAAGCAGGTTAACAAAGGGCAAAGCCCGGCGCTGTTGCTTTAAGCTTTGGGCATCATTCCTCGCGTCCGCCGTCGAAGACGACCAGGTGACGGATGCGGCGGGCCTGGCCGAGCGCCGAAATCGTCTCGGGCGGGTCGAATTCCGACGGGGCGAGCGAGGGAACCTCTATCGCCGGCCGGTTCCCCGGGAACATCGGCTCCTTGTCGGGATCGACGACACGGATCGAATCGATCAAGGCGTCGAGAACCGGGTCGGCACCCAGCCAGAAAGGTTTTTCGACGGCGCTTATCACGCCGAGGCAGCGCGGGCTCTCGACACCGCCGTCGAGCGGCAGCGCGAGCAGCTCGAACCTGTTGGACCGGCCGTTGCGGCTGAAACCCTCATAGGTGATGAGCATCACCGATTTCAGGTCGAAGACGCCATCGGTCAGCTTCGAAATCAGTCGCTGGTCCTTCTCGCGCCACAGCGAAGGGAATGAAAACCCCTTGAGTTCGCGGCCATAGACCGCGCAGAGCCTGGTGCCGGCGAGCCGGAACACCGCTTCGCCGCGCGTGTCCTTTTCCAGGATGAACGTGTCGGCCAGCAGCGACTTGATATCGGCCGGTTCGACTTCCGAGCGCTTCGGGGCAGGGCGTCCGTCACGCAACCGGTTCCAATAATGGAACAGCGTGATCGATCCGGTCTGGTTCATGCTAATGCTGCTCCGCGCATTCTGTCTTCTGATGTCCCATCGGTGAACAGAAGGGCGCCCTCCGAAGACCTACATGCGTTGCGGAGCAGGATGCGTGCCAGCATCGTTAATACTTGTTCACGGGTCGGGGCGGTTAAGGTTAACAACTGGTTTACGTTGCGCGCCTGCCAGCCCTGTGGCACACCAAAACCACTCCAGAAGCGGTCGTTTTGCGACGATCGGCAGCACTTCAGTCAAGAGTTCAGGGGGAGCAAGGGGGCTCGACCAGCCGTTCAAGGGAAACCTTGGACGGCTTCTTTTTTGATTCGGGGCTGCTGATTCGCCGTTTGTGATTCGGTTGGCCGTGATCTACATGCTCGCCAAGTCCAATCCAGCGACTGAGTGCAAGCCATATGAGCGACCCAGAAAGCCCACCGGAGATCGAGCAGGGCCAGGGTGGGCCTGTCGCCCGCGAACCGGAGCAGCGCCGCGAGCCGGTGTTCAACCTGCCGCCCGTGGTGCTGGCGGTGATCGCCATCTGCGTCGTCGTCTTTCTGATGCAGCAGTATGTGCTTAGCCAAGACCAGCAGCTGACACTATTGTACGACGGGGCCTTCATTCCTGTTCTCTACACTGGCCAATACGGCTTCGACTGGTTCCTGTTTTCTCGGCCCTTTACATATGCCTTCCTGCATGGCGGCTTTGCCCATCTTGCCATCAACATGGTGTGGCTCGCGGCCTTCGGCTCACCGTTGGCCAACCGCTTCGGCGCCCTGCGCTTCAGCCTGTTCTTCGCCGCGACCGGACTGGCGGCGGTGGCGCTGTTCTGGGCCATGCACCCGCTTGGCGAGGCGCCGCTGGTCGGCGCCTCCGGCGCGATTTCCGGCATGATGGGCGCGGCGGCACGCTACGGCTTCCGCATCGACCGCTCGTCGGGCAAGGCCGCCTTCGCCGGCCGGCCTTTGCCGATGGCGGCGGTGCTGCGCTCGCGCGGCGTCGTCACCTTTCTCGCCATGTGGATGGTGATCAACCTCGCGACCGGCCTCTTCGGCCTGGCGCCTGGCATTGACGGCCAGATCGCCTGGGAAGCCCATATTGGCGGCTTTCTTGCCGGCTTCTTCGGCCTGCGGTTTTTTGATCGACGAGAGCAGGTGCCCCGGCAGGCGGACGAGCCGGAGACCTGAGACCGCCGCACTTGAAAAGCAACCGATCGCGGCGCACCATGTTCATCCCAGGGAAAGCCGGCCAGGGCAGGAGCCGGCAGGAAATGCAGAGGAGGACGCCATGACTGTTAAGGCAATTCTCGAGGCAAAAGGCCACGGCGTGGTGACGCTCGGGCCGAACGAAAAGCTCAGCGAAGCCATCCGCATGCTTTCCGAACACAGGATCGGCGCGCTGGTCATCACCAACGGCGATCACAAGATCGTCGGCATTCTTTCCGAGCGCGATGTGGTGCGGGTTCTCGCCAAGGAGGGGGCGGCGGCGCTCGACCTTGCCATCCGCTCGGCGATGACGCCCAAGGTGAAGATCTGCAATGAGAACCACACCGTCAACGAGGTCATGGAGATCATGACCAAGGGCCGCTTCCGCCATCTGCCGGTGGAAAAGAACGGGCTGCTCGACGGCATCGTGTCGATCGGCGACGTGGTCAAGCGCCGCATCGAGGATGTCGAGCGCGAGGCCGAGGAGATCAGGGCCTACATCGCCACGGCATAGGTGACGGCGGCCGGGTTGCCGACAGGTCGATTTTCAAGCTGCTATCGCAGTTCGTCGCGGCAGGTGCGGGCCTGTGCCGCGTCGGCGCCTGCGGCTTTGCGCTTGTCTCTTTTGGCGGTTTGCACTAGCGAAGTTGCACATCAAAATATGCGTTCTCGCATATCCGCAATTTCAATATGCAGGCCCTTATGAGCATTATCGACACCCGCACGCCCGACGCCAAGCGCCTGGTTCCCGGCGCCACCGGCGACTGGGAGATCATCATCGGCCTCGAGGTCCACGCGCAGGTGACCTCTCAGGCAAAGCTGTTTTCCGGCGCCTCGACCATTTTCGGCGCCGCGCCCAACGCCAATGTCAGCCTGGTCGACGCGGCGATGCCCGGCATGCTGCCGGTCATCAACGAGGAATGCGTCAAGCAGGCGATCCGCACCGGGCTGGGCCTAAAGGCCGAGATCAACCACAAATCGGTCTTCGACAGGAAAAACTATTTCTATCCCGACCTGCCGCAGGGCTACCAGATCTCGCAGTTCAAGCAGCCGATCGTCGGCGAGGGGAAGGTGATCGTCTCGGTCGGCCCGGACCGGCAGGGCGAATTCGAGGACATCGAGGTCGGCATCCAGCGCCTGCACCTGGAGCAGGACGCCGGCAAGTCGATGCACGACCAGCATGCGACGATGTCCTATGTCGATCTCAACCGCTCCGGTGTGGCGCTGATGGAGATCGTTTCGAAGCCGGATATGCGCTCCGCCGATGAAGCCAAGGCCTATGTCACCAAGCTGCGCACCATCGTGCGCTACCTCGGCACGTGCGACGGCAATATGGACGAAGGCTCGCTGCGCGCCGACGTCAACGTCTCGGTACGCCGGCCCGGCGGTGAATTCGGCACGCGCTGCGAGATCAAGAACGTCAACTCCATCCGTTTCATCGGCCAGGCCATCGACTACGAGGCGCGCCGCCAGATCGCCATCCTCGAGGACGGCGGCAAGATCGACCAGGAAACGCGGCTGTTCGACCCCAACAAGGGCGAAACGCGCTCGATGCGTTCCAAGGAAGAAGCGCACGACTACCGCTATTTCCCCGATCCCGACCTTCTGCCGCTGGAATTCGACCAGGCCTATGTCGACGAGTTGGCAAAGGACCTGCCGGAACTTCCCGACGCCAAAAAGGCGCGGCTGATCACCTCGCTCGGCCTGTCGACCTACGACGCCTCGATCCTGGTATCGGAAAAGGCGGTCGCCGACTATTTCGAGAAGGTGGCCGCTGGTCGCGATGGCAAGCTTGCCGCCAACTGGGTCATCAACGATTTGCTGGGTGCGTTGAACAGAGCCGGCAAGGACATTGAAAACGCTCCTGTTTCACCCGACCAGCTTGGCGCGGTCATCGACCTGATCAAGGAAGGCACCATCTCCGGCAAGATCGCCAAGGATCTATTCGAGATCGTCTGGAACGAGGGCGGCGATCCGCGTCAGCTGGTCGAAAGCCGCGGCATGAAGCAGGTCACCGATACCGGCGCCATCGAAAAGGCGGTCGACGAGGTGATCGCGGCCAACCCGGACAAGGTCGAGCAGGCGCGCGCCAAGCCGACCATGTCCGGCTGGTTCGTCGGCCAGGTGATGAAGGCGACCGGCGGCAAGGCCAATCCGCAGGCGGTCAATGAGCTGGTCAAGGCCAAGCTCGGGATCGAGTAGGATCTTTGTCCGCACCGCCGGCGAGCGCGATCTGGCGGCGGTGCGCGCATTGCTGGTCGAGACGTGGCATGCCACCTATGACGCCATCTACGGCGCGGCGCGGGTTACCGAAATCACCGATGAATGGCATTCGATCGCCGCGCTCAAGGCACGGCTGACGCGGCCGAACTCGGAGTTCCTGGTCGCCGACGACGGCAAAACCATCGGCGGCATGGCTTTCGCGGCCGCCACCACGGATGCCAGGATCGTCATGCTGAACCAGCTTTACGTGCATCCGGCCTGGCAGAGGCAAGGCATCGGCCAGGCGCTGCTGGACGAAATCGAGGCCAGCTTTCCGGAGGCCCGGACGCTGCGCGTCGAGGTCGAGGAAGCAAATGCTCCGGCCGTCGCCTTTTACCGCTCGCGAGGGTTCTTGCCCGCCGGCAACACGGCCGATTGCGGCGGCGCCTCGGGATTGCCGGCGCTGGTTTTGGAGAAGGCGATCGGCTAGCTCGTTCGCCTGGCGCTCAGTTGCGTTTCACGGGCAGGTTGGAGCAGCCGGCAGCGAGAAACTCGCACGGCAGGCTGCCGCCTCCACCCGACGTGTGCGGGGGCGTGGCGGCTTCGATTTTTTCCACCTCGTAATATTTCGAGGTGACGCCCCATTTTTTGACGCCCTGGCACGTCGAGCGCACGCCAACCTCCGTCGCCTTTGCCGCAGTCTTGTAATACGTGGTGATCCGGCAGGATTGGCTGACCGGCAGCGCGTTCGCCGGGCTCGTGACCGGCGGCAGGAAGTTCGGGAAGGCAAGCAGCGAGATTGCCGCAATGATCCTGACGGCGGGCATGGTGAGGGGAAGGTGCAGCATCGTTTGTCTCCATCGATGGCGCCGCTCGCTCGTGGCGCAGCGGCGCAATTTGTTCCCGCAAGATCAGGCCATGAAGCCGGGGCTGCCGCATCTGCCGCGCGGGGGATGGCGGCAGCGGTCTGAACCGCCGCCGTCATCCGCGAGCGGCCGCGTCAGGGCGTTTTCGGCTTGATGGGCGTCTTTATCGGAACGGCGACTTTTGGGGGCCGGACCGTACTGGCTTCACCGTCGACGGCCAGCCCGCCGCTGTTGAGATAGCGTACCGTATAGTGCAGCTCATAGCCCGGAACTCTGACCCATGTAGGTTTGTGATTGAACTGGTCCGGAGGCCTCGAATACCACTTCGGGATCTGCATGATCTTGGAACCGGCACCGAATCCCGCAGTCTTGGCCGCTACCGCGAAGGCGCTGTCTCTGGGATCGTTCGGCGGCTGGTCGACATTGCCGATGACGACCAGCGAATCGTATTTTCGCGCGTCGAGCCTGAGTACGGGAAGGTTCAGCGCAGCCACGTCGCCTTCGCGCATCGTCAGGGCTTTCTGAACGCCGTCCTCATTGGCATAGACGTTGAGGTTTATGGCCTCGGATTCCGCATAGACGACATTGTTGTGGAAGTCGCGGGCTGGCAGGCGTGTGAGGCTGTCGAAGGTCACTTCAACCGTCGGCTTGGCTATGGCGTCCGTCACCACCAGGTTGCGCCGCGGCACCGTCCAGAAGATGAGATCATCGCCGGTGGCCTGCGTGCCGGCATCGGAGCCGTCTATTGCCGAGCATTTCGAATTTGGAACCGGCGTCGTCACCGGCAGGGGTGCCGAAAACGAGCTGCGTACCTGAGCGTCGATGTAGTTGCCGACGTTGAAAACGTCTTCGAGGATGTTGCCGCCCTCGAAGCTCGCCGGGCCGGGTTGCGAGCGGATGATGACCTGGCTGGAATCGGTCTGCCAGCCGCTGCAGAAGACGTTGACGTCTATGGGAATGCCGATGTGGCGGTCGGAGGTCACCGGGATCGAGACTTTGATGGTCAGGATGTAAGGAACTTTGACAAACCAGCTGTTCGGCTGGTTCAGCATCTGCGTCGCAAAGCGCGACGGCCGCCATTGCTTCAGCGATTCGATCGATGCGCGTGACGATCGTCCCTGGGCGGCCAGCTGTGCGTTGGTGGCGTCGACCTTGGCTTGCGCCAGGTTGCGGACGGTGTTGGTGATCAGGAACACGCCGAGTTCGGCTTTGCAGGGCTTGTTCGATTGTGTGGCGTTGCATGGGGCAAGTGCCGCACTGGGAACCGGCGGCCCCGAAGGCGGCGGCTGGGCGGCCGCGGTGGCCGCCATCAGGCAGAAGAACAGCATCGTGCAGGTTTTCAACATGGTATCCTCGCTCTGTCGTTGGAAACCACCCTCCGGCTAGACAGCAGCATTTGTTCGATGGCGGTTCATCGCCCGCACGGGGGATGAACCGCGAAACATCGGGCCGGCCCAGCGACGTCGAGCCGCCGTCCTTTCGGATTGGATATCTACTGCTTCACGACGCCTTTGGTTGTCGCCTTCGGCGCGATGACCTTGGGCTTGGGGGTTTTCGGGCCGGGGTCGACTACCAATGCGGCCGTGCAGGAGCATTTGCCCGAACCGCAGTTCAGGTCGCCCTTGCACATTTTGGAATGCCGCATATCGGTGCAGTCGGCGGTCCCGGAGCAGGAGCAACTGCCTTGCCCAATCGTTCCGGACTGACATTTGAAGCTCCATGCCGGATCGGCGGCAAGGCCGGCCACAGCGAGCGATAAGGCAAAAAGCGTCGTCGAGATGAGCTTGCGCATGAATACCTCCCGGTTCTATCGAGCGATGGAACCACGAAGCAGCAACGCCTTCATCTCCCGCGCGGGGGACGAACTCGCATACCGGTGACGACCGTCAATGCTGTCCCTTCAGCACGACGAGATAGCCGCGTTCGACGCGAAGCCGGAACGCGATTTGCCCTGCAGTGCCGGGATCCTTGGAAACCTTGTCGATGACATAGCCGCTGGGATGCGAGCCAAGCCATTCTTCCGGTTTGTCGGTGCTTTCGAATGGCTTTTGCAACCGGGCCAGGAAGCCGACTTCGCCTTGATAGTCGAAAGCCACGGCCCAGTCCGCATCCTTTCGCTCGTCGATGAAGTTGGCGAGCGGCGTCAGATCATAGCGTTTGAACGCGGTTGCCGATGCCACCGCGTGGCCGATGCCGAAAATGACAAGCATGACGATGGCCGAGCTCTTCAGCCTGGCGAGCGGGATCTCCGCCATGAAATAGCCGAACAGGATGACCACGAACGGCAACATCGGCACGACATAATGAGGCTGCTTGCCGGATATCGCGCTGAACACCAGAAACACGGCAACGAACGAGAATGACAGCAGGCGCAAAGCGCGCAGATCCGGCGACTTCGCGTCGATCAGGCTGCGTATCCGCGTGCGCAGCTTCAACCGCCACAACTCGGGTATGAAGATCCACGGTATGAACATGACCGGCAGCAGCAGCAGATAGAAATAGAACGGCCGGCCGTGCGAATTGCGCAAATTGCCGGTGACGCGCCCCGCCGACTGGTTCCAGACGAGATCATAAACGAAATTGCCTTTTGTCAGGATGGTCGCCGGCACCAACCAGATCGCCACCGGAATTAGTGCGGCGAGCAGGGCCAGGCCCACTCCAGCGAGGAAGTTCGGTGTCGTCAGTCCCGCCCGCCGGTCGCGCCAGAACGGGTAGAACAGGATGGGCGCGCCGATATAGATCAGCACCACCGGGCCTTTCGTCAGCACGCCCATGCCGATGAACAGCCCGGCCAGAACGGCCTGCCAGCGGTTGCCGCTGCGGGCAAAGGCAATCAACGACAACAGCGCGGCGAGCACAAAGACCGTCAGCAACAGGTCGAACAGGATCAGCGTCGAATAGATGACGAACACGCTGCTTCCGGCAACCAGCCAGGGGATGCGCCGCGCGATGTCGTCGCGGCCCGGAAACAGGGTCTTTGCCAACGCCGTCGTCAGCCAGATGACGAGCGAGGAGGCGGCGAAGATGACCAGCATCGCCGCCGGCCGGCTGGCGCCGAAAATATTCCAGACAAGGTCGATAAGCCAAAACAGCAGTGGCGGCTTCTGCAGATAGGGCGCGAAATTCATCGTCGGGACGAAGATCTGTCCGCTCAGATACATTTCCCAGGTGACGCTGAGATATCGCGTTTCGTCGACGGGCAGCAGTGGCCGGAAAGCGACCGCGATGACGATCAGCCCAAGCAGAAAGAGGTAGGGGAGCAGCCGCTCGGTAGATGTCGGTGTCAAAGATCGAGATCCGCGCCAGAAACCATTTTCATTCCAGCCGAGCATAGTGCCGCGTTTCTGGACCGCGAACGACCGCACCATGATTTTGGCCGAATTGCAACGATGCCGGTTTCGTTTCGCAGATTTTGCGGACGATGGTCTCAAGGGCTTGAAAAACTTGCCGGCCGAGTCTTTTGGACCGCTGCCGGTCCGGGGAACCTGAGCAAAATCAACTGGAGCGCAAGGGTGGCGACAATTCGCGCATCAACAGTTCGAGCTCGCGCTGATCGCCTGTACCGGTCTTGTCGAAGATCGTCGCCAGCTGCGACTTGACGGTGCCGTCCGAGACGCCGCCGGCCGCGGCGATCTCCTTTCGCGTCAGGCCGGCGGCAACGTGACCGGCGACGCGCCTTTCTGCCGCGGTCAATCCGAACAGGGCCGCAATGGCGTCCAGCGCCGGGATTGGTGCCGAACCGGCCGCCGCGATGAAGATCGCTGCAGCGGCGCGCTGCGAGATGCGCGCCGAGATTTCACGCCGCGCCAGCGGCATGACATGGGCCACCGCCGGAACGACCGTCCTGGCCAGGGGAATGTTGATGCCGCAAGGTCCGAGCGCGAATTCGTCGCGCGTGCCGAGCTGGACGGCACGGCCGATCGCGGCGTTGGCTTTGGCATAGGTGAAGGAAAGCTGTCCGCGCACGCAAGCGACCGAGATATTTTCGGCGAGCAGCGCTTCGGCTGACGGGTTGGCGAAGATGATGGTCATGTCTTCGGCGACGATCAGCACCGGATGGTCGAGGCTTTCGATGATGGAGCGGAAGATTTCGGCCTTGCGCCGCTCGGCCTCGAACAGGTCGCCGATGGTCACCGCGCGCCGCACATGCGGTGCCAACAGGCAGACAAGCTCGATATCCTCGCGGGAAATCTGGCGCCTGTCCTTGTCGGTCACCACCATCAACGTGCCGATCCGGGTCGGCCGCCTCATCAACGCCACCCAGAAGAAATCGTCCAGGCGGTTGGGTTGCACCCATTCGCGCACGATGCGGCTTTCGAGCCATCTCTGCCGGGTATCCGGGCCTTGCAGGGCGTAGATCGAATCGACGGTGAACGGCACGTCGATCTCCATCTTGGGAACCGCCGCATAGAACGGCACTTGCGAGCCGTAGTCATGCTTCAATGGCTCAAGAACTGCGGGATCGCCGCAGGACACCGAAAACCGCGCGGAGCTGGCGATCGTGTCGATGACGGCGAGCATGGCAAGCTGGCCTTCCGCCAGATTGCAGATGGCCTCGAGTGTCGCCTGCCAGCGGTCGACGTCGGCAATCGAATCGTAGATCGCCTCAACGACCTGCGGCAACGCGCGACCGGCCGTGCCCGCCAGCGATGACATGAGCCCCTCTCATTTGCCGTCCTTGAGGCAACGAAGCATCAACTGCTAGAATAACGCTGCGTAAGGTTGCCAACAACCTATTTCATCTGCTTCGGACGGCCGCGAAAATAACATCATCGTTTCGCTTTCCCGTCAGCCATTTGCTTGCCGGTTGCGGCAAGACCCTTGCCTTCGCAATGCCGTGACGCCATAAGCAGGAACAGGCGCCGCAGCCGCCGCGAGGACTTGCCACAAGGACTTGCCACGAGGATTTGCATGAAAACTTTCCTTCTGCAGTTTTTCACCTGGTGGAACAGCCAGACATTGGGAACGCGCTTCCACACCTGGCGGCATGGCAAGAAGGTCGGGCAGGACGAGGTCGGCAACGTCTATTATGAGGGCGGCGTCGATTCGGAAGGCCGCACCCGTCGCTGGGTCATCTACCGCGACTATTCGGAAGCCTCGGCGATTCCGCCCGGCTGGCATGGCTGGATCCATCATCGTGTCGACGTTGCGCCGCCAAGCGAAGACTACAAGCCACGCGACTGGCAAAAGCCGCATGTGCCGAACCTCACCGGCAGCCCCGCGGCCTATCGCCCGAAAGGCTCGGTGCTGACCAACCAGCATCGTCCGCAGGTGACGGGCGACTACGACGCCTGGACGCCTGGTTCGTGATCGATCGCCGCGACACGCGCGCGGTCCCCACGGGGGCGGTCCCCACGAGGGCGGTCCCCACGAGGGCGGTCCTTTGTCGCCACAATTGCTGTTTAGCTGTTTGCTGATCCGACAGCAGCAACTAGCCTTGGCGTTAAGAGAATCACCCCGGGCGCAAACCACCGGACCTTGAATGAGCATGTTCAGCCGAATTTTGACGGGCGGATTAACCGCGGTCGTTCTCGCTTCTATGGTGGCGCTCGCTGCTGCGCAGGAATTGGCGCCGCCTGCGCCGGACGCGTCGGTGGCGCCTGCAGCACCGGCAGTGTCCGAGCGCATCACCAATCCCGTCGCTGAATTCGCCGGCATCGACAAGATCACCGGCCGTATCATCACCTTCGATGTTTATATCGACGAGACGGTGCAGTTCGGCGCTTTGCAGGTGACGCCGCGCATCTGCTATTCGCGGCCCGAAAACGAAGAGCCGAAGACGGATTCGTTCGTCGAGGTCGACGAGATTACGCTCGACCGGAAGATACGCCGTATCTTCACCGGCTGGATGTTTGCCGAAAGCCCCGGGATCAACGCCGTCGAGCATGCCGTCTATGATATCTGGCTGAAGGGCTGCAAGCAGAAGTCCGACGTGCCGGCACCCGCCGCCCCCAAAACCAACTAGAATCTGTCAGTGCGCGGCGGATACCGCGCCCTGCGGAACCGCCGCGTTGCCCGAGCGTTGGTGCCTCTCTACGGAGGAGGTTGCCATGATGATGGCCAACAAGAACGAACTTCTCGACATCGAAAGGGGATTCTGGAGCGGCGGTGCCGACTATTTCAAGGCCAATGCCGATACCGACTGCCTGGTGGCCTTCCCGCAGATGGCGCGGGTGATGAGCAATACCGATCTGGCCGCAACTGCCACGGACCCGAACCGCTGGCGCGATCTCGACATCGACCTCAAGGGCATCATCGAGCCGGGCAGCGACATCGTCATGCTGACCTACGAGGCGCGTGCGACGCGGCAAGGTGGCGAAGCCTATGCGGCGCTGGTCAGCACCGGCTATGTCCACCGCGTCAATGGCTGGAAGATGATGTTCCACGCACAGACGCCGCTGGTGACGGCAGCAAAAGGCTGACCGGCCGCAAGAGCATTCCAGGAAATGTGAACGGCTTTCCGTCCGGAATTGCGTTTCTGTGAAACGATGAACCATTCCAGGTTATGGAAAAAACACGGCCTCGCCCTTCAGCGCCTCGGCCAGCATCTTCTCGTACTTGCCGCGCGGCACGTCGATTGCACCGAAGCGTTTGAGATGCTCGGTGGTGAACTGCGTATCGAGCAGTGCAAAGCCACGCGCCTTCAGGCGTTCGACGAGGTGAACCAGGCAGGCCTTTGACGCGTCGGTCTCCCTGGCGAACATGCTCTCGCCGAAGAACACGCGGCCGAGCGATACGCCGTAGAGCCCCCCGACCAATCGGTCGTTGTGCCAGGCCTCGACCGAATGGCAATGGCCCATCCGATGCAGTTCGATATAGGCTTCGCGGATCGGCGCGTTGATCCAGGTCGACCGACGTTCCTCGCGCCTTTCGGCACAGGCCTCGATCGTCGCCTCGAAGTCGAAATCGATGCGGAACTCGAACAGGTTCTTGCGGATCGTCTTTCTCAGGCTTTTCGGTATGTGGAACCCGTCGAGCGGAATGATGCCGCGCGTCTCCGGCCGCACCCAGAATACTTCGGGGTCATTGGCGCTTTCGGCCATCGGGAAGACGCCGGAGGCATAGGCTTTGAGCAAAAGGTCGGTCGGGATGCGATAACCGGGTGCGTAGGGACGGGTCATCGCTTCGCCCCTGTATCACTCGCCTTCGGCCAGGTATTTTTCCAGCCAGTGGATATCGTAGTCGCCATTGGCGATGTCGGCGTTGCCAACGAGGTCGCGAAACAGTGGCAGCGTCGTCTTGATGCCGTCGACCACGAATTCGTCGAGCGCGCGCCGCAGCCGCATCATGCATTCGACGCGGTTGCGGCCATGCACGATCAGCTTGCCGATCAGGCTGTCGTAGTAGGGCGGGATCTTATAGCCGGAATAGACGCCGGAATCGACACGGATGCCGAGGCCGCCCGGCGTGTGGAAATGGGTGATGGTGCCCGGCGAGGGGGTGAAGGTGCGCGGATCCTCGGCATTGATGCGGCATTCGATGGCATGGCCGTGGAAGCGGATGTCCTCCTGGCGCACCGAAAGTCCGCCGCCCGAGGCGACGCGGATCTGCTCGTGCACGAGGTCGATGCCGGTAATCGCCTCGGTCACCGGATGTTCGACCTGCAGGCGCGTGTTCATCTCGATGAAATAGAACTCGCCGTCCTCATAGAGGAATTCGATGGTGCCGGCGCCGGAATAGCCGAGATCGGCGATCGCCCTGGCGCAGACGCCGCCAATATGCGCGCGCTCCTCGGCATTGAGCGCCGGCGAGGGCGCTTCTTCCCAGACCTTCTGGTGGCGACGCTGCAGCGAGCAGTCGCGCTCGCCGAAATGCACGCCGCGCCCGGCGCCGTCGCCGAACACCTGCACTTCGATATGGCGCGGCTTCTGCAGATATTTCTCGATATAGACTGCGTCGTCGCCGAAGGCCGCACCCGCCTCCGAGCGTGCCGTCTGCAGCGCCACCTCGAGATCGGCCTCGCTACGCGCCACTTTCATGCCGCGCCCGCCGCCGCCGGCCGACGCCTTGATGATTACGGGGTAGCCGATCACGGCGGCAATGCGCTTGGCTTCCTTGTCCTCGGTGACCGCGCCGTCGGAGCCGGGCACCACGGGAATGCCGAGGCGTTTTGCGGTACGCTTGGCCTCGATCTTGTCACCCATGATGCGGATATGGTCGCCGGTCGGACCGATGAAGGTGATGTTGTGCGCGGCGAGGATGTCGGCGAACTTGGCGTTCTCCGACAGGAAACCGTAGCCGGGATGCACCGCGTCGGCGCCGGTGATCTCGCAGGCGGCGACGATCTGGTGGATGTTGAGATAGCTGTCGCGCGACGGCGGCGGGCCGATGCAGACGCTCTCGTCGGCGAGACGCACGTGCATGGCGTCGGCGTCGGCGGTCGAATGCACCACCACCGTCTGGATGCCGAGCTCCTTGCAGGCGCGCAGCACCCTGAGGGCGATTTCGCCGCGATTGGCGATGAGGATTTTCTGGAACATCTTTCGCCTGTTCCCGGCTCTACTCGATCACGACGAGCGGCATGCCATATTCGACCGGCTGCGCATCTTCAAACAGGATCGCCGTCACCGTGCCGGCGCGCGGCGAGGGGATCTGGTTCATCGTCTTCATTGCTTCGATGATCAGCAGCGTCTGGCCTTCCTTGACCTTCTGGCCGATTTCGATGAACGGCCTGGCGTCGGGCGACGGTGCCAGATAGGCGGTGCCGACCATTGGCGAGGCGACGGCGTTCTTTGACAAGTCGGGCGTCGCCGGGGCGGCCGCTGCCGCGGGCTGCGCGGCTGCCGGGGCATAGGCCGGCTGAGCTGCGGCGACGGCATGGACGGCCGGCGCCTGCCGCGAGACGCGCACCTTCAGATCGCCCAGCTCGACCTCGATCTCGGTCAGGTTGGTGTCGTTCAGTATGCCCGCCAGATCGCGGATCAGCTGCTGGTCAACACCGTTCTTCTTTATCGACATTTTCGAGCCTTCTGTTTGTTGGCCGGTCATAGGCGTGCAGCCAGCGCCTGCAGCGCCAGCGTGTAGCCGAGCGGCCCGAACCCGCAGATCATGCCGACGGCGACCGGCGCGACCATGGAGACGTGGCGGAATGGTTCCCGCGCGTGGATGTTGGAGAGATGCACCTCAGCGACCGGCAGCGGCGCGACGGCGCGGATGGCATCGTGAATGGCGATCGAGGTATGGCCGTAGGCGCCCGGATTGATGACGATCGCGGCGGCCTTGTCGGCGGCCTCCTGGATCCAGTCGACGAGGTCGCCCTCATGGTTCGACTGGCGGAAATCGATCTCCAGCCCAAGTGCGGCACCTGCCTGCTTGCAGTCGTCGGCGATCGCGGCAAGCGTCTTGCCGCCATAGATGCCCGGCTCGCGCTTGCCGAGCGCGTTGAGATTGGGGCCGTTCAGGACGAAAACCGTTTTCAAAAAATGCCGACCTTTCCCGGCGCGGCTAAGCCGGCGCGCCGGACCCTCTATAATGGGCATAGACGCTGGCGAAAAGAGCGCAAGTGCGTTCTTTCGCCGTCCACAACAGCCGGAAAACGGCCCGTGCCGGAAACCCGCAGCCTAATCGAAACCCGAATGCCGATCAGAGCGCGGCCTTCGCCGCCTCGATCTTTTCGGCCAGCACTTCCTGGCCAAGCGCGCCGAACACCACCTCGTTGCCGACGACATAGGACGGCGTTCCGGTAATGGCGAGCTTGGTGGCGAGGTCATAGGTCTTGGAGAAGGCCTCGGTGATGCTCGGGTCCTTCATCTTTTCGCGCAGCGCCGCCTCGTCGGCGCCGAGCGACAGCGCCACCTTGATCGCCGCCGCCTCGGTGGCGCGCCCCTGGCCGCCGAGCAGCGCATTGTGGAATTCGCCGTATTTCTCCGGCTTCATCAGATGGAAGGCCATCGAGACGACGCTCGCCTTCTGCGAATCCGGGCCGAGGATCGGGAACTCCTTGAGTACGAAGCGCAGGTCCGGATCGGCCTTGGTCAGCGCGCGCATGTCGTCGATGGCGCGTTTGCAGTAGCCGCAATTATAATCATAGAATTCGACGATGGTGACCTTGCCGTTCGGATTGCCGACAACACCGTCGAATGAGGAATTGAAGATCTGGTCCTTGGCGTCTTTGATGACGCCGAGACTGGCGACGCGCTGTTCTTCCTTCTGCTTGGCCTCGAGTGCCTGCTGGGCCTCCAGAAGCACTTCCGGGTTCTTCAGCAGATAGTCGCGGACGATGCCTTCGACTTCGGCACGGTCGAGCTTGGTACCTGAGGACGTCGTCTGGGCAAGCTGTGCCGTGCCGGCCTTCGCCGTCTGCGGATTGCCGGCGACGAAGCCGAACGCCAGCATGGCGAGAGCCGCTGCCACTCCGGTAGTGCCCAGCAGAATTGCCTTGGTCATGATCCTCGATCCTCTTGCCTGTGTTCGGGTCCGCCCGGTTTGGCTGTGTCGCAGCCTGCGTCCGAAAGGTTCACTTCTTCTTACCTGATGGTGCGTAGTTTATAATGTCCTGCGCGCGAAGCCAGCCCGGCTCGCCCCGCTTCATGCTCTGCTGCGCCCGCATGGCGAAGATTTTCGCATTCTTGTAGTCGCCGGAATAGAAATGCCCTTCGGCGGTTGCAAGCTCGGCGGCCGGGATGTTGCCGAGTTCCCCGTAAGCCTGTGCCAGATAGCGGTATCCGGCGGCGTTTTCGCGATCCCGTCCGAGGCCGGTGTTGATCTGCGCCACCGCCTTCTTCAGCGAATCCTGCGTGCCGATCGCCATCAGCGCCTGGCCGTAAGAGACCGGCAGCAGCCCCGATCGCGCCGGATCGAGGCTGACCGACTTGGCATAGGCGTCCGCCGCATCCTTCGGCCGGTTCGCCTTCATCAGGATGTCGCCGCGTAATTCCTGGAAATAGGGATTTTTCGGCTGTTCCTTGATCAACGCGTTGGTCTTGGTGAGCGCCGACGCCAGATTGCCGAACAGATAGGTCATCTGCGCGTCGCCATAGCGTGAGGCGACGCTGCCGGGGTTCTTGCGCATCAATCGCGACGCCGCCGCCTGGCCCTGCATGTAGGCGGCGATCTTTATGCGCATCATGTCGTGGCGCTGCTGCAGTGCCGGCGGGTCCACCTTGTCGACGTAAGGGCTCTGCTTCACCAGCACTTCGAGATTGGCGATACGCTCCTGCGGCATCGGATGGCTGATCCTGTAGGGATCGACTTGCGCGCCCGAGAGCGACAATGCGTTCTGGAAGCGGCCAAACGTCTTCAGCATGCCCATGCCGGACTGGCCGGTTGCATTGAGATAGGTGATCGCCGAACGGTCGGCGGTCATCTCTTCGGTGCGCTGATAAGCGAGGATACTGCGTTGCGCCATCTCGCCGCCGCCGGCCACCACGCCCATGCCGGCGCCGGCGAGACCGCGGCTGTTGCTGGTGGCGCCGGCCACCATGGCGCCGGCGCCAAGCAGCGTCGCCAGGATCGCCATCGTCTTGGCGCGCTCGAGCTGTTCTCGCAATTTCTGCTGGTGTCCGCCGGCGATATGGCCGGCCTCGTGGGCAATGACGCCAATGATCTCGTTGGGCGTTTCGGCCGTCATCAGCGCGCCGGTGTTGATGAACAGGCGGCGGCCGGCAACAAAGGCGTTGAAGCTCTGGTCGTTGACCAGCACGATGTTGATGGCGTCGCCCGACAAGCCCGCCGCCTTGAAGATCGGCCGCGCAAAATCGCGCACCAGCGCCTCGATCTCGGCATCGCGCACAACCGGCACATTCTGCGCAAAGGCATTGACCGAGCCGGCCAAGGCGACCACCGCGGCAAGCGAAAGCGTCGCGAGGGCGCGCGCTGTCCTGGCGATCGTCGATTTGGGTCCGCTCAACATGGCAGGTCCACTGGTAGACGAGTGGGCGAAGGATGAAAAGTCGGCAGCCTAAACTTACCGAACTTGTGATCCCCACACCAATCGGGCATTTGTGCGGCGCGGCCAGCATATGGCCGGCACGTGCGGACAAGTGTGGTGGATTGAAAAATGGTTGTTTCGCTTTCGCGCCGCGGCGCGGTCGAACCGTTCCATGCCATGGACATCCTGGCCGAGGCGAATCGGCTGAAAGCCAAGGGCCTGCCGGTCGTTTCTATGGCCGTCGGCCAGCCTTCCGATCCGGCGCCGGCCGGGGTTCGCGAAGCGGCGGCCAATGCCTTGAAAGCAGGCCGCATCGGCTATACCGACGCGCTGGGCCTCGCCGGTCTGCGCAAGGCGATCGCGGCGCATTATGGCGAGCACTACGGGCTTGACGTTTCGCCCGAGCGGATAGCCGTCACCACCGGATCGTCGGCTGCCTTCAACCTCGCTTTCCTGGCAATGTTCGATCCAGGCGACCGCGTCGCCATCGCAGCGCCCGGCTATCCTGCCTATCGCAACATCATGGCCGCGCTCGACATCGACATCGCCGAGATCGAGTTGGACGGCGCCGCCTATCTGCATGCCGAGCACCTGCAAGCCGCGCATCGTGAAAAACCGCTGAAGGGCGTGCTGTTCGCCAGCCCGGCCAACCCGACCGGCGCGGTCATTCCCGCCGGCGATCTCGAGGCGCTGGTCAAAACGGCGCAAGAGCTCGGCATCGCCGTCATCTCGGACGAAATCTATCACCGGCTGGCCTATGCGGCGCCCGACACGACGGCGCTTGCTTTCGCGGCGGATGTGACGGTGATCAATTCCTTCTCGAAATATTATTGCATGACCGGCTGGCGCATCGGCTGGATGGTGCTGCCGCAGGAACTGGTGCGGCCGGTCGAGCGCATCGCCCAGAGCCTCTACATCTCGCCGCCCGAACTGTCCCAGATTGCCGCGATCGAGGCGTTCAAGGCGACGCCAGAGCTGGAAGCGGTGAAGGCGCGCTATGCCTGGAACCGCGAGCTCCTGATGCAACGCCTGCCGGAGCTCGGCTTTGCTTTGGCCGCGCCTATGGACGGCGCGTTCTACGCCTTCTGCGACGTCACCAGGCACACCAATGACAGCATGGCGTTTGCGCGCCGGATGCTTGCCGAGGCGCACGTGGCGGCGACGCCGGGCCGCGATTTCGACCCGCTGCAAGGCCATCGCACGATGCGCTTTTCCTATGCCGGCAGCCACGACGACATGGTCGAGGCGATGGCGCGTATCGAACGCTGGCTGAAGTAGCGGGGGCGACGATGCCGGAGCTTGAACAGGCGCCTCAACTTGAACAGGCGTTGCGCGAGGTCGCCGCCGAAATGGCGGAGCGTACCGATCGCGGCGACGTCGCCAGCTATATTCCCCAGCTCGGCAAGATCGATTCGAAAAAATTCGGCATTTCCGCGGTGACCAATGACGGCCGCGTGCTGACCGCGGGCGACGCCGACGAGGCGTTTTCGATCCAGAGCATCTCAAAGGTGTTCACGCTGACGCTGGCGCTCGGCAATGTCGGCGACGCGCTGTGGCAGCGGGTTGGGCGCGAACCTTCGGGCAATCCGTTCAACTCGATCGTCCAGCTCGAGCACGAGAACGGCATTCCGCGCAATCCATTCATCAATGCCGGCGCCATCGTCGTCTCCGACATCCTGCTTGCCGGCCATCAGCCGCGCGAGGCGATCGGCGAGATCCTGCGCTTCATCCAGTTCCTGGCCGATGACGACACCATCATCATCGACCGCGAGGTCGCGGCGTCCGAACGCGCCACCGGCTTTCGCAATTTCGCGCTTGCCAATTACATGAAATCGTTCGGTAATCTCAATCACGCGCCGGAACTGGCGCTGGGCGTCTATTTCCACCATTGCGCTATCGCCATGAGTTGCCGGCAACTGGCCCTGGCCGGCCGCTTCCTTGCCAATGGCGGCAAGAACCCGGCGACCGGGCATTCCGTCGTCTCGGCAGAGCGCGCCCGCCGCATCGGCGCGATGATGCTGACCTGCGGCCACTATGACGGCTCCGGCGACTTCGCTTTCCGCGTCGGCATTCCCGGCAAGAGCGGCGTTGGCGGCGGCATATTGGGGATCGTGCCGGGCGTCGCCTCGCTTGCCGTCTGGTCCCCTGGCCTTAATGCCAACGGCAATTCCAGGCTGGGCTCGATCGCGTTGGAAAAACTGGCGAAGACGATGAACTGGTCGATCTTCGCGCCATAAGCATTTTGCAGCCAAATGGAATCATTTGGCGTCCGCACAAATGCGGCAAAACAAACAGTTAGAGCGGAATGCCCCATTCAATTTGAATGCATTCCGCTCTGGTGCCTGTCGCCTCGAATTGGGACAAAAAATCCCGCGCAGCCGATCGGCAGCGCGGGATTTTTTTTAATCAGAAAATCTGGCTAATGCACGGAAAAGCTTAGAAAAAGCCCTTCCGTTGCCACCAGCCGGCACGCTTCGGCTTGTCCTCGGCCTTTGCTTCCTCGGTCTTTGCCTCGTCGGTCTTTGCCTCGTCCGGGACGATCGAGGAGACGACCGGCACGACCGGAGCATCCACCGGTACCGGCTTGCGCCGCGACGGCCGGACCTTCGGCGTTTCCTCGGCAGCCGCCACTTCAGTCTCCTGCGAAGCCGGCGCAGCGGTCTCGCCGGAAGCCACGGAGGCGGCCTCGGCAGCCGATGTCTCGGCGCCCGCAATCTCGGCAACTGCTTCCGCCGCAACCTTCTTCGGCTTGGCGGCACGGCGCGGCTTCTTCGGCTTTTCGGCGCTCGGCATGTCGTCGTTCGCCGGAGCGAGCACCGCAAGCTCTTCGGCCGGCGGCGCACCTTCCGGCTCGCCGGTTACGGGCTCTGCTTCCGACACGGCACCTTCCGTCATGGCGGCTGGCTCGCCGGGGGCAGCTTCCAAGCCGTCCTCGCCGTCCTCACGGCGATTGCGCTTGCCGCCGCGCTTGCCGCGCCGGCGCTTCTTGCCGTGACCGTCGTCCGCCGCTTCCGCCGTTTCGGCAACACCGGCCGGCGTTTCACGTTCCGCTTCGGCGCCTTGATCGCCGGCGGCTACGAAGGCATCGTCTATCGGCGCCGAAACGGAAGCACCTTCCACAGCAGCGCCATGCTCGCGATCGCCATGTTCGCGTTCCCCGTGTTCACGATCCCCGTGTTCACGATCCTTGCCGCCGCGCCGTCTGCGGCGCTTGCGGCGCTTGCGATCGCGGCCTTCGCCGTCCTCGCCGGACCTTGGCTGCTGCGGCTGCTGGGCAGGGCGTGGCTGCTCGGCCTGCACCGGCGCCTCGTCTTCCTCTTCGATGACGATCTCGTCCTCGGGTTCTTCCGGCTCGACATAGGCCGGGAACGTGCGCGCCTCGACAAAGCCTTCCGGCTTTTCGGCCAGCGCGCCGCGGAAGATGGCATAGTGTTGTGCACCGACCGCGTCATCGGCTTCGATGGTGATGGTAACGCCGAAGCGGTGCTCGAATTCCACCAGCGTGCCGCGCTTGTGATTGAGCACATAGAGCGCGGTCGCCGCCGGCGTCCGCACCGTGATGTGGCTGCGCGAATCCTTGAGCAGGAATTCCTCGATTGCCCGCACCACCATCAGCGCGACCGACGAATCGGAGCGCACATGGCCTGTGCCGCCGCAATGCGGGCAAGGCTTCATGGTCGATTCCAGCACGCTGGCACGGATGCGCTGGCGCGACATCTCCATCAGGCCGAAATGCGAGATGCGGCCGACCTGGATGCGGGCACGATCGTTCTTGAGGTGATCCTTCAGCCGCTTCTCGACGGAGCGGTTGTTGCGGTTCTCCTCCATATCGATGAAGTCGATGACGATGAGGCCGGCGAGATCGCGCAGCCTCAATTGCCGGGCGACTTCCTCGGCGGCTTCCAGATTGGTGTGAAGTGCGGTGTCCTCGATCGAGTGCTCCTTGGTGGAACGGCCCGAATTGACGTCGATGGCGACCAGCGCTTCCGTCTGGTTGATGATGATGTAGCCGCCGCTCTTCAGCGTCACCTGCGGCTGCAGCATGCGGTCGAGCTGCGCTTCGATGCCGTTGCGCACAAAGATCGGCGTCGTGTCGCGGAACGGCTGAACCACCTTGGCGTGGCTCGGCATCAGCATGCGCATGAAGTCCTTGGCCTCGCGGTAGCCTTCTTCGCCGGAAACCAGGATCTCGTCGATATCCTTGTTGTAGAGGTCGCGCACCGAGCGCTTGATCAGGCTGCCTTCCTCGTAAACCAGGGCAGGGGCCGTCGATTGCAGCGTCAGATTGCGGACGTTTTCCCAAAGCCGCATCAAATATTCGTAGTCGCGCTTGATCTCTGCCTTGGTGCGGCTTTCGCCTGCCGTACGCAGGATGACACCCATGCCTTGCGGCACTTCGAGATCGGCGACCACTTCCTTCAGCCGCTTGCGGTCCTGCGCATTGGTGATCTTGCGCGAAATACCGCCGCCGCGTGCCGTGTTCGGCATCAGCACCGAATAGCGGCCGGCCAGTGAAAGGTAGGTGGTCAGCGCCGCGCCCTTGTTGCCGCGCTCTTCCTTGACGACCTGCACCAGCAGGATCTGCCGGCGCTTGATCACTTCCTGGATCTTGTACTGGCGGCGCACCGGCTTGCGGCGGTTGCGTACTTCTTCGAGCGCGTCTTCAGCGCCGACCGATTCGATCTCGTGATCGTCCGGATGCGAGGATTGCACCTCCTCCAGCATGCCGCGATCATTGTCTTCGGACGTCGCTTCGCCGCTTGTCTCGGCCCCGCTTGTCTCGACTTGTGGGACGGCTTCGGAGATTACGTCGGCATCGACGCTGGCAGCGATGGAACTCGATCCGCCTTCGGAAGGCTCGGTCTCGCCGCTATCGGCGACTTCTTCACTCTGCCCGGCGGCATCCTCGCTCTGTCCGGCAGTGTCGGACGTGGTGTTGTCGGCAACGGCATCCAGCTTTTCTGCGACGGCACCTTCGCCGTTCTCGCCATTCTCACCGTCGGCCGCGCCTGCCTCGCGCCTGTGCTCGCCGCGGTCGCGGCTCTTGCCGCCGCGCCGGCGTCCGCGCTTGCCACGGTCGCGGCTCTGGCGGTCCTCGCCTTCGGCGGCTTCCTCGTCCTCTTCGTCCTGGGCTTCCTGTGCTTCCGCACGCAGCAGCGCCTGACGGTCGGCGACCGGAATCTGGTAGTAGTCGGGGTGTATTTCACTGAAGGCGAGGAAACCGTGACGGTTGCCGCCGTATTCGACAAAGGCTGCCTGGAGGGAAGGTTCGACGCGCGTTACGCGGGCGAGATAGATATTTCCTTTGAGCTGCTTCTTGTCCTGGGATTCAAAGTCGAATTCTTCAATACGGTTACCGCGAACGACGACAACGCGTGTTTCCTCCGGGTGGGAGGCGTCTATCAGCATTTTGTTGGGCATTATTTCGTTTCCTCCCGGCAGCCGTCGGCCGCAGCTTGCAGGACACTGCCCGCTGCCGTGGACCTGGAACATGGGTGCCGGACAATTGAACGTCCGCCGGCCGCTGCCTGAGCGCCATGGCGGTGCCGCCCGCAGCCGTAGTGGCGCGGTTTGTTGCGGACCTTTCCATGATTGCGCTTGAAGCCATCGTCACCAGCAGAACCTTTTGAACCAAAGCCCGGGAAAAACCGGACCAGCTTGTTTGCTCATACAGAGCCGGCACGGGACAATCCCGGCCGTTTTGCTCACGCAGGCGATTCCCCCGCCACGGGAGCACGCCTGCGAAAATCGTCGCGATCACCGATGCCTTCTTCGCCTGAAGCGAAAGGAGCCGTCTTGCGTCTGACCTGTAGCAGGAAGCTGCGGAGGAGGACGGTTCCAGGATTGCAGTGATCCACCATCGCTTTTATGATTTGGCGGGTTGGAAGGCAACCCCGATTCCCGATGCCGGCAAAAAGCCGTTCCGCAGCGGAAGCCCAGGTTCCAAGCCTTCCATGAAAAGGCTTGGTTAACCTTCTCTGGATACCAATCGTTAATCGAGTTCGCGGCCTGCCAGCACTTTGACAAGCAATAGGGCACTTCGACAAGCGATCGGGCATGACGCCAACGGGAGCGATTGGTAGAAAGATGGGACTGGCAGGCTTCGCAGACAAGGGCCGTCATCATGGAGGCTGGTTCTTCCGCACCGCCTGCCTGCTGCCGCTGATCTTGGCTTGCCTGGTCTTTTCGCCGCTTTCGCGTGCTGCCGACGTACCGCTCGGCGCCACAAGCTACAAGATGGCCGGCGATGCCACCAAGATGCGCATCGTCATCAATTTCGACCGCGACCCCGACATCAAATGGTTCCTGCTGCGCGGCCCCAATCGTCTGGTCATCGATCTGCCGGCCACCAGATTTGCCCTCAATGCCAAGGATGTAAAGCCGCGCGGCCTTGTCCGCACGGTGCGTTACGGCGGACTCGGCGAGGGGAAATCGCGGCTGATTCTCACCGGCAAGGGACCGTTCGCCGTCGACAATCTCGACGTGCTCAAGAACGATGACGGCAACGGCTACCGGATCGCCATCGACATGTCGGCGGCCTCGCAGCGGGAATTCGACGCAGCGCTCGCCAATCAGGCGCTGACCACCGGTTCGACGGTCTCCGCCGACAAGGCCGGCAGGGTCGGTACCGGGCCGGTCTCCAATCCGGGCCATCGTTTCACCGTCGTCATCGATCCCGGCCATGGCGGCATCGACGGCGGCGCCGAGGGCCTGAACGGGACGGTCGAGAAGAACGTGACGCTCGCCTTCGCCATGGAACTGCGCGACAAGCTCGCCGCCAGCGGCAAATACGACGTGTTCCTGACGCGCGAAACGGACGAGTTCCTGCGACTCGACGACCGCGTGCGCATTGCCCGCCAGCATGAGGCCGACCTGCTCATCTCGATCCATGCGGACACGATCAGCCTCAAGGGCATTCGCGGCGCAACCGTCTACACCGTGTCCGACAAGGCTTCCGATCCCGAGGCGCAGGCGCTTGCCGACCGTGAAAATCTTTCCGACCAGTTCGCCGGCATGGAGATCAAGGACGACAGCAAGGAAGTGACCGATATCCTGATCGACCTGATCCGCCGCGAGACGCATAATTTTTCGATGAGCTTCGCCCATACTCTCGTCGGCCAGCTTTCCACCAGCGTCGGTCTGATCAATAACCCGCAGCGTTCTGCGGGCTTCAAGGTGCTGAAAGCGCCGGACGTTCCATCCGTGCTGGTCGAACTCGGCTATCTGTCGAACGCCAAGGACGAAGCGCAATTGCTCAGCGCCGATTGGCGCAACAAGGCGACCCAGAGCATAACCAACGCCGTTGCCCTGTTTGCTTCGGCCAGAAGCGGAACGGGGGCCGGAGGCTGAAATGTCCGCCGGCGCCCACAACCTGAAGCAGCGTTGCGCGGCGACAACACCCTGTGCTTTTATTTCCGGCATTCGAAACCGAAATCCCGCGCTGCCGTATTTTGCCCACATGGTCGCGACATGGATTTTGTGATTACGGTTTGGGATCGTCCCGAAAGCTTGCGTGAAGGGCGGCTTCGTTTAGGAAATTCCCGAACCAAGGACTGGAGCGGGTATGATTCGTCTCATTGGCTATTTCTTCGGCATCGGCACGACGCTGGCCCTTTTGGTCGCGGCGGGCGTGGCGATCTATATCGGCCATTTGTCGAAGGACCTGCCCGATTACGAGGTGCTGGCCAAATACGAGCCGCCGGTGACGACCCGCATCCACGCGTCGGATGGCGCGCTGATGGCCGAATATGCGCGTGAGCGGCGGCTTTATCTGCCGATTCAGGCGATCCCGGACCGTGTCAAGGCGGCCTTCTTGTCGGCCGAGGACAAGAACTTTTACAATCACCCCGGCATCGACGTGACCGGCCTTGGCCGGGCCATTGTCGTCAACCTGCAGAATGTTGGCTCGGGAAAGCGCCAGGTCGGCGCCTCGACCATCACCCAGCAGGTGGCGAAGAACTTCCTGTTGTCTTCAGACCAGACCTACGAGCGCAAGATCAAGGAGATGATCCTCGCCTTCCGCATCGAGCAGGCCTACTCGAAGGATCGCATTCTCGAGCTCTATCTCAACGAGATTTTCTTCGGCTTTGGCGCCTATGGCGTCGCCGGTGCTGCGCTAACCTATTTCGACAAATCGGTGAACGAGCTCACCGTGGCCGAAGCCGCCTATCTCGCCTCTCTGCCGAAGGGGCCGAACAACTACCATCCCTTCAAGCATGCCGATCGCGCCTTGGAGCGCCGCAACTGGGTGATCGACCAGATGGTCGAGAACGGTTACGTCACGCATGAGGAAGGCGAGAAGGCCAAGGCCGAGCCGCTCGGCGTCACGCCGCGCCGCACCGGCAACTATCTCTTCGCCGGGGAGTATTTCACCGAGGAAGTGCGTCGCCAGATCATCGCGCGCTATGGCGAGAATGCGCTCTACGAGGGCGGCCTTTCCGTCCGCACGACGCTCGATCCGAAGATGCAGCTGATTGCCCGCAAGGCCATGCAGAACGGACTTATGAAATTCGACACGCTGCGCGGCTACCGCGGGCCGGTCACGAGCATCGACGTTTCCGGCGACTGGGGTGTGCCGCTGGGCAACGTCAAGCGGTTGGAGGACGTGCCGGAATGGTCGCTCGCCGTCGTGCTCGACAGCTCGGCCACCGGCCTGTCCATCGGCCTGCAGCCGACGCGCCAGATCTCCGGCGAAATCGTCAAGGACCGCGTCGAAGGCACCGTCAGCAAGGAAGACATGAGCTTCGCCATGCGCCACGTGGTCGACGGCAGGACCGTCAAGGCGAAGTCGCCCGCCGACGTGCTGAAGCCGGGCGACGTGATTTTCGTGCAGAAGAACGACGGCTCGGACAACAGCTACAGCTTGCGCCAGGTTCCCGAAGTGGAAGGCGGCCTGATCGCCATGGACCCGCATACCGGACGCGTCCTGGCCATGGTCGGCGGTTTCTCCTACGCGCAGTCGGAGTTCAACCGGGCGACGCAGGCCATGCGCCAGCCGGGATCGTCGTTCAAGCCGATCGTCTATTCGGCCGCCCTCGACAATGGCTATACCCCCGCCTCGGTGATCATGGACGGGCCGATCACCATCCAGAGCGGCAACACGACCTGGACGCCCAAGAACTACGACGGAACGGTGGCCGGCCCGGCGACGTTGCGCTCCGGCATCGAGAAATCGCGCAACCTGATGACGGTGCGGCTTGCCAACGACATGGGCATGAAGCTGGTCGTGGAATATGCCGAGCGTTTCGGTGTCTACGACCACCTGGCGCCATATCTGCCGATGGCGCTGGGATCCGGCGAGACGACGGTGATGCGCATGGTGTCGGCCTATTCGATCATGGCCAATGGCGGCAAGTCGATCAAGCCGTCGCTGATCGACCGCATCCAGGATCGCTACGGCAAGACCGTCTTTAGGCAGGACGAACGCGGCTGCTCAAACTGCAATGCCGCCGAGTGGCAGGACCAGCCAGAGCCGGAGCTGGTCGACAACTCCGAGCAGGTGCTCGATCCGATGACCGCCTACCAGATCACATCGATGATGGAGGGCGTCGTGCAACGCGGTACCGGCGCCACCATCAACGAGCTTGGCCGTCACATCGCCGGCAAGACCGGAACGACCAACGACGAAAAGGATGCCTGGTTCATCGGCTATACGCCGAACCTCGTTGTCGGCCTCTATATGGGCTACGATCAGCCGAAAGGTCTTGGCAAGGGCGCAACCGGCGGCGGCCTTGCCGCGCCGATCTTCAAGGATTTCATGCGCGTGGCGCTGGATGGCACGCCCAATGTCGACTTCAAGGTTCCGGAAGGCATGAAGCTGGTTGCGATCAATCGCAAGACCGGCATGCGGGCCAACGCGGGCGACGCCGGAACCATCATCGAAGCCTTCAAACCGGGTACCGGTCCCGCCGACAGCTACTGGGTGATCGGCATGGGTGCGGACGGCTCCAACGCCACCGGCGGGGCGCTGTCGCCGCAGGCCAACCAGGCCATCCAGTCCGGCGGCGGCGGGCTCTACTGACAATCGCTACATCGGGTCGGGCCGGCTTGACGATGATGGTCGAGCCGGTCCATTCCGCTTTACAGGGGCCGGTACATTACAGGGGCCGGCGCTTTACAGGAGACCGTGCCGTCCCTA
Organism: Mesorhizobium sp. M0106; assembly: GCF_040322715.1. Lineage (NCBI taxonomy): Bacteria > Pseudomonadati > Pseudomonadota > Alphaproteobacteria > Hyphomicrobiales > Phyllobacteriaceae > Mesorhizobium > Mesorhizobium sp. M0106. Next base: position 88,496 of record NZ_JAMYUA010000017.1, on the reverse strand, counting down.
TGTATCGCGCCACCAAACCGCCATCCAGCAACAGGACAGAACAGCCAGCCATGCGCGCGGAAACGCAAAATATTGTCGACGAGATCAGGCAGGCGATCACCCTGCTGAGGAGGCATCTTTGACTGGGACCAAGCCATAAAGCGGCTTGAGTACCTGAATGTGCGTGCCGAGGATTCGAGCCTCTGGAACGAGCCGTTGGAAGCGCAAAAGCTGATGCGCGAGCGTCAGGGCCTCGAGGAAGGTATTGCCGCGGTCAAAGGCCTCACCCAGGCCCTGGAAGACAATATCGGCCTGATCGAGCTTGGCGAGGAAGAGGGCGACGAGGGCGTAATCGCGGAGGCCGAAGCGGCGATCCGCTCGATGCGCGGCGAGGCCAAGGCGCGCCAGATCGAAACGCTGTTGTCGGGCGAGGCGGACGCCAACGATAGCTATCTGGAAGTTCATGCCGGCGCCGGCGGCACCGAAAGCCAGGACTGGGCCTCGATGCTTCTGCGCATGTATACGCGCTGGGCCGAGCGCCGCCGCTTCAAGGTCGAGGTGCTGGAGGTGCATGACGGCGAAGAGGCCGGCATCAAGTCCGCCACGCTGCTGATCAAGGGCCACAACGCCTACGGCTGGCTGAAGACGGAATCCGGCGTGCATCGTCTCGTGCGCATTTCGCCGTATGACAGCAATGCGCGCCGCCACACCTCCTTCGCCAGCGTCTGGGTCTATCCCGTCATCGACGATACGATCGACATCGACGTTTCCGAATCCGACGTCCGTATCGACACGTATCGTTCCTCGGGATCGGGCGGCCAGCACGTCAACACCACCGATTCGGCCGTGCGCATCACCCATCTCGCCACCGGCATCGCGGTCGCCTGCCAGGCCGAGCGCTCCCAGCACAAGAACAAGGCCAAGGCGTGGGAAATGTTGCGCTCGCGGCTTTACGAGGAAGAGCTGAAGAAGCGCGAAGCCGTGGCGAACGCCACGGAAGCGTCGAAGAGCGATATCGGCTGGGGCCACCAGATACGGTCCTACGTGCTGCAGCCCTATCAGTTGGTGAAAGATCTGCGCACCGGTGTCGAGAGCACCAGCCCGTCGAGCGTGCTCGACGGCGACCTCGACGATTTCATGGAGGCCTCGCTGTCGCAGCGGATCGAGGGTGGCGCCGGTGAAACGGTGGCCGATATCGACTGAGGCCGCCGGCACCAATCCGGCTGCATGTGGGTTCATCACGCGAGAGTTACGGCCATCGTGCGAGAGTGACGAGCTCTCAATTTGCACCTACCTGTCGTTCTACAACTTTGTTTTTCGTAGAGTTTTTCAAAATCGATTTCGGCTTTTGACGCGGATGCCTCGGGCCTGCCGGTGCCAAGCCTGGAACCAGCGCGAGCCAAATCCCGTTATTGGCGATCCCGCTGCCGGGGTTGACCAGGTTTCGTCAATCAGGACGGCAGGTTGGTTCCGGCTGCAGAGGTCGGCGTTCGATTGCGACAGCAATTCCTTGCGCCAACCAAGGAATCAGCCCAGCATTCATGCGCTGGGGAGGAAAAAAGCATTTATGGCCGGACGCGGCGTATCTGCGACCTGACGATCCGGCCACTGGGAAGACACGTTCCGGGAACGGGCAAGCGAAATGCTTGACAACCGTTGATAGGAACTGCGCTCATGCCTGCTCTCACAACCAGACCGGCCCCAGTCGCCCGCACGGCGCGCCGACTCCTGAATTCACTTGTCGCGGCAGTGGTTTTGATTGCTGCCGCCATTCCATTTGCGGCGCCTGCTCTGGCGCATGATGCCAAGCCGACCGCGGCAATGCCGCAAGGCTGGAGCTATCCGTTCTCCTGCTGCTCGGGCTATGATTGCCGCGAGGTCTCTCAGACATCGATCAGCGAACGTCCCGAGGGCTATGTCATCAAAGGAACCGGGGAAGTCGTGGCCTATAGCGACAAGCGGATCAAGAATTCGCCCGACGGCGAATATCATTGGTGCTCCGTTGCCGGTGCCAATGACGGAAAGACCATCTGCCTGTTCGTGCCCCCATCGTCCTACTAGCGCATGACGCCCAAAAGCTTGCCCACGGGCTGACCCGAGCGTGTGCAGCGGTTTTGGATCAATGGGCCTTCGATCTGTGCATCGCAGGCTCACAAGCCTGCTGACCGGCAGTTGTCAGGAGCGTTTCTTTATGCTGCCTTTGCCGTACGGGGCGGCGGCATTGTGAGGGACCAATTCATGACCATCAAGGCAAGCTGCCACTGCAAGGCGACGACGTTCGAGGTTTCGCAAGCGCCGCAGACAGTGACGCGATGCACCTGTTCCTTTTGTTCGAAACGCGGTTCGTTGTGGGCCTATTACACTCCATCGCAATTCAGACTCACCAGCCCGCCGGAGAATGTTTCGTTCTACCAGTGGGGATCGAAAACCATAAAACACGGTTTTTGCGCCACCTGCGGCTGTGGCACCTTCACCGAGACGCCGGACTGGTCGACAGGCGAGCCGAATTTCGACAATCCGAAGATCAGCGTGAACTCGCGGCTGTTCGACGATTTCGATCTCGACAAGGTCGAAGTGGTGATCATCGACGGCAAGAATCTCTGGTAGCCGGTCGAATTGCGATGGTCGCGCGAGCCGCTGCAGGCGTGTGGAATTGAGCCGGGGAAAGCCGCGGCAACGGCTTTTGCTGGTCCGTTTTTCGCCGCATTTCATGGTACAAGTCGCTGGAAGGGCTGATGCGGTGCGCCGTTGTGCGGCCGTGGAATGGAGAGGGACCACCATATGAAAAAGATTGTGCTCGCCGTCGTGGCGACGGCTGTGCTCGTGAGCGCATGCACCACCGATCCCTACACCGGGGAACAGAAGGTTTCCAATACCGCTGCCGGCGCCGGTCTCGGTGCTTTGGCGGGTGCCGGGCTCGGCATGCTTGCCGGCGGTAACGACCGCCGCAACGCGCTGATCGGCGCGGGCATCGGCGCGCTTGCCGGCGGTGCCATCGGTGCCACCATGGACCAGAACGAGGCCGAACTGCGCAGGCAGCTTCAGGGCACCGGCGTCAGCGTCACCCGCACCGGCGACCAGATTATCCTCAATATGCCGTCCGACATCACCTTCAACGTCGACCAGGACGCGGTGAAGGCCGGTTTCTATCCGGTGCTGAATTCAGTGGCCCTTGTGCTGAAAAAGTTCCGCCAGACCACGGTCGACGTGTTCGGCCACACCGACTCGACCGGCGGCGACGAGCACAATTTCGACCTGTCGCAGCGCCGCGCCCTGGCGGTCGCCAACTATCTGTCCGGGCAGGGCGTCGATTCCCGCCGCTTCGCCGTCACCGGCTTCGGCAAGACGCGTCCGATCGCCTCCAATGCGACGGCTGCCGGCCGGGCTCAGAACCGCCGCGTCGAGATCCAGCTGTCGCCGCTCACCTGAGGCAAGCACATGAACCGAGAGCGGCCCCGCAAGGGGCCGCTCCAATGGTTATGCCGGGCCACCGACCGTCGGCGCCCTTCGTTCGTGATGTCAGGACCGGGCCGGCTGATCGACAATCGCGGCAACGATCCGGCGCACGATCGGAAGCACAATCAGCAGACTGGGAAACGCGACAAGCCATGAAGCGCCCCATGCATAGCTCCAGGCCGCTATAAACCCGTTCGTCCAGCCTGCGCCGATTGCCGTCGAAACCGCCGAGACAATCGAGGACATCAGAATCGAAAGAACCAACGGCATCACCACCGCGCCGTAGGAGGGCGGCAGCTTTCTCAACTTGAAGGCTCGGTCCGGTGATGCTTGCATCGAAATCTCCTAATAAAAAAATATGCGTAGGCGTTATTGTGAGGACGATCAGGCGGCATATGCCGTCTGCAGCGCCAATTCCTGAATGAAGCTTCGCAGCGAACGCGGCTCGCGGCCAAGCACGGCACGCAACGTCAGAATGTTCCCGCCGAGGCCGTATTTGGCGTAGTGGCTGTGTACTTTGGCCAGCATCTGCAACTGCCGGTCGGTATAGGGAAGGCGGGCCTTCGCCGCCCAGTCCTGAAATGTCGGCTCGCCCGCCGACACCGGCCGGCCAAGCGCTTCGCTCATCATGGCGACGACCTCTTCGCGGCTGTGCATACCGTCGGCGCACAGCTCGAGGGTCGCATAGGACAAACGCGCTTCGGTCAGTGCGATTGCCGCCACTTCAGCCACATCGCGATAGTCGACGCGGGCGAGCTTCGCCGTCCTTGGAAACGGCTCGGCGAAAACGCCGTGCTCGACGACGGACGGCCAGGCCGCCGCGATATTTTGCATGAAATTGGCCGGGTGCAGAATGGTGTACTCCATGTTCGTCGAATAGAGGGCAGCTTCGACGGGTACCTTGCTTGCATGGTTTTCCAGCCTCGTATTGGTCGGCTGAATCACCGACGAAAAGACGAACTTTCGAACGCCTGCTCGCGCCGCCGCCTCAACCATGGCAACCCCCATGGCGGCTTCGTCGGGAGCAAAGGCCGGTCCGATGTGGAAGACACCGTCGACACCTTTCACGGCCTGCTCAAGGCTCCGATGGTTGCGGAGATCTCCGATCGCGATCTCGGATGCGCCGGCTTTCCGGGCTTTTTCGGCACTCGCGGTGTCACGAACAAGCGCTCGAACCCTGGCATTGCGGCGGACGAGTTCAGGCACCACCAAACCGGCAACGCGGCCTGCGGCGCCTACGACCAGGACGGTTGGACTGGGTGTTCGCATGATGATCTCCTTCCCTCGAGTGTGCCTTTCGGCCTGTGCAGGAACATAAAATCTAGCGAACTGCGTTACAATTGAGCGAGTTTGCGATAGTTTCTCCCGATTATCGGGAGAATGAGCGATGAGCGATGAGCCGGATAGATGATTTCGAAGCCTTCATTGCCATTGTCGAGCATGGCAGCCTGACGGCTGCCGCACGCCGGCTGAACCGCTCATTGCAGTCGGTCAGCCGGTCCCTGGCGACATTGGAGGAGTCAATCGGGGTCGAGCTTCTGCACAGGACGACACGCCGCTCGACGCCGAGCGAAGCCGGAGCGGCCTTTTTCCAGCGCATCAAGCCCGCCATCGAGGAAATTAACGAAGCCAGGCTTCAGGCGGCCAACCGACGGTCGGAGCCGTCGGGCATCCTGCGCGTGAGTGCCCCGGTTCTGTTCGGCCCGGATTTCCTGATGCCGGTCATCGCCGACTATATGCGGACATATCCCCGCGTCGAGGTTGACCTCCAGCTTTCCGATGAATTTGTCGATCTTGATGCCGAGGGTCTCGATTTGGCGGTCCGGATCGGCAATTTGCCGGATTCCAATTTACGTGCGAAGCGCCTGGGCGCGCTGCGACGCGTGGTGTTCGGCGCACCTGCCTACTTCCAGCAACACGGCCGACCGGCCCATCCGCTCGAATTGCGTGAGCATGAATGCATCGTACGAACCGTCGACGGCCGCCCAGGCGAATGGATGTTTCAGATTGAAGGCAAGCCCCGGTCGGTGAAGGTCGCGGGCACTTTCCGGTCGAATTTGATGATATCCATCTATGCAGCCGCGGTTCACGGATTGGGTCTGGGCTACTCGCCGCTTTGGCAGATAAAACACCTGGTGGACGACGGCCGCCTGGAACTGGTTCTGACCGAATTCGAGCCAGTGCCGGTGCCGATACACGCCGTGTGGCCGGAAGGCAGATTATCCTCGGCCAAAGTCCGTGCTTTTCTGGACCTGCTGGCATCCCGCCTGGAACTCAAGAATCTTTAGGGCGCAAAACCATTTTGAGCGCCGATCTTACCTCATCGACATCAAGTTCGTGATCAGAACTGCCTTGGCGGCGTCGAGTGCGGGTTGATGGACCTCCGAATGACCGATGTCCTTCAGCTGATCGGTCGTCAAATCTGCCAGTGCCCTGCGTCTCGCGACGGTCCGCCGCCACCCTGTGAAGGCAGTGATCATCATTGCTGCGCTTTTCAGGCCAGACCCAAGCAAGCGGCGTTTGGAAACGCTGCTGCCGACGCGAGTTCCCGTGTGAGCCATTTCTTAGTCTCCCGTTTCGAGTTTGCGGGTGGGAGCGTGCCACGCAGGTGTTTTCGGGCTGTTCGGCTCTGCGTGAACAACTGGGAGAAGTCCGACGATCCGCCGTTAAATCGGTGTTAAATCAATCTACCGAGATGCTATTCTGTCGCTGCGGTCAAAGTCTGGAGACGATTTGTGCGCATCCGGTTGCTTGGTGGCCTGGAGGTTACTTCCCCGGAGCATCGGCCTGTCCGGTTCGCCACACGCAAGACTTCGCTTCTTTTTGCTGCTCTGGTTCTCGCAGGCCGCCGCGGCCATCGTCGCGAGCAGCTTTCCGAAGCCTTTTGGCCGGGGCGAAGCAATGGGCAAGCCCGCAATAGTCTGCGGCAAGCGCTGGTCGACATCAGGCGCACGTTCCCCGCCAGCTCGGATGCCACCGTCTACATCGATGGAGATCAGGAAACAGTTGCGCTGATTGCCGGACCGGATGAGGCGGACATCTCGATCTTCGACCGGAAGCTGGAGGAGGGCCGGACCACCGATCTCGCCTTCGCTGCGGATCTCTATCGCGGTGATCTGCTTGCCGGGCAAACGATTCCTGACGAACTGGACGAGTGGTTTGGACCGTATCTGAGCAAGTATCAGCGCAAAGCGCTGCAATTGGTCGATCGGCTGAGCCTTGCGCTGCCCGCACCCGGCTCAGCGGAAGAGACGGCCTGCGAAGGGCTCGCGGAGAGATTGCTCGCCTCGGATTCGACGGCGGAGGCAGCCCATCGGGCGCTGATCCGCATCCACGCTCATCGGGGCCACGAAAACGCCGCTTTGCGCCAGTTCGAGCTGTGTCGGGCAGCTTTAAAAAAACATCTGAATGCGGACCCAGAGGAGCAGACAAGCTCACTTGCAGCTTCCCTGCAGTCCCGCGAACGACCTGAACGTCAGCGGCCGGAGCCAAGTTCTGGCGCCGTATCACTGGTGCAGGTTCTGGCAGTCCCGACGAGGCGCGACGACCAGCCGTCGATTGCGGTGCTGCCGTTTCAGAATCTAAGCGGTGATGTGGAGCAGGAATATTTCGCCGACGGCATGGTGGAAGACATTGTCACCGCCTTGGCTCACTTTCGTCACCTGTTCGTGGTCGCACGGAATTCGAGCTTCACCTACAGGGGACGGTCCGTAGACATAAAGCAGGTCGGGCGTGAGCTGGGCGTGCGCTATGTGGTCGAGGGAAGTGTTCGCCGGGCGGGCGACCGCCTGCGCATCGCCGGGCAGCTCATCGACACCTCGACGGGGGCCTATCTCTGGGCCGACCGTTTTGATGGAACGCTCGCCGAAGTTTTCAATCTGCAGGACCAGGTCGCCTCGAGCATCGTCGGCGCAATCACACCGAAAATGGAGGAGGCTGAGATCGAGCGTGCCAAACGCAAACCGACAGAAAGCCTCGATGCTTATGACTACTATCTCCGCGGGCTGGCGGCCTTTGACCGAACGATCACTCGTAGATCGGCCATTGACGACGCCTTGCGCCTCTTCATGAAGGCGATCGACCGTGACCCGGAGTTCGCGATAGCTCATGCGCGGGTGGCGCGGTGCTACGCTACCCGAAAAAGCAACGGCTGGATGGTCGACCGTGCAGAAGAGATTGCCGAAGCTACTCGACTGGCCAGGAGAGCGGTCGAACTCGGAAGGGACGATGCAATTGCGCTTTCCTACGGTGGATACGTCCTCGGCTACGTAGGCGGCGACCTTGATGATAGTGCGGCTTGCATCGATCGCGCGCTCGCTCTCAACCCGAACTTGGCCGCTGCTTTGGGCGTCAGCAGCTGGGTGAGGGCTTGCTTGGGCGAGCCAGGCAAGGCCATCGAGCACGCCGCGCTTGCCATGCGCCTAAGCCCATTGGATCCACGCCTGTTCGCTTGGCAGTTCAACACCGGGCTCGCTCATTTTTGTGCAGGCCACTACGGTGACGCCGTCGCTTGGGCGGGAAAGTCGCTGCGGCACCAGCCGAACTACGTGAGCGCGATGCGTGTAGTGGCGGCGGGTCATGCCCTTGCGGGGCGCCTAACGGAAGCGCAGCAAATGATGGCCCGGCTTTGCGAGTTCGATCCCTCGCTGCGGCTTTCGAATCTCGCCGACGTGCTGCCGCCGTTTTATCGACCGGACGATCGCAGCAGATATATCGAAGGCCTTCGCAAGGCGGGCCTGCCGGACTAACCCCATCTCAGCGCGAAGCGAGGCTGTCTTATGCAGGTTTCGGTGCTTCGCGCGTCGGCGGGACGCGCGAGCGCTGCAGCATCAGACCTTGGCGACGATCCGCATGAAGGCCGGCATGTCGTCGCCGAAGCCGACGGTCGCGTCATTGTCTTCCTGGCGCTGGCGGGCAGGGCGCTCGCGCTGCGGCCTGGTGTCGCCCCGTTCCGGCGCGCGCCGTTCGTTGCGATCGGGCGAAGCCTTGCGTTCAGGTGAAGCCTGGCGCTCGCTGTTTTCCGAGCGGATCGCCTCTTTGCGGGTACGCCGCTCGTCGATGTCGGCGACGGTGGCTTCGGCCACGACCGGCTGTTCCTCGCTAACTGCTTCTGGCGCTGCTTCTTCGCTGCGCTTGGCGTGGCGTTCACGCGGTTTGCGCTCGCCCCTGTCCTTGGCGTCGTCCTTGCGGCCGGCACGGCGTGGCGCACCGCGGCCACGGCGCGGGGCCTCATCCTCGCCGCCTTCGCTGGCAACGACCGTCGACAAATCGCCGTCATGCCACTCGATCTTCGTGCCGATCAGCCGCTCGATGGCGTCGATGTATTTGGTGTCCGACTTGGTCGCGATGGTGAAGGATTTGCCCGAGCGCCCGGCGCGGCCGGTACGGCCGATGCGGTGGACGTAATCCTCCGCGTGGATCGGCACGTCGTAATTGAAGACATGGCTGACATCGGGAATGTCGAGGCCACGCGCCGCGACATCCGAAGCAACGAGGTAGCGCAGCTTGCCGTCACGGAAATTGGCCAGCATCTGCATGCGCGCGCGCTGGTCCATGTCGCCGTGCAGGGCGCCGGCGTCGAAGTCATATTTCAGCAGCGAGCGGAACAGCTCCGATACCTCGATCTTGCGGTTGCAGAAGATGATGGCGTTCTTCAGCTCGGCATCCTCGGCTTTCATCAGATTGCGCAGCGTCTCGCGCTTGTCCCAGGGTTTCGGGCCGGATTTCACCAGCCGCTGGATGATGTTGGTGGCGGCCGATGCTGCCTTCGACACTTCGACGCGCACCGGTGCGTGCAGGAATTTCTCGGTGAGCTTGGTGATTTCCGGCGGCATCGTCGCCGAGAAGAACAGCGTCTGCCTCGTGAACGGAATCATCTCGCAGATACGCTCGATGTCGGGGATGAAGCCCATGTCGAGCATGCGATCGGCCTCGTCGATGACGAGGATCTCGACGCCGTTGAGCAGGAGCTTGCCGCGCTCGCGATGGTCGAGCAGGCGGCCGGGGGTCGCGATCAGCACATCGGCGCCGCGCTCGAGCTTCTTGTCCTGCTCGTCGAAGGACACGCCGCCGATCAGCAGTGCGATGTTGAGCTTGTGGTTCTTGCCGTATTTGACGAAGTTTTCCTCGACCTGCGCGGCGAGCTCGCGCGTCGGCTCGAGGATCAGCGTGCGCGGCATGCGCGCGCGGGCGCGGCCCTTTTCCAGCCGGGTGAGCATCGGCAGGACGAAGGACGCCGTCTTGCCGGTGCCGGTCTGGGCAATGCCCAGCACGTCCTTGCCGAGCAAGGCGTGCGGGATAGCACCAGCCTGAATCGGCGTCGGCTCGGTGTAGCCGGCATCGGTAACTGCGGAAAGGACCTTCGGCGACAGGCCGAGGTCTGCGAAGGTCAACGCTTCTTGAGCGATCTGGGTGTCTGAGGACAAGTTTGGCTGTCTTTGGCTGGTTCGGGGGCGCAACATATGCAGTCGCGGCAAGCGCCGCGCGCCTGCAAGATTGGTATTGCAGGTAGGCGCAAGCCCACGATTTGTCAACACAAACGGGCGGCATTGGTGCGATTGTGAAGCCGTAAGCTTAATCGCGATGGTTACCGCTCGTCGATGGCCCGCTGTTCAGCAAGGCGACATTCTCGCATCAGCGCAGGTGTTGCAGATCAGCAACGCCAGGGTGCATTCATTCTGACCACACGCCAAAGTATCATTTGAGATTTGAAATAACTCAGAAAACTAGCCACAAACGATTCATCCATTTTCTTGGCTAAGGGGGCCACATTATGAAGAAAGCTTTTCTCTCCGCTGCGTTTCTGGCAGCGGCCTTGACTCCGGCGATCGCGGCCGATGTCGTGGAGTTGCCGGTCGCATCAACGTATAACTGGACGGGCCTCTATCTAGGCGCACATGTCGGCGGTGGCAGCAGCAAAGTAGACTGGGAATATACTGGTGGCGGGACGGCTGATCATGATGGCAGCGGCGCCCTGGGCGGCGTCCAGGCCGGTTACAATTTCCAGAGCGGAAATATAGTCTATGGCGTCGAGGCGGACATCTCGGCCGCCCATATCGATGGCGGCACGGACTGTCCGAACCCCACCTTCTCTTGCGATTCCGATGTAAAGATGCTCGGATCGTTGCGTGGCCGAATTGGCTATGCGATGGATAGGCTGCTGATCTACGGTACCGGCGGTCTCGGCTTCGGCAGGGTTGAGATTAGCACAAGCGGTCCGATCGGGACCAACGGCACCTCGAAAACCAGAGCAGGCTGGACCCTGGGCGCGGGCCTGGAATATGCCTTTACCGATCACTGGTCGCTCAAGGGCGAATACAAATATTTCGATCTGGGCAAGAGCGATTATACAGTCGACACCGGCCTGAATGTCGAAGCAAAGGTCCGCATACACACCGGAGTCATCGGCTTGAATTACAAGTTCTGATCGCAACGATCGGCCGCCGCAACACTTGTGTTGTCAAATAGGAACCCGGCCTCGTGCCGGGTTTTTATTTGCACGGTCTGTTCAATACCTGAACTGTTCGGCGAGAATGCGCTCGTTCCACGAATGGTTGGGATCGAACAGCAGCGTCGCCGTTGCCGTCGGCGATTCCCTCACCGTGACCGTCGTCACCGCCTTGACCTCGGTGTGGTCGGCGGCGGCATTCACCGGCCGCTTTTCCGGCTCCAGAATGTCGAAACGCACGATCGCCTTGTTGGAGAGCAGCGCGCCGCGCCAGCGGCGCGGACGAAACGGGCTGACCGGGGTCAGCGCCAGCAGCGGAGCGTCGAGCGGCAGGATCGGCCCGTGCGCCGACAGATTATATGCGGTCGAGCCGGCCGGCGTCGCAATCATCACGCCGTCGCAGTGCAATTCCTCTAGCCGCTCTTGCCCATCCACGGTGATGCGGATCTTGGCCGTCTGGTACGACTGGCGCCAAAGCGCGACCTCGTTGATCGCGAGCGCCGAAATCGTCTCGCCTTCGGCCGTCACCGCCTGCATCTCCAGCGGACGGATCGTTTCGGCAACGGCCGCCGCGATGCGCCCGGTCAAGCCGCTGGCGCGGTATTCGTTCATCAGAAAACCGATGGTGCCACGGTTCATGCCGTAGACCTTCTTTCCCGTGCTCATCGTCTCACGCAGGGTCTGCAGCAGAAAGCCGTCGCCGCCGAGCGCCACGACGATCCCGGCTTCTTCGACGGATGCCTGGCCGTAACGTGCAGAGAGGCTTTCCAGCGCTGCATTGGCGTCGGCTGTACCGGATGAGACGAAGGCGAAACGGCTGGCGGTTTTGCTCATGGCTCTCAACGACAACCGATTGGCGACGACCGTCTGGCGACCGATTGGCGGCGACCGGTTGCTGGGCCGCGCCAGCGCCGGGTTAGCATGGGTGGGCATTTCTGCAAAGGGAGGGAGGTGCCTGGAGATGGCGACCAAACAAGCCGCACTCGCGCATCATGTCGGAGGACAAAATGATGTGATGGTTAAGACTCGCCTTAAACTCTCGTAAAGCCATATCGATCATGTTAGCCGGCAGCGGACGGGCGGCGTGGGGGCTAACCAGTCGAGGCCGATCTATTGCCGCTGGCACGCTTGATTATTGTCTTCCTGATGCTGGCAAGTTTTGCCCTGGCTTTCGCGGAACTGGTGCGCCAGTCGGAGGAAAAGAGCTTTAGACCCGAGCCCACGGCCTCACGCTGCGGCGACGCGGCGGGGACACCCTGTCCGCAAAGGGCGCTTTGACGCCACAGCGCCAGTGCTTATCGGGCTTGCAACAGATGGCAGCCGGCCCGGCGCTTTTGCGCGAGGTACTCGTCGACAAGCTGGCGATAGCGGACTTTGCCGAAGCTCGGGAAATGGCCGCCGTGCACGACCGAGACATCGAGATCGCGCATGCGCAGCAGCGTTTCGACATAATCGTCGATATCGGAGTGATAGACGTCGTCGATCAGCGGGCCGTCATAGATGATGTCGCCGGAAAACAGGATGCCCGTCCTGTTTTCGTAGAGCGCAATGCCGCCGGGTGAATGGCCGGGCGTGTGGATGACCTCGAAGGCACGGTCGCCGAGATCGACGATGTCGCCTTGCTCGAGCAACCGGCCGGCTGGTGCGGGCGGGATCCGGTAGCGCTTGGTGTCCCAACCTTGCGGCATGCCGTCGAACATCTCGTCAGTGGCATAGCGGTCGGCAACCGTCCATTCGTTGCGCGGGTCGGCGAGGATTTCGGCCTCGTCCGGGTGCACGCAGCGGTCGGGAAATTCGTGATGGCAGCCGATATGATCGAAATGGGTGTGACTGGCCACGCAGGTGAGCTTGCGCTCCGTGACCAGCGGCACGTGGCGGCGCAGGCTGAAATGGCCGAGGCCGGTGTCGAACAGAAGATCGCGGTCGCGGCCGCGCACATGCCAGATGTTGCAGCGGAAGAACGGCTTGATCCACGGCTCGTGGATCAGCGTTACGCCATCGCCCATGCGGATGGTTTCGTACCAGTCAGGAGCGTCGATGATTGGAAGCGTGCTCATGTTTGGTCCGCAAGCAGGATGATGTCGCCAGCATCGCACGATACCGCGACAACGTCGCCCGGCTGGACGGCCGATGCCGAGGGAACCTTGGCGATGAAGTGCAGCGCCGGGTCGGTCGTGGAGGTCCCCAGCACACGCTTGAAGCTGCCCTGGAAGACGACGTCGCTGACCTTGGCCGTACCGAGCGCCACAGCACCGCCGGCAGCGCCGAGGACGAGATGCTCAGGCCGGACAGCCAAAGCAATCCTCGAGCCCGCCGGGATTGTGCCAGGCAGCGATAGTGGTCCAAGCTTCGTCGCGACGGTGTTCCTACCGTTCTTCGTCTCCCTCACCGTTCCCGATATTAGCGTGCTTTCGCCCATGAAGGTCGCGGAAAAGCGCGTCGCCGGCCGTGCATAGACGCGCTCGGGCGGGCCCTCGTCCTCGATGCGCCCGTCATTCATCACCACGCAATGGTCGGCCAGCGCCATCGCCTCTTCCTGATCGTGAGTGACGTGGATGAAGGCGGTGCCGACGCGTTTCTGGATCGCCTTCAATTCGTCCTGCATCTGCCGGCGCAATTTCAGGTCGAGCGCGCCGAGGGGCTCGTCGAGCAACAGCACCGCCGGCTCGACCACCAGGGCGCGCGCCAGCGCCACGCGCTGCCGCTGACCGCCCGAAAGCTGATGCGGCTTCTTGTCGAAGGCAGTGGCCAGCCCAACCAGCGCCAGCGCCTCGCGCGCCCTTGCTGCCCGGGTTGCGCCATCGACACCCCGCATGCGCAGGCCGAAGCCGACATTGCTGCCGACGCTCATATGCGGGAACAGCGCATAATCCTGGAACACGGTCGTCGTCGGCCGCTTCGCCGGTGGCACGGCAGTGCAGTCCTCGCCGCGGATCAGCACCTTGCCCTCGCTCGGCGTGACGAAGCCTCCGAGGATGGACAGAAGCGTCGTCTTGCCGGAGCCGGACGGCCCGAGCAGGATCGTGTAGCTGCCAGGCTCGATCGTCAGCGAGACGTTCTTCAGCACGGTGTGCTGACCGAAGCGATGCGAGACAGAGCTTATATCGACCAGTGGCGCGGTCATGCCGGCTTCCTCCGCAACAGCATCAGCTCGAACAATACCACCAGTACGATTGAGACGGCGAAGACCAGCGAGCCGACAGCGTTGGTCTTGGGATTGAGGCCGGAGCGCAGCAGGTTCCAGATCTCGACCGGCAGCGTCGTGTCGAAGCGCGTCAACAGGAACGAGATGACGAATTCGTCCCAGGAGAAGGTCATCGACAGGAAGAAGCCGGCGAAGATGGCCGGCGCCATGACGGGCACGGTGATCAGCAGCAGCACCTTCCATTCGGGGGCGCCGAGGTCGCGCGCGGCGCGCTCGATGTTGATCTGGTGATCGCCCATCTGGCTGTAGACGATGGCAAAGCAGAGCGGCAGGTTGATCACAACATGGCCGATGCCGGCGGCAATGAGCGACTTCGGCACGCCGGCCCAGTTGAACAGCACCAGCAGCCCCATGCCGATGATGAGATAGCTGACGGTCAGGGGCAAGGTGATCAGCCCGCGCATCAGGCCCGAGCCCGGCAAAGCGAAGCGCGCAAAACCCCAGGCGGAGAGAAAGCCCAACGTGACGGCGGCAGCCGAGGAGACGACCGCCACCAGCAGCGAATTGACCAGAGCCGAAGTCAGCCGCGTGTCGGCGAGCACGGCCTCGTACCAGCGCAGCGACGGCCCGGTGAAGGGCGGGATCGGAAACGACGTTGCCTGCAGCGAAAACAGCACCAGAACGATGACCGGCAGAAAGATGAAGCCGTAGATTGCGATGGCGTAAAGGCCGGAGACGAGGCGGATGAGCGCGCGCATGGTCAGGCCCGCTCGATCTTCAGCCAGCGGGAGCAGGCGAGATAGGCAATGGTGACCACCGCCATCAGGATGATCGACAGCGCCGAAGCGAGCGGAAAGTCGCCGCGCCGGCCGATCTGCATCATGACGAGTTGCGGCATCAAAAGCTCGTTGTTGCCGCCGAGGATCTGCGGCGTGATGTAGTCGCCGATGCACAGCACGAAGGTGAGGAAGGCGCCGACCATGATACCGGGGAGCGTCAGCGGCAGAACGACATGCAGGAAAGTCCGAACCGGCCCGGCGCCGAGGTCGGCGGCGGCCTTGCGATAACTGGGGCTAAGCTGCTTCAGATTGGCGAAGATCGTCAGCGTCAACAGCATGACGAAGAAATGCACGAAGCCGGTGATGGTGGCCAGCCGCGTATTGGCGAGCTGCAGCGGTTCGCTGGACAGGCCAGAGCCTGTCAGTGCGCGGTTGACGACGCCGTTTTGCGCCAGCACCAGCAGCCACGAATAGGAGCGCACGACATAGGAGGTCCAGAACGGCAGCACCGCCAGCATCAGCGCCAGCCGCTGCCAGCGCTCCGGCACCTGTTCGGCCAGGATCCAGGCAAAAGGATAGGCGAGCAGCACCGAGATCACGGTGACGATCGCTGTGACCTGCAGCGAGTTCACCATCGCCTGCCAGTAGGACGGATTGGCAAAGAACTGGCTGTAGTTGGACAGCGTGAAGCCGCCGCCTTCATGTGCCGTCAGGCTGGATACCGCCATGGCGACGAAGGGCAGCACGAAGAACAGCAGCGTCCAGCCGAGCGCCGGCGTGACCAGCGCCCAGGGCAGGGCACGCCCACTGTTGACGGCGTTCACGACCGGCAGCCGGTCATTGCGCCTGCAGCATTTCGGTCCAGACGTCCTGCATCTTCTTGTCGAGATCGGCATTCGGCGCAGGATAGGACTGGGCGCGGGCGAGGAATTCCGGCTGCTCGTCGAAGCGCAGGATCTTCTTCTGCTCGTCGCTCAACGCCGCCTTGCTGTTGGCCGGCATGCCCCAATAGCAGGACGAGGTGGCGAGCCGCGCCTGGCCTTCGGGGCTCATAATGTACTGGATGAATTTAAGCGCAAGCTCCTTGTTCTTGGAATCCTTGAACATTGCCAGCGACTGCGACCACAGCACGGCTCCTTCTTTCGGGATAGAGAAGTCGAGGGCAGGGTTTTCCTTGGCCAGCCCCGCCGTCACCCATTCGCCGCCGCCGACCAGAATGTCGACCTCGCCGGTCGCCAGCGCCGTCTGGCTGGCGGTCACTTCGCCGACCAGCTTTGCGTTGGCCTTCATTTTGAGCAGCTCTTCCTTGATGGCGGGAAGGTCGGCTTCGGTCAGGTCGGCGGTCTTTTTGCCGATCGCCAGTGCGGCCATGCCGATGACCGGCAGGTAATAATCGTAGATGGCGATCTTGCCCTTGTACTTATCGCCGGTCAGCGCGGCAAGCGACTGCATGTCGGCCGGATCGACCTTGGTCTTGTTGTAGCCGATCGTGTTGTAGCCGAACTTTTCGGTGATGCCGTAGCGCTTGCCGTCGACGACGGTGGAACTGTCCATCTTCACCTGCGGAAACAGGTCGGCCAGCGGCAGCTTGTCTTCCGGCAGCGGCTCGAACAGGCCTTTTTCGACACCGCGCGGTATGTCGATGCTGTCGATCACCATCACGTCCCAGTCGCCCGGCTGCGACTGTTCAACGATGGCCAGGCCGGCGCCGGTGCCTTCAAACTCCTTGACATTGACCTTGACGCCGTTCGCCTCCTCGAACGGCTGCAGCAGCGCCGGATCGGCGTGATCGCACCAGATCAGTGCGTTGAGATCCTGCGCCTGAGCGAGGCTGCCCGCCGCCAGCAGCAGTGCTGCCGCGGCACAGGCGCCTTGGAGATGGCTCTTCAGAACGGAAAGCGGATTCCTGACCGTTGGATTGGGGGTTTTTGGATTGACGGACATCGAGTGTTCTCCCTTGCCTTTTTGGCTTGTATGAAAAATTGAACCAATTCTAAAATTGAGTCAATTCTGTTTTTGTGGCAAACAGCCGCTATGAGCGGATTGCGGGCAAGGCAGAAGGCGGATCGGCACCGCCGCATCATCGAGGCGGCGGCGGCGCTTTTCCGCGATGCCGGCTATGAGGGCGCCAAGATCGAGACCATCGCCGCGCAGGCCGAGGTCTCGGTCGGCACGATTTACAATTACTACCAGAACAAGGGCGACATCCTTGGCGCCATCGTCTCGATGGAGGTCAACGAGGTGCTCAATGCCGGGCGCGGCGTCGTCGCCAACCCGCCGGCCAATGTCGGCGACGCGCTGGATACGCTGCTCGGCATCTATATCGAACATTCGCTGCATTATCTCAGCAAGGAGATGTGGCGGCAGGCGATGGCGATCTCGACGCAGCTGCCCGACAGCCCGTTCGGCCAGGCCTATACCGCGCTCGACCGGGCATTGACCGAGCAAATCCGCGCGCTGATCGTCCGCCTGCAGGCGCTCGGCCTGGTGCGCCGCGACATCGACGGGCCGGCGCTCGGCGAACTCATCTTCAACAATATGAATATGATGTTCATCGAATTCGTGAAGCGCGAAGAGGCGAGGATTGCCGAACTGCGCACGGCGATACGCAGGCAGAACAGGATATTGGTGGCGGCGATCGGAGTGTAAGAAGATCAAGGGCGAGTAGGGCCTGCAACACAAATCGCCGCAGCCGGAGCATCGCCTAACGGTTGATCAGCCATAGAATGGCCGAGAGCACGATGCTGACCAGTATTCCCGTGGTGATAGGGACATAAAGCCTGAAGTTCTCACGGTCGATCACGATATCGCCGGGCAACCTGCCAAGGCCGGTCCGGGCCAACCAAGGCCACAGCAGGCCTAAGGCAACTATGCTGAGACCAACGACGATCAGAGTTCGCGACATGGCAGCATCCTGCCGGAAATAGTATCATGCCGGAAATATAGTGTTGACGGGTCTTGCAAGCAGCGCTTCCTTTCGATGTTGCCTCTTGAGTTGAGGATGAAATCTGATACAACCTAAAAGGGTATCAAGGGAGGGATTGGATGCAGATTTCCATCTGGCATTGGGCTATAGTGCTGCTGCTGATCGGCGTGCCTGTTTTCTTTGCCGTTCGGTCAGCCGCAAAGCCATTACAGGATACTTCGGCTCTCGTAGGTTTCGGAGGCTGGCTTATGCTGCTGGCGATCCTTCAGGCTTTCTCCCCGCTACGCACGCTCGTCTCATTGGGCTCATCGAGTGAAGGCTACCGACAGCTCATGACGCTCCCGAATGGCACCTTGGCGGTCTACGGAGAGATTGCCCTCTTGCTGGCGTTTGTGGTGTTCCAGGTGGTTGTGCTCTTTGCGATGCTGCTGCGGAGTTACCGCTTCAAGCAGCTATTCCTGTATCAGTGGTTTGCAATACCAATCGTGTTTATTCTGGACGCGGTATGGATCTCAGCGGTTATGAGCGCTCCCGTGAGCTTGGTGCTTGCATGGGATGCGCTGGTAATGCCCGCAGTTTCTTTTGTCCTGACCGGCATCTGGGTCGCCTACGTCTACAAGTCGGTCAGGGTGAGAAACACGTTCGACCGGGTCGCCATATCCGGTCAGGTCGCGAGTGCTTCATAGAGCTTGCCGCGAGTCCTATGTGTGGCTGCCGACAAAAATGCCGGGCGCCCAATATGGACCCGGATCATCCGGCTACTAGGCCTGCTCGAGCGAGGATTTCAGGAGCCGGCGTGACATGCCCGTGCGGCTTGCAGTAGTCCGGGTCGATCGCGCGATAGCCGAGCAGATGGCCGAGTGGCGCCAGGATCGCCAGCGCCACTCGCTGAATCGCAGGTGGCGGGTGCGTGAAGACGATCACGTCGGCAAATTCCCTGGCGATGACTGCTGCCTGAAGCGGCGAAGGTCTACCTTTTCTGTCCACCTTGCCGGCATTGGCCAGGCCGAAGAGCATGCCGATCAGCAGCTCGAAACGGTTCGGGTCGACATTGTCCGCACCTGGCGCCCGGTCGACTTCGACCAGGACATGCGCTTCTTCGGTTTTGCTGCTGTTCCACCAATCATGTGCGATGCCTGCTTCGACCGTGGCGGATTGGCCGGGCCCCAGGGACAATGTCTTCCCGGCGACGCAAGCGTCGAGACGGCCACGGAGGACGGTAAACCGTTCCGTCAGGTTCGGGTGGAAGTGCTCGCCCACCACTGCGGCTCCCGGCCGGGCGGTCAGATGAGCGATGCCAGGTCCGTGGCCGCGGTCTTCGGTGCCACGCAGGATGACCGCATATTCGCCGGTCACCTTGTTCTCGTAGACATCTCCACAGCGTGACATGGATCGGCTCCGGAGTTTCAGAGCACCAATGCCCGGCAACTCTATCGTCAAAGGCTTGGTCGTTCAACGACGCTCCAACGGGCGATTGCGGAAACACCAGTTGCCGGCTCTTCGTCAACGCGGGCGATCAGCGCTCTACCGAACATGCTTAGGCGGCCGCGCACGCGGAAACGGCACGACCGTCAGTGGCGCCTTGCGGAATTCCGCGATGGCTATTTCTTCAATCAGCGCGTCGAGGGCCTCGTTGACGCGTCGGCTCGTTTCATCCGCGCCGCAGAGGCGGTTTTGTGCGCACTCCAAAAGCTCGCGCGCCGCGGCGAAATCACTTCGCATGACAACACCCTTTGGTTTTTGGCCCGCCGCACCGACATTGTCGGCGCGCTTAATTGAGCGAGTGCTAATATACACAGGAGCAATTTAATCGAATGGTACGAGATGGCCGAGGCCGGGAGAGAGGGCCGAAATGACGGCTCTGCAACGGCGAAGTCACGCCCGGGCTCAGCGTCTCTAGATATGAGATGCTAACTCGTTGTCTGGCGACAGATTTTGCCAGCAATTTCACGGAAGTTTCTGGTGACCCGACGAGGACGGTCCCGACACGTACGCCCCTAATACGATCTTGGGCGGCTTATATATTCTCTGGCGGCGGCAATCTGGCGCCGGTGCTCGCGGAGGAAGGCTGCGCCGAAACAAATGGCGAAGGCCAGTACTGAAAGGCTTGTCGTTGCTCTTGATGTTGGATCGGGATCGGGACTTAGCAGGAAACGGAAACCGAACGCGAAGGCGAAGACGATAAATCCGCCAAATATGCCGTTGATGAAGGGGGCGGTCGTGCGTTTCTGCTCCAACGAAGACTCCTAGGTTTTCCGCTAGGGAACTATGGTTTCCGCTAGGGAATATATGCGTTGAAGCTGATGTGCTACCGATCCTGACGGCCCCGGCCTGTGGATATCGGGGATGAGCAGATATCAAGCGCCCCGGAGGTCTCAAGAAGCCCGTACTGGTGCCCCCGGACGGAATCGAACCGCCGACCTTCGGTTTACAAAACCGCTGCTCTACCAGCTGAGCTACAAGGGCACGGCGCTCCGGTTACCATATCTGCTGCGCCAGTAAAGACAAAACTCCGTTTTCGGCTGCCGCGAACGCGCCGGTTCTGCCGCCAAGGCGTCCTGAAAACGGCCAATTCGCTTCCTATATTGATCGAAGGTGCAATCGCATCAGCGAGGCTGTCGCATGATCAGGTTTGTCATCATTCTCCCGCTCGTCGTCGTGGCTTGGGTTCTCCTGGTGAAGCTCATCAAGGACCTGAAGCACGCCAATATCGACTGGACCGGCGTCACCACCATCATCGGCTTCATCGCGCTCGCCTTCTGGCTTCGCCATATCACCGGCATGGGCTGAGGCCTGCCGGTTGTTCCGGTGAACTGTCGACGGCGCGACCGTTCGTGGTCGCGCATCAGACCGCGCGATTTCTCCCGCCGAGAAAAAATCCAAAAGGACCTTCGAACCTTTTTCCTTGTTGCGACGACTGATGGTCAAGAGGCGGTTGGATCGCCTCCCACAACAAGGAGATCGTCATGTTCAAGCGCACCATCGTTTCCGGCCTCGTCGCCACCACTGTCGCCGCCATGCTGGTCGGCACCGTTCAGCCGTCGGCCGCCCATCACAAGCACAAGCACCTCGGCATCGGCATTGCCGCAGGTGTCGGCGGCTTCCTGCTCGGCAGCGCGCTGGCCCAGCCGCGCACCGTCTATATCGAGGAAGACGGCGGCTCGTGGCACGTCCGGCGCTGCCTCAATCGCTACCAGAGCTACGACCCGTACTCGGACACCTATGTCGGCTACGACGGTTATCGTCATCGCTGCCGGCTTTGAGAGCCACTACTGCCAATTTTGAGAGGAGGTGACCGTTTCATGCAACCGGAAGAAGGGCGCCCCACTGGCCCTTTTTCTGTTGTTCGGCGATAGGCTTCTTGTCGAAATCGACTGACTATCAGTGTCGGCGCTGCCCCTCATCTGCCTGCCAGCATCTTCTCCCCGTATAGTGACGGGGAGAAGGGACGCTCTCGGCGATGATTTCGCCAGTCTCCAGCGCTGCAAGAGGGCGCCAAGGTCGCGGTCAGCTTCTTTCTCCCCGTCACTATACGGGGAGAAATGCCCGGCAGGGCAATGAGGGGCAGCGCCAGCTTCAGTCTCCAAGCAATTGAGCTATCATTTTGTCTCTGATTTCACCAGGAACCCGGCAGTATACAGCGATTTCCCAACAGCCTAATCTGCACCGATACCGAAACAGGGAGAGGGCGCTTGGGCGAGCACGATCCGAACGAAGAGCCGATCGAGACGGTTTTCCGCAACGGCACAATCACCACAGTCGGCATCCTGCTGGCGTTCTCGCTGGGCTTCATCACGCATTGGGCCGCCAACCCGATACCATGGGAAATCTATCACCTGGCCGCCGTCGTGCCGATTTTGATCGGCATTGCCCTGCAGATACGAGCGCTGCGGTTGCTGCTCGACATAACGTCTCTACAACGGCGCGTTTATGAACGCGCCAATCGTATCTTCATTGCCGGCCTCATCTTCACCGCCTGCGGAGTTGGGCTGGCGATGCTGCTTGATTTCTACGACCTATCGACCAAGAGCGCGGTGCCCGGGGCCTAGCTCTGGCCATCCTGGCAGATGTCGCACCATTCCGCGCTGGTCAGCGCTGCCATGCGCTCGGCTCGCTGCCAAGGCCGGGAGGGGTCGGCAGTCCGCCGATCATCCTCGTCACCTCCGCCGCCGCATCGTGCACCAGCGGCCCGATCTCGGCCAGCCGTTCCGGCGTGACCCGTACTGTCGGCCCGGAGACCGAAACGCCGCCGATCGGCTCGCCGAATTCATTGAAGATGGCGGCGGCAACGCAGCGCATGCCCGGATGCCGCTCCTCGTCGTCAACCGACCAGCCGCGCAGCTTGATCGTCACCAGGTCGCGGGCGAGAGCCGAGATATCGGACAGCGTGTTTTCGGTGAAGCGCTCCAGCCCGGCCCGGCGCAGGATGGTGGCGACGCGCTCCGGCTCGAGATACGCCAGCACCGCCTTGCCGATGCCCGATGCATGGAAAGAGCTGCGCGTGCCCGGCCGGAAAAAGGCACGGATCGCCTGGTGCGTCTCGACCTGACTGACGAAGACGACGCAATCGTCCTCGGCGACGCCGAGATTGGCGGTCTCGCCGGTCTTCTCCATCAATTCCTGCATGACGATACGGGCGCGGTCGACCAGCTTGCGGCGGCGCAGGAACGCCGCCCCCATGCGATAGGTCTCGACGCCGATCGACCACAGTTGGTCAGGGCCGTCGAACTCGACCATGCCGTGGTTTTCCAGCGTCGTCAGCATGCGGTAGGCGGTGGATGCCGGCAGACCGGAACTGGCGGCGATCTCGCTCAGCGACAGGCCACTGCCATCGGCGACGATTGCCAGGATCCGCAGCGCCCGGTCCAGCGACTGCACCGAGGCGGCCTCGGACGGCCCGTTGAAGGCGCGCGGCCGGCCGCGCTGGCGTTTTTCGGTGGTTTCCATCGGGCCATTCTTCGCCCTGTTCGCCCAAACAGGCAATGAAAAAGTTTTCCAGTGATTTACGAAGCGAATTCATGGAAAACAAAAAGGCCAATCAATTCAACCAACAACAGCTGTTTTCTAGAAATGGAAAAATATTCTGAAAAAATTGAAAAATCATTGGTGCGCTGGCATCATCGGCTATCAACAAATTCCGTGGAGGCTGACATGGCCAGGATGCGCGCAGTCGACGCAGCGGTTCTCGTTCTCGAAAAGGAAGGCATCTCCTGTGCCTTCGGCGTGCCGGGTGCTGCGATCAACCCGCTCTATTCGGCACTGAAGGCGAGGGGCAGTATCCGCCACATCCTTGCGCGTCACGTCGAGGCGGCCTCGCATATGGCCGAAGGGTTTACCCGCGCCAGATCGGGCAATATCGGTCTGTGCATCGGCACCTCGGGTCCTGCCGGCACCGACATGATCACCGGCCTCTATTCGGCCGCTGCCGATTCAATTCCCATCCTCTGCATCACCGGGCAGGCGCCGCGCGCGCGTCTCAACAAGGAGGATTTTCAGGCCGTCGACATTGCGGCGATCGCTGCACCCGTCGCCAAATGGGCGGTCACCGTCATGGAACCCTATCTGGTGCCGATGGCGCTGCAGAAAGCGTTCCATCTGATGCGCTCGTCGCGGCCGGGGCCGGTGCTGATCGATTTGCCTGTCGATGTGCAACTGACCGAGATCGAGTTCGACATCGATGCCTACGAGCCGCTGGTGCCGTTCAAGCCGGCAATGTCGCGCGCCCAGGCCGAGAAGGCGTTGACGATGCTGAATGCGGCGGAAAAGCCTGTCATCGTCGCCGGCGGCGGCATCATCAACGCCGATGCGTCCGATCTGCTGATCGAGTTCGCCGAGGTCGCCGGCGTGCCTGTCATTCCGACGCTGATGGGCTGGGGCGCGATCCCCGACGACCACCGCCTGATGGCCGGCATGTGCGGGCTGCAGACCTCGCACCGCTATGGCAATGCCACGATGCTCGAAGCCGATTTCGTTTTCGGCATCGGCAACCGCTGGGCCAACCGCCACACCGGTTCGATCGACGTCTATACCAAGGGCAAGAAATTCATCCACGTCGATATCGAGCCGACGCAGATCGGCCGGGTCTTCGCGCCGGACCTCGGCGTCGTCTCGGACGCCGGTGCGGCGCTTAAGATGCTGCTCGACGTCGCCACCGAGTGGAGGACGGCCGGAAAATTGCGCGACTGGTCGGGCTGGGCCGGCGAATGCCGGCAGCGCAAGAAGACGATGAAGCGCAAGACCCATTTCGACCAGGTGCCGCTGAAGCCGCAGCGCGTCTACGAGGAGATGAACAAGGCGTTCGGCCGCGACACCACCTATGTCACCACGATCGGCCTGTCCCAGATCGCCGGGGCGCAATTCCTGCACGTCTACAAGCCACGCAACTGGATCAATTGCGGCCAGGCCGGCCCGCTCGGCTGGACATTGCCGGCAGCCCTCGGTGTTCGCGCCGCCGATCCGGACCGCACAATTGTGGCATTGTCCGGCGACTATGATTTCCAGTTCATGATCGAGGAACTGGCGGCCGGCGCACAGCACAAATTGCCCTACATCCATGTCGTCGTGAACAACGGCTATCTCGGCCTGATCCGCCAGGCGCAGCGCGGCTTTTCGATGGATTTCGAAGTCAGCCTCGCCTTCGAGAACGTCAATCGACAGGGCGATCCAGAGGCGGGCTACGGCGTCGACCACGTCGCCGTTGCCGAGGCGATGGGCTGCAAGGCCGTCAGGGTGCGCCGGCCGGAGGAATTCGCCGGTGCCTTCGAAGAGGCAAAGCGCCTGATGGACGAGCACCAGGTTCCGGTGGTGCTCGAATTCATCCTCGAGCGCGTCACCAACGTTTCGATGGGTACCGAAATCGACAAGATCACCGAATTCGAGGAGCTTGCCGAACGCCATGAAGATGCCCCCACGGCGATCGTCATGCTCGATTAAGCCGCATATGAGGAACTACTGCCATGCCACGGTTCTCAGCCAATCTTTCGATGCTCTTTGGCGAGCATGACTTCCTCGACCGCTTCGATGCCGCCGCCCGCGCCGGCTTCAAGGGCGTCGAGTATATCGGCCCCTACGACCATGCGCCGGATGTCGTCGCGGCCAGGTTGAAGAAGAACGGGCTGACGCAGGTCCTGTTCAACCTGCCTGCCGGCGACTGGGCCAAGGGCGAGCGCGGCATCGCGATCCTGCCCGACCGCGTGCCGGAGTTCCGGCAGGGCATTGCCAAGGTCGTCACCTATGCCCATGCGCTCGGCTGCGAGCAGGTCAACTGCCTCGCCGGCATCGCGCCGCAAGGCGTCGACCGCTCCGTGCTGGAAGACGTCTTCGCCGAAAATCTGGCTTTCGCGGCCGAAAAGCTGGAGCAGGCCGGCATCAGGCTGCTGATCGAGCCGATCAACACCCGCGACATTCCGGGTTTTTTCCTGAATTACTCGGATCAGGCCCTGGCGCTGATCGACCGCGTCGGCTCGAAGAACCTGTTCCTGCAATACGACATCTACCACATGCAGATCATGGAGGGGGATCTCGCCCGTACCATTGAGGCAAACCTCAGCCGCATCGCTCATATCCAGCTTGCGGACAATCCCGGCCGTCATGAGCCGGGGACGGGCGAGATCAATTTTCCCTTCCTGTACAACCACATCGACCGCATCGGCTATTCCGGCTGGGTCGGTGCGGAGTACAAGCCTAAGGGCGGAACGGAAACCGGGCTTGGGTGGTTCAGGGACCTGGCCGGGAAGGGGAGCGCGGCGGCGTAGACGCTACGTATCGCACGTCGCGTTCCTGCGCGCGCCCCTCTGGCCTGCCCTCTTTGCCAAAACTTGGCATGTCCCCCACAAGGAGGGAGATTGGATGTCACCGCCGCTTTCGCCAATTTTCGAGGTCGGGAACGTTTAAGGGCCGGCGCGGGAACTGCCGATCTCCCCACTCGTGGGGGAGATGGCCGGCAGGCCAGAGGGGGCGCGCAGGAAACGCCCCCTTAACAAGAAACGGAGAAAAACATGGACACCATCGGCTTCATCGGCCTCGGCATTATGGGCGCGCCGATGGCGGGGCATCTGCTAGACGCCGGTTATCAGGTCGTCGCCAGCGACCACCGCTCGAAACCGCCGGCCGACCTCGTCGCCAAGGGCCTGAAGGTCGTCACCGGCCATGATGCCGTCGCGCGTGCCGCCGACATCGTCATCACCATGGTTCCGGATACGCCGCAGGTCGCCGACGTGCTGTTCGCTGAGAATGGCGTCGCGTCAGGCCTCACTAAAGGCAAGCTGGTCATCGACATGAGCTCGATCTCGCCGATCGAAACCAAGGAATTCGCAAGAAAGATCAACGATGTCGGCTGCGACTATCTCGATGCGCCGGTGTCGGGCGGCGAGGTCGGCGCCAAGGCGGCTTCGCTGACCATCATGGTCGGCGGTGAGGAAAAAGCCTTCGAACGCGCCAGGCCTATCTTCGAGAAGATAGGCAAGAACATCACGCTGGTCGGACCGAACGGCGTCGGACAGACCACCAAGGTCGCCAACCAGATCGTCGTCGCGCTGACTATCGAGGCCGTCGCCGAAGCGCTTGTCTTTGCTTCAAAAGCCGGCGCCGACCCGGCCAAGGTCCGGCAGGCGCTGATGGGCGGGCTCGCAAACTCGCGCATCCTGGAAGTGCATGGCGAGCGCATGATCAAGCGCACTTTCGCGCCCGGCTTCCGCATCGAACTCCACCAGAAGGATCTCAATCTGGCGCTGGAAGGCGCGAAGGCGCTTGGGGTAGCACTACCCAACACTTCAACGACGCAGCAATTGTTCAACTCGTGCGCGGCGAATGGCGGGTCAAAGGAGGATCATTCGGCGCTGGTTCGGGCGCTGGAGCGGATGGCGGGATGTGAAGTGGGTGAATAGTGAATAGTGAATGGTGAATGGTGAATAGGTAGTCAGTTGCAGATAGGTGAGTAGTTGGTAGTGAATTGGTCACGACTTACGGACAGTCTCACCATTCACCATTCACCATTCACCATTCACCATTCACTCTTTCAAAAATTTCCTCGCCGCATAAAGCGCCACCGCCGCGGCATTCGACACGTTGAGCGAGCGGATGGCACCGGGCATGTCGAGGCGGGCGAGCGTCGTCACCGTTTCGCGCGTTTTCTGGCGCAGGCCTTTTCCCTCGGCGCCGAGCACCAGAGCGATCTTGTCGCCGGCAAAGCTGGTTTCAAGTTCCGCCGGCCCGTCCGAATCCAGGCCGATCGTCTGGAAACCGGCCTCGTGCAACTGCCCCAGCGCATCGGCGAGGTTCTTCACCTCGATCTGATCGATGTGTTCGAGCGCGCCGGAGGCCGACTTCGCCAGTACGCCGGATTCCTGCGGGCTGTGGCGCGCCGTGGTGATCAGTGCGCCGGCACCGAAGGCGGCCGCCGAGCGCAGGATCGCGCCGACATTGTGCGGATCGGTGATCTGGTCGAGCACCAGCACCAGCCTGGCGTCGCCAAGCGCATCGAGCCGCTTCGGTTTCAGCGGCTCGGCCTCGATCAGCACGCCCTGGTGAACGGCATCCGAGCCGGTGACCTTGTCGATGTCCCTGGGTTCGACCAGCTCCGCCTTGAAGGGCAAAGCGCCAAGGTCGGCGATTGCCAGCCGCTCGGCAGCGTTGCGCGTCACCAGCATCTTCTTGATTTTTCGGCGCGGATTGTCGAGTGCGGCCCGCACCGTGTGCAGCCCGTAGAGCCGCACCAGCCCATCCGCCGGGTTCTCGCCGGGCGGCACCGGCTGGCGTGGCCTGAACGCCGGCGCGCCACCGCTCTTCTCGTCGCGATGCGCGCGGCGCAGCTTGGCGTAGTGGGTGTCTTTAGGGGTCTTCGATTTGTTATCGTTGCTCATGGCCGGCTTCTATAGCCGTGTCGTCCGGCCATGGATACAGCCGCAGAAGCTGCTTGTCGGGCGAGGTGCGAAATTCAGCGCTTTTTGCCGGACTGTTGCGGTTGACAGTTTTGGGCGCTGCCGCCATAAGGCGCTTCGCGGAAGGGCTGCTCAGGCAGCCGCGACGCGTCGATGCCTCGTTGCATGGCTCCGGCGGCAGACTGGAGAGGTGCCCGAGTGGTTAAAGGGGACGGACTGTAAATCCGTTGGCTATGCCTACGTTGGTTCAAATCCAACCCTCTCCACCACTGCCGGCCCGGAAGCCCTGAAACGCAGAGCGAGCGTCGGAGCGGATCCGATGCTTGACTGAAAGGCGCGGGTATAGCTCAGTGGTAGAGCAGCAGCCTTCCAAGCTGAATATGCGGGTTCGATTCCCGCTACCCGCTCCAGATTTCCCCCAGCCGCGGCGCACCTCGCGCACGATGCCGAAGGCAGCCCCAAGCGAAGCGCTTTGCCGATAGTTCAAAGTATTCGTTGCGCGTCCAGACGGACGCGCATCTTAATCTGTGTTATCGTTGTCCCGAACCGCAGGCGGCGTTGGGCGACAGGCGTCAGCTCGCGAATTTGCTGAATATGGACGCGAGCTGGTTCTGCTGCGGCACTTGCCCGTTCGGCGTCAACTGGTCGACAAGCCCTGGCAAGGCTGCGGATAGCTGCTTGAGCAGGTCCTGCTGGTTCAGGCCCGTCCTTTGCGCGATCTCCTGGATGATTTGTGGCCCGAGAGCACTGCCCAGATCGCTGGGGTTGATCGGCTGGTTCTGACCGGTACCGACCCACGAATTGGCAACGTTGCCGTGGCCGGCGTCCTTCAGTTTGTCGAGCAGGCCGCCCAGACCGCCGAGCAGGCCGCCATCGGCGGATGTGGTTGTATCGGGCGGGACGGGGGCAGGGCTTTGCGCTGCCTCCGTCTGGGCGGAACTTCCACCGCTCAGCATTTTTCCCACCAAAAGTGCGCCGAGCGCGATCATCAGCGGCTTGGCGACGTTGCCGCCGGGAACGGCATTGTCAAACAGTCCCATTGTGGATCTCCATGTCAAATTGCCCGTCCGTCTCCAACAATGACGCATCCATGGCGAATTTCAAGCCGGTTTGAGCTTTCCGTAATCATGATTTTCAAGTTGGCTTGAGCTTTGCTTAATAATGTGGAAGTAATCGGGCGCGGGGAACGGAGAGGAAAAATGTCAATATTAAGCTGGATTATTCTCGGCGTCATCGCCGGCTTCATAGGCAGCAAGATCGTCAATAAAAGCGGGCAAGGCCTGGTGCTCGACATCGTGCTCGGGATTGTCGGGGCCATCGTCGGCGGGCTCATCTTCAGCGCCTTTGGCGCGTCGGGCGTTACCGGGCTCAACATCTATAGCCTGATCGTCGCCGTGGTCGGTGCGGTGGTTGTCCTGTGGGCCTATCATCAGTTCAGCGGCAAGAGGGCTCTGTAGAAGCCGTCCGGCAGTTGCGTCGGCATTCACCCGAATGCCGACCGCCTATCTGATCCTTTTGAGGATTTCGCGGATCAGCGTGTTGAGGCCGGCTTCCAGCCCTCTCACCATGATCGGCCATAATTCCTCGAGCAATCGCTGCCATACCGCATCGCGCCCAATCCTCACCGGTAGATTTGGCATCGCGCCCATTGCCACCGTCACGTCGCGGCGCAGCCGCTCGCCACAGGCGCTTGCGCCGCTGATCGTCGGATCGAAGGGCAGCCGGGTGAAATCCCATTTTCCGCGCTGCTCGATGCCGAGATTACTCTCGACTTCGGCATGCGACAGCACCGTTTTGGGCGTGACCTTGATGCGGTAGTATTTGCAGAGTTCGGCGACGACGGCGGCCATCGCGTCCCACTGCGCCCTGGTCATCGGATAGCGGCCGGCATCGAACGGCCTTTGCTCCGCCCCGGCCATGCAGCAGAGCGAAACCCCGATCGAGCCGCCGTTGCAGTTGAGCGTGTGCGCGGCATATCCCGGTTTTACCCGGCCTGAATTGAGCGCGATCGAAGGCCGGCCCCTGACCAGGCGGCCATTCCCCTCGACCAGTATGTGATACGCATCCCTGTCGGTATCGCCGGCCGAATGCGAGCCGGCCGTCCAGTGGCAAATGACGCGCTTCATCGCAACATTGGGCAACCAGTCGGGCGGCAATGCCACAGAAATCCCCCGCGACATAGGTTCAGTGACGGAGCACAGTATAGTTTCCTTGGCGGCGGACGCGAAAACGAAACGATAATTTGGTTGAGCGTTTTCTAACGGTCAGCTATTCGCCGGCATCTCCGGCGGCCGCGTGTTCTCTGTATTGCGGCAGATCGTCGGTGATCGTGAACCACTTCGCCTTGGAGCCGACGAAGATGTGCTGCGTCGGGCGGATGGTCGGCTCGTCGACGAGGCTTCCCATGGCGACATGCACGAAGGCACCGTCGCGGACCACCGAATAGAGCAACGAGCCGCAAGTCTTGCAGTGCGCGTCATGGCCGGTTTCGTCGCCGAAGATCATGAGATTGTCCTCGCCCCCGGTCAGGCTCAGCCTGTCGCGCTCGATGCCGGCGAATGGCTTGAAGGCCGAGCCGGTGGTGCGCCGGCAGTTCGAGCAGTGGCAGTTCGCGGCATAGACGAACGCGTCCGCCACCGTGTACTGAACGGCGCCGCACAGGCACTTTCCGATAAGCCTGCGGTTGCGTGAATTCTGGTTGTCATCCGGGCTTGCCACGCGCTCCTCCCATTATGCAGGCCGATTTCAGTTTCAAGCGACGACGGTCAACCGGCGCTTGCGCTCGTCGAGCGAGACGATGGTCAACCCGCTGGCCACCACCAGCAGGATGCCGCAGACGGCCAGCGCATTCGGGAGCTGCCGGAATACCACCAGGCCTGAAATCACCGCCCAGACGGTAAAGCAATAGTAGAACGGCGCTACCACGCTGGTCGGCCCGACGCGATAGGCCATGAAGATGAAGAAGTGGCCGAAGATCAGGAACAGTCCGGCGCCGCCCATCAGCAGCAGGTGACGGATTTCAGGCACCACCCACTGCTCGGAAACCAGATGCGCAACGCCGGCGCCCGCGAGCACGACAATCACCGCGGAAATAGCTACGACCATTCCCGGCACGTCGGCGGCGACCTTGCGTCCGGCCAGATCGCGCGCCGCGGACAGGGCGGCATTGCCTAGCGCCAGCACGGCGTAGACCGAAATCCCCTGCATTGTCGGTTGTGCCACCATCACCGCGCCGACAAAGCCGAGCCCGATCAGCGCCAGGCGTACCCCGCCGATCCGTTCGCCAAACAGCATCGATGAGCCGACCAGCATCAGCAAGGGCGTGATCTGTCCGAGCGCGGTCGAATCGGCGATCTGCATGTTGGCGAGCGCCACCACGTAGCAAAGGATCGCACCCAGTTCGAGCATGTTCCTGCGCAAAACCTTGGCGTCGAGGATCAGCGGGATCTGCTTGCCATAGCCCAGCATGAACAGCAGCGGAATGCCCCACAATGTTGCCGCAGCGCCGCGCAGGAACAGCACCTCATAGGGCGGCAGTCCCGCGGTTGCTAGCTTCATCATCGTGTCGTTGACGATGTAGGACCCGGTCGAAACGACCATGAACAGCGGGCCTCGTATGGCAGTCGGGATGAAATGCATCGGCCCACGAAATCAGACCGGCGCCAGGGCGGCAATGGGCCAGATCCGGCTGTAAATCCGTCAAAGCCGTCAGCCGCAGCCGCAATCATTCCATTTGCCCTTGTTCGTTCCTATATCCGCGCCACATTCTCCGAAACCGAATCACGCGTTCGGGCCGGGCGAGCGCGCTCGGCGACAAGGCACTTGTGTTTTTCGGCCTTAGTCGCTAATCGCCCCGCATTCGACTGAACTGAAGGTCCAGGCCGTCCCCAGGCCGTCCAAGGAAAGAGACTATGGCAAAAGGTAAATTCGAGCGCACTAAGCCTCATGTGAACATTGGCACGATCGGTCACGTCGACCATGGCAAGACGTCGCTGACGGCGGCGATCACCAAGTATTTTGGCGAATACAAGCGCTACGACCAGATCGATGCGGCGCCGGAAGAGAAGGCGCGCGGCATCACCATTTCGACGGCGCACGTCGAATACGAGACCGCCAACCGCCACTATGCCCATGTCGACTGCCCCGGCCACGCCGACTATGTGAAGAACATGATCACCGGTGCCGCGCAGATGGACGGCGCGATCCTGGTGGTGTCGGCCGCCGACGGCCCGATGCCGCAGACCCGCGAGCACATCCTTTTGGCCCGCCAGGTCGGCGTGCCCTCGATCGTGGTGTTCTTGAACAAGGTCGACCAGGTCGACGACGCCGAGCTGCTCGAGCTGGTCGAGCTCGAGGTGCGTGAGCTTTTGACCAAGAACGAGTTCCCCGGCGACGACATTCCGATCGTCAAGGGTTCGGCGCTTGCCGCCCTTGAAGATTCCGACAAGAAGATCGGCGAGGACGCCATCCGCGAACTGATGGCTGCGGTCGATGCCTACATTCCGACGCCGGTTCGTCCGCTCGACAAGCCGTTCCTGATGCCGATCGAGGACGTGTTCTCGATCTCGGGCCGTGGCACGGTTGTGACCGGCCGCGTCGAGCGCGGCGTCGTCAAGGTCGGCGAGGAGCTGGAGATCGTCGGCATCCGTCCGACCACCAAGACGACCTGCACGGGCGTCGAGATGTTCCGCAAGCTGCTCGACCAGGGCCAGGCCGGCGACAACATCGGCGCGCTGCTGCGCGGTGTCGACCGTGAAGGCGTCGAGCGCGGCCAGGTCCTGGCCAAGCCCGGCACCGTCAAGCCGCACAAGAAATTCGTTGCCGAAGCCTACATCCTGACCAAGGACGAGGGCGGCCGCCACACGCCGTTCTTCACCAACTACCGTCCGCAGTTCTATTTCCGCACGACGGACGTGACCGGCATCGTGTC
Organism: Mesorhizobium sp. M0106; assembly: GCF_040322715.1. Lineage (NCBI taxonomy): Bacteria > Pseudomonadati > Pseudomonadota > Alphaproteobacteria > Hyphomicrobiales > Phyllobacteriaceae > Mesorhizobium > Mesorhizobium sp. M0106. The sequence goes on along the minus strand of NZ_JAMYUA010000017.1, from coordinate 55,956 downwards.
GCTGCCGGAAGGCACCGAGATGGTGATGCCGGGCGACAACATCACCGTCGATGTCGAGCTGATCGTGCCGATCGCCATGGAAGAGAAGCTGCGCTTCGCCATCCGTGAAGGCGGCCGCACCGTCGGTGCCGGCATCGTCGTCACCATCAAAGAGTAGTCGCCGGCGCTGCCGGTTGAGATCGGATGCAAAGGGGCGGTCTTCGGGCCGCCCTTTTGATTCTGATATTCTGGCAATGGATTAACCGCATTGCTTCAAATCCTGTTGCAAGCGCCTCTGCCATAACTAGTATAGGTTGCATCGAGGGGGGCTGCCCGAATGGTTCCATGGCGCCGTTTGCATAGTCAGGCATGGTGGTCGCTAGGGCTGATCTGCCTGGTGTCGTTGCTTGCCATGGGCCACGCTGCCTTCGCAGCGGATGCAAAGAAATCCACGCCGGAAAAATCCGCGCCGGATTTCGGCCCGACGATGCGGTTCGTCGTCGTGCGCAGCAGCGCGCCGGGCTGCGAGCCGACCTGTCCGGAATGGATATCGGCGGAAGGCTCGATAGAAGCCGGCACGCCGGCCCTGTTCAAACGCGCGCTGAAAGCGCTTGGCGGCCGAAAGCTGCCGATCGTCGTCGATTCCCCCGGCGGCAATGTCGAAGCGGCGCTGACACTTGGTCGCCTGATCCGCAAGAACAAGCTCGATATCGCCGTCGGCAAAACCCGCTTCGTCGGCTGTCTGCCAGATGTGAAGAACTGCAAGGAAAACGACGGCAAGAGCGCCCGTTATTTTGGCAATGCTTATGCCGATGGCGCCATCTGCAATTCCGCCTGTCCGTTGATGTTTTCCGGCGGCATCCGGCGCGTGGTCGGGGAGTGGGCCTTTCTCGGCGTCCATCAGATCACCACGACCTATATCCGGACGAAATTGCTGTACCGCACCACCTACCGCATGGTGAAGGGCAAGAAGAAGATTCTCAGCACCAAGGTCGTCAGCCGGAAGAACGCCGGCAGCTACAAGACCTATGAGATGAACAAGCCGCTGGAGCGGAAGCTGGCGGCCTATCTGAAGGAGATGGGCGTCGGCCTGGGTGTGCTCGAGACCATGAAAAGCACACCGGCCAGCGGTATCCAGCAATTGGCTCCCTACGACATGCTGCAAATGAATCTCGTCACCAGCCGGGATGCCGTCGACCTGCTGACCGCGCCAATCCTATGCACGTCCGATCCGTTGCCGGCGAGTTGCAGGGAGGTGCCGGCGCCGGCGAATATCACGAAGCCGGCCGGCGAAGTGGTGGCGAAAGCCGAGCCTGCACCCGCAGGGCTCGAAACCCCGCGGCCGAAGGAGGTCGCAGACATGCGCTTCGTCCTGGTCCGCGGCAGCAACCCGCTGTGCAATCCAAACTGCCCGGAATGGATCTCGGCCGAAGGCGCGATTGCGCCTCAGACCCCGCAGAAGCTGCGCCAGTTGCTCGCCATGCTTGGCAACCGACGGCTGCCGGTGGTGGTCAGCTCACAAGGAGGCGACCTGTTCAGTGCTCTGGCGGTGGGGCGACTTATCCACGAAAAGAAGCTCGACATCGCCGTCGCCCGCACCGATTTTGTTGGCTGCGACCCGGGAGAGTGGAGTTGCTTGGCTAAAGAGGGCGCCTATGCCGGCCTGACCGTCGATTCGGGAGCGGTATGCGATTCGGCGTGCGCGCTCATGCTTGCCGGCGGCGTCAGACGGTTTGTCGGTCCGCAAGCGCGGCTCGGCATGTACCTGATGGGACAGCAGCAGATAATTAAGCCCTATCTCGAGGACATGGCGATTGGTCCCGGTCTATTCGCCGCGCTCGAGCAGCGCTCGGTCGAGCGCCAGCTCGAACCCGACCTAATGCTGAAGGTTGGACTGACGACGGGGCCGCAATCGGTGGACGCGCTGACGGGCGCCACCATCTGCAAGCCGTCGCCGAAGCCCGACAACTGCCGCGTTCTGCCGTCCGCCAGCGCCGAGGCAGAGACGCCGGCGAAGCTTTAGCGCAACCTTGCACTGCCCATCGAGGCAGGTTGAGCGGCGCTCGGTGTTTCCGCTATCGTCCAGCGCGGTTGAAGTCCAACATGGGAGGGATCGCGAATGAGCCAGGATGTCCCGACATTGTTCGAATGGGCCGGCGGCTCCGAAGCGCTGAACCGCCTGACCCAAACCTTCTACGACAACGTCTCTCGGGACCCCATCGTCGGGCCGGTGTTCAAGCACATGTCGCCGGATCATCCCGCTCACGTCGCGGCCTTCATCGGCGAAGTTTTCGGTGGACCCAAAACCTACAGCGAAAAGCATGGCGGCCATCGCGAGATGGTGATGCATCATCTCGGCAAGCATCTGACCGAGGAGCAGCGCCGGCGCTGGATCAACCTTCTCGCCGACGCCGCCGACGAGGTCGGCCTGCCTGACGATCCCGAATTCCGCTCGGCTTTCATGGCCTATGTCGAATGGGGATCGCGGCTGGCCAAGATGAACTCCAACAAGGGCCCGACCTGCGACCCCGAGACGGAACCAATGCCGGCCTGGGGCTGGGGGGTGCCGGGTGGCCCCTACAAGCCGCCTTCGGGAACCTGACCGCGCGCGAATCGGTCGAAAGCCTGCCGGCCAGGAAAACGGGTGGCTATGGAGGTCTCGGTCCTCCAGGCTAACGGTCTAAAGTCGCCGTCGAATGGCGGGGCCACATTGAAAACCGGAGGCTTTGCGATGAGATCGGAAGGCAAGAAAAATTCAGACGGCGTCTTTGACAGCAACCGCGGAATCCGAAATCCGTTTGGCTTCATGGACGTCCCCACTCCCGACGACGAGGAGGTGTCGGCGTTCGCCGCCGGCGTGAAACTGGAGGGAACTCCAAGCGATGAAAATGCCGAGGCCTGGGGCACCGAAAGCGACCGCGACCGCAACGACACCATCGAAGGCAGCTGGTCCAGCCGATGGAACGGCGGTGCTGATCCCACGATCCCGGGCGATACCAAGGATAAATGGAAGTCCGGCCGGGGCGAGGTGAAGACGGCGGGAGAGAGAGTTTACCTGCTGTTCGATTGGCATAATGGCGTGCGCAAGGGGCTCATCGATGCCCGGCGCCAGGGTGCGAAAGGGCTGGTGGGAAAATACATCAATCTGACCGACCCGGAAATCGTGCGTCCCTGGGTCGGCTTGATCGTCAGCAATCAACGGATCGACGGGAAATGGCCGGGAGGACGCCTGGACTTTCGAAGATGAAGGCCGGGTAGCGCACGTCGCTCTTTACAGAGCGCGCGGAAGCTTTTAGGAAGCGCCTGCTGCGCCGACATGCGCATACGGGCATAGCTCAGTTGGTAGAGCGGCGGTCTCCAAAACCGCAGGTCGTAGGTTCGAGCCCTGCTGCCCGTGCCATTCTTTGAATGGATACCTAAAAACGATTCTTTTGCAGTGCCGCCTTTGAAAATCGGCTTGTGACTTGCCATATAGCACAAGTTGCGGCATAAGGGCCGCATAGCCGGGACGGGACGACTGGATGGTTCCGAGGCGGCGTTTGGCCATAAAGCGGACACTTGCCACTTGCGTGGATCAAGAATCGGTTTTATGTAGACGAGACAGACACGCGACGCGTGGAGCTGGGAAGCCGGCTTTACGCGTCTGATTTGCATGGGCGAAATGATTGCGCTGATTCGGCGCGAACGCACGCTCAAGCGGCACGTCCCGGCCAGCGGGATCATCCAGGAGGCCCGGCCAACGGGTCTTGCAGACAGAGCGGCATATGGCTTCGAAAACCACAAATCCCTTCACCTTTCTCCAGCAGGTTCGCGCGGAGACCGCCAAGGTCACTTGGCCGTCGCGGCGCGAAACGATGATCTCGACGGTGATGGTCCTTGTGTTCGCGGTCATCGCGATGATCTTTTTCTTTACCGCAGACGTGGCCATGGGCTTTGCGGTCGAAAAAATCCTCGGCCTCGGACAGTAAGTCCGGCGATTACGGAGAAGTCTTGAAATGACCGCGCGGTGGTACATCGTCCACGCCTACTCGAACTTTGAAAAGAAGGTCGCCGAGGACATTGAGAACAAGGCCAAGCAGAAGGGCCTGTCCGCCGACATCGAGCAGATCGTGGTGCCGACCGAGAAGGTCGTCGAGATCCGCCGCGGCCGCAAGGTCGATGCCGAGCGCAAGTTCTTTCCGGGCTATGTGCTGCTGAAAGCCAATCTGACCGACGCCGTGTTCTCGCTCGTCAAGAACACGCCGAAGGTCACCGGTTTCCTGGGCGACTCCAAGCCGGTGCCGATCACCGAAGCCGAGGCCCAGCGTATCCTGAACCAGGTTCAGGAAGGCGTCGAGCGGCCGAAGCCGTCGGTGACGTTCGAGATCGGCGAAGCGATCCGCGTTTCGGATGGACCATTCGCGTCGTTCAACGGTTTCGTCCAGGAAGTGGACGAGGAGCGGGCGCGGCTCAAGGTGGAAGTTTCGATCTTCGGGCGCGCCGTGCCGGTCGATCTGGAATTCGGACAGGTCGAGAAGGGCTGATCCGAAATCCCTGCACCGGTTTCGGCGGCAGGGAAGGCGGCGCGGAGATCGCGCGGCCAAAAACGGGTGGGAGGCGAATGCGGCTTTTGCCGGCCGCGCGGACCGCACCACCAGACTGCAACCGCCGGCAAGACCGGCATGAGAAAAGGCAGGAAGAGAGATGGCTAAGAAAATTGCAGGCCAGCTCAAGCTCCAGGTTTCCGCGGGATCGGCCACGCCGTCGCCCCCGATCGGCCCGGCGCTTGGTCAGCGTGGCATCAACATCATGGAGTTCTGCAAGGCGTTCAACGCGCAGACCCAGGAAATGGAAAAGGGCTCGCCGGTTCCGGTCGTCATCACCTACTACCAGGACAAGTCGTTCACCTTCGTCATGAAGACGCCGCCGGTGAGCTACTTCCTGAAGAAGGCTGCCAACCTGAAGTCGGGCTCGAAGGAGCCGGGCAAGGTCAAGGCCGGCACGATCGGCCGCGACAAGGTGCGCGCCATCGCCGAGCAGAAGATGAAGGATCTGAACGCAAACGACGTCGAGGCGGCCATGCGCATGGTCGAGGGCTCCGCCCGCTCGATGGGTCTGGAAGTGGTGGGCTGAGATCATGGCAAAGATTGCAAAGCGTGTATCGAAGACCCGCGAAGGCATCGATCCCAACAAGGCTTACGCTTTGGGTGAGGCGCTGAAGCTGCTCAAGGATCGCTCCTCGGTGAAGTTCGACGAGACGATCGAAGTCGCGATGAACCTCGGCGTCGACCCGCGCCATGCCGACCAGATGGTCCGCGGCGTGGTCAACCTGCCGAACGGCACCGGCCGCAGCGTTCGCGTCGCCGTCTTCGCGCGTGGCGACAAGGCCGAGGAGGCCAAGGCCGCCGGCGCCGACATCGTCGGAGCCGAGGATCTGGTCGACATCGTCCAGAAGGGCACGATCGACTTCGACCGCTGCATCGCCACGCCGGACATGATGCCGCTGGTCGGCCGTCTCGGCAAGGTGCTCGGTCCGCGCGGCATGATGCCGAACCCGAAGGTCGGCACGGTCACCACCGACGTTACCGCCGCCGTCAAGGCATCGAAGGGCGGCGCCGTCGAGTTCCGCGTCGAGAAGGCCGGCATCGTTCACGCCGGCGTCGGCAAGGTCTCGTTCGACGTCAAGGCGCTGGAAGAAAACGTCCGCGCCTTCGCTGACGCGGTGACCAGGGCAAAGCCGGCTGGTGCCAAGGGCAACTACGTCAAGAAGGTGTCGGTCACCTCGACCATGGGCCCGGGCCTCAAGCTCGACGTCTCGACGCTCGCAGCGTCCTGATACGAACAATTGGATCGGCCGCTAAAACGCTGATCCGTGAAAGAATTCCGGGCCTCCGACCTGTCGGCGGCCCGGTACCGGAAGTCGAAAGGCTTCCGGACATCCTGTCCGAGATTGCAGGCGGCCCCCAAGCCTTAGGTGATGTGGGCCTTAATTCATGTGGGCCTGCATGAGACGGGTGAAGACCGGACAAAGGAGCCAGAAGCTCCAATGAAAGGTTCGAACCGTGTTTGCCTTTTGTCTGCGCACCGTCCGGCTTGCCGGCAGGTGTGGCGAAAGGGGGCAGGATCCTCGAGCGTCGTTCGGGAGATCCGTTACTGGATGGCCCGGCCGGCAAAAGGCAACCCGACGCCTGTCCTTCGTAGAGGGCAGGGGTCAACTGGAGATAGGCAGTGGACAGAGCGGAAAAACGCGAACTCGTCACGGGCCTGAATGGTGCGTTTTCAAGCGCTGGTTCAGTCGTCGTGGCCCACTACGCCGGTATCACCGTCGCGCAAATGAACGACCTTCGGTCGAAAATGCGCGCCGCCGGTGGCACCGTCAAAGTCGCGAAGAACCGTCTCGCCAAAATCGCTCTTCAGGGCACGGACTCCGCATCGATCATCGAGCTGTTCAAGGGACAGACGCTGATCGCCTATTCGGAGGATCCGATTGCGGCGCCGAAGGTCGCGTCCGATTTCGCCAAGGGAAATGACAAGCTCGTCATTCTCGGCGGCGCAATGGGCACCACCTCGCTCAATGCCGACGGTGTAAAGGCACTCGCCACACTTCCGTCGCTCGATGAGCTGCGCGCCAGGCTGGTTGGCATGATCGCCACGCCGGCAACCCGGATCGCCCAGATCGTCAATGCGCCTGCGGCTTCGGTCGCGCGCGTCATCGGCGCTTACGCCCGGAAGGACGAGGCGGCATGAGGCCGTTCCTCGCTATCACAAACACACGTTCGAACCTTATGAAGGAACATTGCAATGGCTGATCTGGCAAAGATCGTAGACGACCTTTCGAAGCTGACCGTCCTCGAAGCGGCCGAGCTGTCGAAGCTTCTTGAAGAAAAGTGGGGCGTTTCCGCCGCTGCTCCGGTGGCGGTTGCCGCTGCCGGCGGCGCTGCGGCCGCTGCTGCTCCGGTCGAGGAAAAGACGGAATTCGACGTCGTCCTCACCGAGGCAGGCGCTCAGAAGATCAACGTCATCAAGGAAGTTCGCGCCATCACCGGTCTTGGCCTCAAGGAAGCCAAGGACCTGGTCGAGGCGGCTCCGAAGCCGGTCAAGGAAGCCGTTTCCAAGGCCGACGCGGACAAGTTCAAGGCCCAGCTGGAAGCAGCCGGCGCCAAGGTCGAACTGAAGTAAGCGTTGAGTACCGGCGGACGGCGTCGCGCCGTCCGCCACTCCTTTCGCGTCGAAGGGAGGCTGCGTAACGCGAAGAGTGCGAAAACCTCTTTCCTGAGGGCCGCAAACCGGCCTTCAGGAAACGGGTTTTCTCCCGTTTCTGGCCCGCCGCCAATTGGCGCCGGGTGAAAAGACAAGAAGCCGCCGACAGGCGGCGGGCAACAAGACAGGGCCGCCAAGGTGGCCCGAGATGCAAGGCGAGCCGCGGCGAGGCTCGTCCCGAGAATTGAGCTAAGGAGCGACGATGGCCCAGACCCAGACTTTCAATGGCCGCAGACGCGTACGCAAGTTTTTCGGAAAGATCCCGGAAGTTGCGGAGATGCCGAACCTGATCGAGGTTCAGAAGGCATCCTATGACCAGTTCCTGATGGTGGAGGAGCCCAAGGGTGGGCGTCCTGACGAGGGACTGCAGGCAGTTTTCAAGTCGGTCTTCCCGATTTCCGATTTTTCCGGCTCCTCGATGCTGGAATTCGTGAAGTATGAGTTCGAGGGACCGAAATTCGACGTTGACGAATGCCGTCAGCGCGACCTGACCTATGCGGCGCCGCTCAAGGTGACGCTGCGCCTCATCGTGTTCGATATCGACGAGGATACCGGCGCCAAGTCGATCAAGGACATCAAGGAGCAGGACGTCTACATGGGCGACATGCCGCTCATGACCTTGAACGGCACCTTCATCGTCAACGGCACCGAGCGCGTCATCGTCTCGCAGATGCACCGTTCGCCGGGCGTCTTCTTCGACCATGACAAGGGCAAGTCGCACTCGTCCGGCAAGCTCCTGTTTGCCGCGCGCGTCATTCCCTATCGCGGTTCGTGGCTCGACATCGAGTTCGATAGCAAGGACGTCGTGCATGCCCGCATCGATCGCCGCCGCAAGATTCCGGTGACGTCGCTGCTGATGGCGCTCGGCATGGACGGCGAAGAGATCCTGTCGACCTTCTACAACAAGATCACCTACAAGCGCGCCGGCGACCATTGGCGCATCCCGTTCAACGTCGAGCGTTTCCGCGGCCTCAAGGCCGTTGGTGACCTGGTCGACGCCGACACCGGCGAAGTCGTCGTCGAGGCCGGCAAGAAGATCACCGCCCGCCAGGCCAGGGCGCTTGGCGAAAAGGGTCTCAAGGCGATCAAGGCGACCGACGAGGATCTGCTCGGCAACTACCTTGCCGAGGATATTGTCAACTACGCGACCGGCGAGATCTTCCTCGAAGCCGGTGACGAGATCGACGAAAAGACGCTGAAAGTGCTGCTTGGCACCGGTGACGATGAGATCAAGGTCCTCGACATCGACCACGTCAACGTCGGCGCCTACATCCGCAACACGCTCAACGTCGACAAGAACGAGAGCCGCCAGGACGCGCTGTTCGACATCTACCGCGTCATGCGCCCCGGCGAGCCGCCGACGCTGGAAACCGCTGAAGCCATGTTCAACTCGCTGTTCTTCGACAGCGAGCGCTATGATCTGTCGGCCGTTGGCCGCGTCAAGATGAACATGCGCCTCGAGCTCAAGGCCGAGGATACCGTGCGCGTGCTGCGCAAGGACGACATCCTGGCCGTGGTCAAGACGCTGGTCGAACTGCGCGACGGCAAGGGCGAGATCGACGACATCGACAATCTCGGCAACCGCCGCGTGCGCTCGGTCGGCGAGCTGATGGAGAACCAGTACCGCGTCGGCCTGCTGCGCATGGAGCGCGCGATCAAGGAACGTATGTCCTCGATCGAGATCGATACGGTGATGCCGCAGGACCTGATCAACGCCAAGCCGGCGGCTGCCGCCGTGCGCGAGTTCTTCGGTTCCTCGCAGCTGTCGCAGTTCATGGATCAGACCAACCCGCTGTCGGAGATCACCCACAAGCGCCGTCTTTCGGCGCTTGGACCGGGCGGTCTGACCCGCGAGCGTGCCGGTTTCGAGGTGCGCGACGTGCACCCGACGCATTACGGCCGCATCTGCCCGATCGAGACGCCGGAAGGACCGAATATCGGCCTGATCAACTCGCTTGCGACCTTCGCGCGCGTCAACAAATACGGCTTCATCGAGAGCCCGTACCGCAAGATCGTCAACGGCAAGCTGACCAATGAAGTCGTTTACCTGTCGGCTATGGAAGAGGCCAAGCACCACGTCGCGCAGGCCAATGCCGAGCTCGACAAGAATGGTCATTTCGTCGACGAATTCGTCATTTGCCGCAACGCCGGCGAAGTGATGATGGCGCCGCGCGAAAACGTCGATCTGATGGACGTGTCGCCGAAGCAGATGGTGTCGGTGGCCGCGGCCCTGATCCCGTTCCTCGAGAACGACGACGCCAACCGTGCGCTGATGGGCTCGAACATGCAGCGTCAGGCCGTGCCGCTGGTGCGCGCCGAAGCGCCGTTCGTCGGCACCGGCATGGAGCCAATCGTCGCCCGTGACTCGGGCGCCGCTATCGGCGCCCGCCGCGGCGGCATCGTCGACCAGGTGGACGCGACGCGTATCGTCATCCGCGCCACGGAAGATCTCGATCCCGGCAAGTCCGGCGTCGACATCTACCGGCTGATGAAGTTCCAGCGTTCGAACCAGAACACCTGCATCAACCAGCGTCCGCTGGTGCGCATGGGCGACCGGGTCAACAAGGGCGACATCATCGCCGACGGCCCGTCGACCGAGCTCGGCGATCTGGCCCTCGGCCGTAACGTGCTGGTCGCGTTCATGCCGTGGAACGGCTACAACTACGAGGATTCCATCCTCCTGTCCGAGCGCATCGTCGCCGACGACGTCTTCACCTCGATCCACATCGAGGAGTTCGAAGTCATGGCCCGCGACACCAAGCTGGGGCCGGAGGAGATCACGCGCGACATTCCCAACGTCTCGGAAGAAGCGCTGAAGAACCTCGATGAGGCCGGCATCGTCTACATCGGTGCGGAAGTGCAGCCGGGCGACATCCTGGTCGGCAAGATCACGCCGAAGGGCGAAAGCCCGATGACGCCGGAAGAAAAGCTGCTGCGCGCCATCTTCGGTGAAAAGGCCTCGGACGTGCGCGACACCTCGATGCGCATGCCTCCGGGAACCTTCGGCACCGTCGTTGAAGTGCGTGTCTTCAACCGCCACGGCGTCGAGAAGGACGAGCGCGCCATGGCGATCGAGCGCGAGGAGATCGAACGCCTCGCCAAGGACCGCGACGACGAGCAGGCGATCCTCGACCGCAACGTCTATTCGCGTCTTTCCGACGTTCTCGTCGGCAAGGAAGCGATTGCCGGGCCGAAGGGCTTCAAGAAGGGCTCGAAGCTGTCGAAGGACACGCTCGACGAGTATCCGCGTTCGCAGTGGTGGCAGTTTGCCGTGGAGAACGAAAAGCTCCAGAGCGAACTGGAAGCCCTGCGTGGCCAGTACGACGATTCCAAGAAGGCGCTCGAGCAGCGCTTCATGGACAAGGTCGAGAAGGTGCAGCGCGGCGACGAGATGCCTCCGGGCGTTATGAAGATGGTCAAGGTCTTCGTGGCCGTGAAGCGCAAGATGCAGCCCGGCGACAAGATGGCCGGCCGGCACGGCAACAAGGGTGTCGTGTCGCGGATCGTTCCGGTCGAGGACATGCCTTTCCTCGAGGACGGCACGCATGCCGATATCGTGCTCAACCCGCTGGGTGTGCCGTCGCGCATGAATGTCGGCCAGATCCTGGAAACGCACCTGGGCTGGGCCTGCGCCGGAATGGGCAAGAAGATCGGCGATCTGATCGACGCGTACAAGACGGCGGGCGACATCAAGCCGCTGCGCAAGACGCTCGAGAGCTTCATGCCTTCCAACGACCGCAACGAGCCGGTCCGCGAATATGACGACGAGAGCATCGTTCGCCTCAGCGAGCAGATGCGCCGCGGCGTCTCCATCGCGACACCGGTGTTCGACGGCGCGCACGAGGCCGACATCAACATCATGCTGGAGCAGGCGGGCCTGCACACCAGCGGTCAGTCGCAGCTCTATGACGGGCGCACCGGCGAGCCGTTCGATCGCAAAGTGACGATGGGCTACATATATATGCTCAAGCTTCACCACCTTGTGGACGACAAGATCCACGCGCGTTCGATCGGGCCGTACTCGCTCGTTACCCAGCAGCCGCTGGGCGGCAAGGCGCAGTTCGGTGGCCAGCGCTTCGGCGAGATGGAGGTCTGGGCGCTCGAAGCGTACGGCGCCGCCTACACGCTGCAGGAGATGCTGACGGTGAAGTCGGACGACGTCGCCGGCCGCACCAAGGTCTACGAGGCGATCGTCAGAGGCGACGACACCTTCGAGGCCGGCATTCCCGAGAGCTTCAACGTTCTCGTCAAGGAAATGCGGTCTCTCGGCCTCAATGTCGAGCTGGAGAACACCAAGCTCGACGACAACCCGATCCGGCTGCCCGACGCGGCCGAGTAAGCAAGACGTCCGGCCGCGGTCTTCCCGCGACCGGACGCACCAAATTCTCGGCCGATGGCCGATCAAGTCGGCGGGCGTTTGGCCCGCGCTAGATGCAAGGGGTTTTCGAGGACCCCGAAAAGGAGAACGGCATGAACCAAGAGGTCATGAATCTCTTCAATCCCCAGGCGCCTGCGCAGGTGTTCGATTCCATCCGGATCTCGCTTGCCAGCCCTGAGAAGATTCTGTCCTGGTCGTTCGGCGAGATCAAGAAGCCGGAGACCATCAACTATCGCACCTTCAAGCCGGAGCGTGACGGCCTGTTCTGCGCGCGCATTTTTGGCCCGATCAAGGACTATGAATGCCTGTGCGGCAAGTACAAGCGCATGAAATACAAGGGCGTCATCTGCGAGAAGTGCGGCGTCGAAGTCACGCTGTCGCGCGTCCGCCGCGAGCGCATGGGCCATATCGAGCTGGCGGCACCGGTCGCCCACATCTGGTTCCTGAAGTCGCTGCCGTCGCGCATCGGCACGCTGCTCGACATGACGCTGAAGGACATCGAGCGGGTCCTCTACTTCGAGAACTACATCGTTACCGAACCCGGCCTCACCGCGCTGAAGGAGCACCAGCTGCTCAGCGAGGAAGAGTACATGATGGCCGTCGACGAGTATGGCGAGGATTCGTTCACCGCCATGATCGGCGCCGAGGCGATCCACGACCTTCTGGCCGGCATGGACCTCGAGAAGATCGCCGGCGATCTGCGTTCTGAGCTGGCTTCGACCACCTCCTAGCTCAAGCACAAGAAGTACCTGAAGCGGCTCAAGGTCGTCGAGAACTTCATGGAATCCGGCAACCGTCCGGAATGGATGATCATGAAGGTGGTTCCGGTGATCCCGCCGGATCTGCGCCCGCTTGTCCCGCTGGACGGCGGCCGTTTCGCCACGTCGGATCTGAACGATCTCTATCGCCGCGTCATCAACCGCAACAACCGCCTGAAGCGGCTGATCGAGCTGCGCGCGCCCGGCATCATCGTGCGCAATGAAAAGCGCATGCTGCAGGAAGCCGTCGATGCGCTGTTCGACAACGGCCGCCGCGGCCGCGTCATCACCGGCGCCAACAAGCGTCCGCTGAAGTCGCTGTCCGACATGCTGAAGGGCAAGCAGGGCCGGTTCCGCCAGAACCTGCTCGGCAAGCGCGTCGACTATTCCGGCCGCTCGGTCATCGTCACCGGTCCGGAGCTCAAGCTCCACCAGTGCGGCCTGCCGAAGAAGATGGCGCTCGAGCTGTTCAAGCCCTTCATCTACGCCCGTCTCGACGCCAAGGGTTACTCCTCGACCGTCAAGCAGGCGAAGAAGCTGGTCGAGAAGGAGCGTCCGGAGGTCTGGGATATCCTCGACGAGGTCATCCGCGAGCATCCGGTGCTGCTGAACCGCGCACCGACGCTGCACCGCCTCGGTATCCAGGCGTTCGAGCCGATCCTGATCGAAGGCAAGGCGATCCAGCTTCACCCGCTGGTCTGCACGGCCTTCAACGCCGACTTCGACGGCGATCAGATGGCCGTTCACGTGCCGCTGTCGCTGGAAGCGCAGCTTGAAGCCCGCGTGCTGATGATGTCGACCAACAACATCCTGCACCCGGCTTCCGGCGCGCCGATCATCGTGCCGTCGCAGGACATGGTTCTCGGTCTCTACTATCTCTCGATCGTCAACCAGAACGAGCCGGGAGAGGGCATGGTGTTTGCCGACATGGGCGAACTCCAGCACGCGCTCGAGACCAAGGCGGTGACGCTGCATGCCAAGATCAAGGGGCGTTTCCGCACGGTCGACGCCGACGGCAAGGTCGTGTCGAAGATCTACGATACCACGCCTGGCCGCATGATCATCGGCGAGCTGCTGCCGAAGAACCACAACGTGCCCTACGAGACCGCCAACCAGGAGATGACCAAGAAGAACATCTCCAAGATGATCGACACCGTCTACCGCCATTGCGGTCAGAAGGAGACGGTCATTTTCTGCGATCGCATCATGGCTCTCGGCTTCAGCCACGCCTGCCGTGCCGGCATTTCGTTCGGCAAGGACGACATGCTGATCCCGGACGCCAAGATCAAGCTGGTCTCCGACACCGAGGCTTTGGCCAAGGAGTACGAGCAGCAGTACAATGACGGTCTGATCACCCAGGGCGAGAAGTACAACAAGGTCGTCGACGCCTGGGCCAAGTGCTCGGAAAAGGTCGCCGACGAAATGATGGCCCGCATCAAGGCGGTCGAGTTCGAGGACAACGGCCGTCAGAAGCCGATGAACTCGATCTACATGATGTCGCACTCCGGTGCGCGCGGCTCGCCCACCCAGATGCGCCAGCTCGCCGGCATGCGCGGCCTGATGGCCAAGCCTAGCGGTGAAATCATCGAGACGCCGATCATCTCGAACTTCAAGGAAGGCCTCACCGTGCTCGAGTACTTCAACTCGACCCACGGCGCCCGCAAGGGTCTGGCCGACACCGCCTTGAAGACGGCGAACTCGGGTTACCTGACGCGTCGTCTTGTCGACGTGGCGCAGGACTGCATCGTCAACTCGCTCGACTGCGGCACCGACAAGGGCCTCACCATGCAGCCGATCGTCGATGCCGGTCAGGTCGTCGCCTCGGTTGGCCAGCGCGTTCTCGGCCGCACCTCGCTCGACGACATCACCCACCCGGTCACCGGCGAGGTTCTGGTCAAGGCCGGAACGCTGATGGACGAGCGTGACGTGGAACTGATCGAAAAGGCCGGCGTGCAGTCGGTCCGCATCCGTTCGGCGCTGACCTGCGAGGTCAGGGTCGGCGTCTGCGCGGTCTGCTACGGACGCGATCTGGCCCGCGGCACGCCCGTCAACCAGGGCGAGGCTGTCGGCGTCATCGCGGCGCAGTCGATCGGCGAGCCGGGCACCCAGCTCACCATGCGTACCTTCCACATGGGCGGCACGGCGCAGGTGGTGGATTCCTCGTTCCTTGAAGCCTCCTATGAGGGCAAGGTCGAGATCCGCAACCGCAACGTGGTGCGCAACTCCGACGGCCAGCTGATGGTCATGGGCCGCAACATGGCGGTGCTGATCCTCGACGAAGCTGGCAAGGAACGCGCCACGCACCGCGTCACCTACGGTTCGCGCATCTTCGTCGACGATGGCGACAAGGTGAAACGTGGCCAGCGTATCGCCGAGTGGGATCCTTATACCCGCCCGATCCTCACCGAAATCGAGGGCAGGGTGGCATTCGAGGATCTGGTCGATGGCATTTCCGTTCAGGAAACCGCCGACGAATCGACCGGCATCACCAAGCGCGAGGTCATCGACTGGCGTTCGACGCCACGCGGCAACGATCTCAAGCCGGCGATCGTCGTCCAGGATGCCAAGGGCAAGGTCGGCAAGCTGTCGAAGGGCGGTGACGCCCGCTTCCTGCTCTCGGTCGAGGCCATTCTTTCGGTCGAGCCGGGTGCACAGGTTCGCCCCGGCGACGTGCTGGCGCGTATCCCGATGGAAAGCGCCAAGACCAAGGACATCACCGGCGGTCTGCCGCGTGTTGCCGAACTGTTTGAGGCACGCCGTCCGAAGGATCACGCCATCATCGCCGAGATCGATGGCACGATCCGCTTCGGCCGCGACTACAAGAACAAGCGCCGTATCATCATCGAGCCGCATGACTCGATGCTTGAGCCGGTCGAATATCTGATCCCGAAGGGCAAGCCGTTCCATCTCCAGGACGGCGACGTCATCGAGAAGGGCGACTACATCCTCGACGGTAATCCGGCGCCGCACGACATCCTGGCGATCAAGGGCGTGGAGGCGCTTGCCTCCTACCTCGTCAACGAAATCCAGGAGGTCTACCGACTGCAGGGCGTGTCGATCAACGACAAGCACATCGAGGTGATCGTTCGCCAGATGCTGCAGAAGGTCGAGATCACCACGCAGGGCGATTCGACCTACATTCCGGGCGACCACGTCGACGTGATCGAGCTGGAAGAGGTCAATGAGCGCCTGGTCGAGGAAGGCAAGAAGCCGGCCGAAGGCCAGCCGGTGCTGCTCGGCATCACCAAGGCCTCGCTGCAGACGCCGTCCTTCATCTCCGCCGCCTCCTTCCAGGAGACGACGAGGGTGCTGACCGAAGCTGCGGTTGCCGGCAAGACCGACATGCTGCAGGGCCTGAAGGAAAACGTCATCGTCGGGCGGCTGATCCCGGCCGGTACCGGCGGTACGATGAGCCAGATCCGGCGCATCGCCACCTCGCGCGACGAGTTGATCATCGACGAGCGCCGCAAGGCGTCCGGCGTCGAGGTCGCCGAGCCGATGCTGACCGACATGGTTAACGCGGCGCAGTAAGCGCGCAAGAAAGAGAAGATAGAAAAGGGGCCTAAGTGGCCCCTTTTCGCATTTTGGTTCCTCAATCGGATCGGAGAAGAAACGATGAGCAGGAAGATTTGGGCTGCTGTCGACGACTACATTGTCGAAGCTCTTTTCGAGGCGGATCCCGCTCTTGATGCCGTTCTGGCGGCCAACCATGATCAGGGCCTGCCGCCTATCGACGTTTCCCCGGCACAAGGCAAGCTGCTCTCACTTCTTGCGCGAATGCAGGGAGCGAGGAAGGTACTCGAAATCGGCACATTGGGCGGTTATTCGACAATCTGGATGGCGCGAGCATTGCCGATGGACGGCAAGGTCGTGACGCTCGAGCTTGATCCGCACCACGCCAGTGTCGCGCGGTCGAACTTTGAACGGGCAGGGGTGTCTGACCGTGTGGAACTGCGGGTCGGACCGGCGCTTCAATCGCTTGCGGCCTTAGGCGCCGAGAATGCCGGGCCGTTCGACTTCATCTTCATCGACGCCGACAAGCCGAACAACCCGCACTATCTGTCCTGGGCCATGCATCTTTCGAGGCCGGGGACCGTCATTGTCTGCGACAATGTCATCCGTGACGGCGCGGTGGTGAATGAAGATGGTCGCGATGCCAATGTCGAAGGGGCACGCGCGGCGTTCTCGTTCATCGGCAGCGACAAACGTCTGGAAGGCACCGCGATCCAGACTGTTGGCGCCAAGGGCTATGACGGCTTTGCAATAGCGATCGTTAATTGAATTTGTGCGGTGCGCCGGCCGGACCTGCGATCCGGCGGCGCCCACTGATCAATCGAAAAAAGCTTCCACCACATTGCGCTTGCCGAGCATGAAGGCGTCGGCGACGTGCTGCAGGGGCGCGAGATCGACGTCGGAGGTGCCGGCGCGCACGATCTCGGCGAAGCGCTTGTAGAGCATCGGGTATTCGGCTTCCGGCTCCTCGTGAACGACGCGGCCATCGATGGCAAGCTTTGAGCCGCCGCCAGAAAGCACCATCGATCCGGCCTCGGTATCGGCCAGGATGTCCCAGCTTTGCGGGCCGGTCTGACGCCAGTCGAGTTCCATCGTCACTGGCAGACCGTTCGAAGTGCGGAAAGCGATTTGGGCGGCGATCGGGGCCGCGCGGTTCTCGGGGAAATCGAGTTCTGCCGAGCTGATGAACATCGGCGGCAGGATGTGGGTAGCGATCGACAGGGCGTTGATGCCGGGATCGAACACGCCAAAGCCGCCGGGAGCCCAGATCCATTCCTGATTCGGATGCCAGCGGCGCACGTCTTCTTTCCAATTGATGGCGGCCGACCTGATCGTTGTCGATCCAAGGAATGCGCGCGCAGCTTCGACAGCCGGCGCATAGCGTGAATGCCAGCTGGCGAACAGGCAGACGCCGTTCGCTGTCGCCAGCGCCTTCAGGTCTTCGACCTCGCTGACCGTGGCGCCGGGCGGCTTTTCCAGGAAAACATGCTTTTTCGCCGCCAGCGCCAAGCGCGCGGCGTCGTAACGAAACTGCGGCGGCATGCACAGCGACACCGCCTCGAGCTCCGGCGTTGCGTCGAGCATCGCCTCGATCGTCGGGAAGTTCGGGATGTCCTCGACTTTGCCATGGCGGCTCGCTGCGGCAACCAGGCGATAATCCTGGTCCTTCGCCAGCGCCGGCAGATGCTGGTCACGGACGATCTTCCCCACGCCGACGATGCCGAGCTTGATGGGATTAGAGGACATGGGAGCTCCGCAGGTTGAGTGTGCTTGGTTTTGCCAGAGGTCGCTTCTTAGCAGAGAACTTGTGCCGGGCAAGTCGCCGGGCTTTGTCGCCGGCCCGTGAGATCGACCGCGATTCAGATCTCTTCAGATCGGCACATCGAACGTCACGATCGACACTTCGCCTTCGAGCGCGCCCTGATAGGCGGACAGATGCGGCTCCTCGTCCGGCACGCCGTCCAGGTCGCCGATCTGATCGAGCTCTGCCTCGGCATAACCTTCGGCGGCAAGCGATTCGAGAGCGCGGCGCACCGCCGAATCGTCGTCCGGTGCGACCAGCATCACATGCACGCCTTCCGGCTTGCCACCTTTGCGCTTCCACACCCGGCCGGTAATAATGGTGACCGGGCGCTCCTCATTGTCATTCACGGGTTCGTACCTCCGGGCGAGGGGGTTTGGGCTGCTCATGCCGCCTTTTCGCACGAAGCACGGCCTGGAAACAGCCGCAAGCCGGTCACTTTCTGGCTTCCTCTTGAAAAACGGCGCAAGAAAATTACATGCGCTTTTCGCATGGCTGCCACGCCTCGGGTTCAGCGCAATATTTGCCGCTCCGGGGTTGACGGACAGTGGCCATACGAGTAGAAGCCGCCCAGTCAGAACCGATGTGAGGCTCTTGCTTCCGAAGCGACACGCTTTGGAGTTTGCCTCAAACAGGGTTCGTTTTACGAGCGAAAAGACATTTCCGGCGTGCACGAAGCGGCTTCCGCTTCCTCTGCCATTTGTTCGGGCAAGACCGCGAGGCGCGGTTTGTGGCCCGAATTTGCGTATGGAAGTGACGCTTTGAGCGGCCCTGACCGGGCGAGATACGGAATTGAGAGACAAGAGGGTTTAATGCCTACCGTCAACCAGCTGATCCGCAAGCCGCGCATTGCGCCGGTGAAGCGCAACAAGGTCCCGGCCATGCAGCAGAACCCGCAGAAGCGGGGCGTCTGCACGCGCGTCTACACCACGACGCCGAAGAAGCCGAACTCGGCGCTGCGCAAGGTGGCCAAGATCCGCCTGACCAATGGTTTTGAAGTGATCGGTTACATCCCCGGCGAAGGCCACAACCTTCAGGAGCACTCGGTGGTGATGATCCGCGGCGGTCGCGTCAAGGATCTTCCGGGCGTCCGTTACCACATCATCCGCGGCGTGCTCGACACGCAAGGCGTGAAGAACCGCAAGCAGCGCCGTTCGAAATACGGCGCCAAGCGTCCGAAGTGACCGAAGCGTAGCCAAGGTCGTTCCGGGCGGCGTCAAGCGACGATCCGGGATCCAGGCCACCGCGTAGAATTGAGGCAGAGAAAAAATGTCCCGTCGTCACAGTGCAGAAAAGCGTGAGATCAATCCGGACCCCAAGTTCGGCGATCTGATCGTCACCAAGTTCATGAACGCCGTCATGTATGACGGCAAGAAGTCGGTTGCCGAGACCATCGTCTACGGCGCGCTCGACCAGGTTCAGTCCAAGACCAAGCAGGAGCCGGTCACCGTCTTCCATCAGGCGCTCGACAATGTCGCGCCGCATGTGGAAGTGCGTTCGCGCCGCGTCGGCGGCGCCACCTACCAGGTTCCAGTCGATGTGCGCCCCGAGCGCCGTCAGGCATTGGCCATCCGCTGGTTGATCGCCGCCGCCCGCAACCGCAACGAGACCACTATGGTCGACCGCCTCTCCGGCGAGCTGATGGACGCGGCCAACAACCGCGGCACCGCCGTCAAGAAGCGTGAAGACACCCACAAGATGGCAGAAGCCAACCGCGCTTTCGCGCACTACCGCTGGTAAAGCGCGAACGAGACTGAAGAGGCACCTCCCATGGCCCGCGAATATAAAATCGAAGACTACCGCAATTTCGGTATCATGGCGCACATCGACGCCGGCAAGACGACGACCACCGAGCGCGTCCTCTATTACACGGGCAAGTCGCACAAGATCGGCGAAGTCCACGACGGCGCTGCCACCATGGATTGGATGGAGCAGGAGCAGGAGCGCGGCATCACCATCACGTCGGCCGCGACCACGACCTTCTGGAAGGGTCGCGACGGCAAGATGCACCGCTTCAACATCATCGACACCCCCGGCCACGTCGACTTCACCATTGAAGTCGAGCGTTCGCTGCGCGTGCTCGACGGCGCCATTGCGCTGCTCGATGCCAATGCCGGTGTCGAGCCGCAGACGGAGACCGTCTGGCGCCAGGCCGACAAGTATCGCGTGCCGCGCATGATCTTCTGCAACAAGATGGACAAGATCGGCGCCGACTTCTACCGCTCGGTCGAGATGATCGGATCGCGCCTCGGTGCGCATGCCGTCGTCATGCAGCTGCCGATCGGCGCCGAGACCGAGTTCAAGGGTGTCGTCGACCTCGTCGAGATGAACGCGCTGGTCTGGCGCGACGAGACGCTGGGCGCTGCCTGGGACATCGTCGAGATCCCTGCCGACCTCAAGGCTCGTGCCGAAGAATACCGCGAGAAGATGATCGAGGCCGCCGTCGAAATGGACGAGACGGCGCTCGAGAATTACCTCGAAGGCAAGATGCCGAGCAACGACGAGATCCGTGCGCTCATCCGCAAGGGCACGATCGCGGTGAAGTTCTATCCGATGTTCTGCGGCTCGGCCTTCAAGAACAAGGGCGTGCAGCCGCTGCTCGACGCCGTCGTCGAATATCTGCCGTCGCCGGCCGATGTCCCGGCCATCAAGGGCGTCGACGCCAAGACCGACGCCGAGATCGAGCGTCATGCCGACGACAACGAGCCGCTGTCGATGCTTGCCTTCAAGATCATGAACGACCCGTTCGTCGGTTCGCTCACCTTTGCCCGCATCTATTCGGGCAAGCTCACCAAGGGCATCTCGGTCGACAACACCGTGAAGGGCAAGAAAGAGCGCATCGGCCGCATGCTGCAGATGCATGCGAATTCGCGCGCCGACGTCGAAGAGGCGTTTGCCGGCGACATCGTCGCCCTCGCTGGCCTCAAGGACACCACCACCGGCGACACGCTCAGTGATCCGCTGCATCCGGTCATCCTCGAGCGCATGGAATTCCCCGATCCGGTCATCCAGATCGCCATCGAGCCGAAGACCAAGAACGACCAGGAAAAGATGGGTCTCGCCCTTCACCGCCTGGCCGCCGAGGATCCGTCCTTCCGCGTCAAGACTGACGAGGAATCGGGCCAGACGATCATTTCCGGCATGGGCGAGCTTCACCTCGACATCATCGTCGACCGCATGCGCCGCGAGTTCAAGGTCGAGGCCAATGTCGGCGCGCCGCAGGTGGCCTACCGCGAGACGATCACCCGCAAGCACGAGCAGGACTACACGCACAAGAAGCAGACCGGCGGTACCGGCCAGTTCGCCCGCGTCAAGATCCTGTTCGAGCCGAATCCGGAAAGCAGCGAATTCGAGTTCGAAACCAAGATCGTCGGCGGCGCTGTGCCGAAGGAATACATCCCCGGTGTCGAAAAGGGCATCAACAGCGTCATGACCTCGGGCCCGTTCGCCGGCTTCCCGATGATCGGCGTCAAGGCGACGCTGATCGATGGCGCCTACCACGACGTGGACTCGTCGGTTCTGGCCTTCGAAATCGCCGGCCGCGCCTGCTTCCGTGAAGCAGCCCCCAAGCTTGGCGTGCAGTTGCTCGAGCCAATCATGAAGGTCGAAGTGGTGACGCCGGAAGATTACGTCGGCAGCGTTATCGGCGACCTGAACGGCCGTCGCGGCCAGATCCAGGGCCAGGAAGCCCGTGGCGTGGCTGTGGTCATCAACGCGATGGTGCCGCTCGCCAACATGTTCAAATACGTGGACAACCTTCGCTCGATGAGCCAGGGCCGCGCGGCCTACACGATGCAGTTCGACCACTACGAGCCGGTCCCGACCGCGGTCGCCCAGGAAGTCCAGAAGAAATACGCGTAACTCGAAACGAGTTGCATCAGTAACTTAATTCAAGGCCCGCACGGGCTGGCAGGAATGGAGAGATCACATGGCAAAAGGTAAATTCGAGCGCACTAAGCCTCATGTGAACATCGGCACGATTGGTCACGTCGATCATGGCAAGACGTCGCTGACGGCGGCGATCACCAAGTATTTTGGCGAATACAAGCGCTACGACCAGATCGATGCGGCGCCGGAAGAGAAGGCGCGCGGCATCACCATTTCGACGGCGCACGTCGAATACGAGACCGCCAACCGCCACTATGCCCATGTCGACTGCCCCGGCCACGCCGACTATGTGAAGAACATGATCACCGGTGCCGCGCAGATGGACGGCGCGATCCTGGTGGTGTCGGCCGCCGACGGCCCGATGCCGCAGACCCGCGAGCACATCCTTTTGGCCCGCCAGGTCGGCGTGCCCTCGATCGTGGTGTTCTTGAACAAGGTCGACCAGGTCGACGACGCCGAGCTGCTCGAGCTGGTCGAGCTCGAGGTGCGTGAGCTTTTGACCAAGAACGAGTTCCCCGGCGACGACATTCCGATCGTCAAGGGTTCGGCGCTTGCCGCCCTTGAAGATTCCGACAAGAAGATCGGCGAGGACGCCATCCGCGAACTGATGGCTGCGGTCGATGCCTACATTCCGACGCCGGTTCGTCCGCTCGACAAGCCGTTCCTGATGCCGATCGAGGACGTGTTCTCGATCTCGGGCCGTGGCACGGTTGTGACCGGCCGCGTCGAGCGCGGCGTCGTCAAGGTCGGCGAGGAGCTGGAGATCGTCGGCATCCGTCCGACCACCAAGACGACCTGCACGGGCGTCGAGATGTTCCGCAAGCTGCTCGACCAGGGCCAGGCCGGCGACAACATCGGCGCGCTGCTGCGCGGTGTCGACCGTGAAGGCGTCGAGCGCGGCCAGGTCCTGGCCAAGCCCGGCACCGTCAAGCCGCACAAGAAATTCGTTGCCGAAGCCTACATCCTGACCAAGGACGAGGGCGGCCGCCACACGCCGTTCTTCACCAACTACCGTCCGCAGTTCTATTTCCGCACGACGGACGTGACCGGCATCGTGTCGCTGCCGGAAGGCACCGAGATGGTGATGCCGGGCGACAACATCACCGTCGATGTCGAGCTGATCGTGCCGATCGCCATGGAAGAGAAGCTGCGCTTCGCCATCCGTGAAGGCGGCCGCACCGTCGGTGCCGGCATCGTCGTCACCATCAAAGAGTAATTTGGACTTAAACCGATCTGTCGCGGGCGCTGCCCGCGCCGCGCCAGAACAAGGAAGTGACGCATGAACGGACAGAATATCCGCATCCGCCTGAAGGCGTTTGATCACCGGGTGCTCGACGCCTCGACACGGGAAATCGTGTCGACCGCCAAGCGCACCGGCGCCAACGTCCGCGGCCCCATTCCGCTGCCGACGCGGATCGAAAAGTTCACGGTCAACCGGTCGCCTCACGTCGACAAGAAGAGCCGCGAGCAGTTCGAGATGCGCACGCACAAGCGTCTGCTCGACATTGTCGACCCGACCCCGCAGACGGTCGATGCTTTGATGAAGCTCGACCTGGCCGCCGGTGTCGACGTCGAGATCAAGCTCTAAGGAACCAGAGGTCAGCGGGGCGACCCGGAACTCTGAAGGAACAAGAGGCGTGGAGGGGCGACAGCCCCGACAGGGAACTCTAAAGGAATTGAACCGATGCGTTCAGGTGTGATTGCAAAGAAGGTGGGAATGACCCGCATCTACAACGATGCCGGGGAACATGTTCCCGTCACTGTTCTCCAGATGGAGAACTGCCAGGTCGTGGCGCAGCGCACGCAGGAGAAGAACGGCTATACCGCCGTCCAGCTCGGCGTTGGCCTTGCCAAGGTGAAGAACACGTCGAAGGCGATGCGCGGCCATTTCGCGACCGCTTCCGTCGAGCCCAAGGCCAAGGTTGCCGAGTTTCGCGTCTCTGCCGACAACATGATCGATGTTGGCGCCGAGATCACCGTCGAGCACTTCGTCGTCGGCCAGAAGGTCGATGTGACGGGCACCACGATCGGCAAGGGCTTCCAGGGCGTCATCAAGCGGCACCACATGGGTGGCGGCCGCGCAACGCACGGCAACTCGGTGTCGCACCGTACACACGGCTCGACCGGCCAGCGCCAGGATCCGGGCAAGGTGTTCAAGGGCAAGCATATGGCCGGCCACATGGGCGACACCCGCGTCACCACGCAGAATGTCGAGGTCGTCTCGACCGACGCCGATCGCGGCCTGATCCTGATCCGCGGTGCGGTCCCGGGTTCGAAGGGTGCATGGATCCTGGTCCGCGACGCGGCCAAGGTGGCGCTTCCGGCCAATGCGCCGAAGCCCGCCGCGATCCGCGCCCTTGCGACTGACGGTGCCGCCACGAACGAGGCCCCGGCCACAGAGGGAGCGGAATAATGGACCTCAAGATTACAACGCTTGGCGGCAAGGACGCCGGCAAGCTGAAGCTCTCCGAAGAGATTTTCGGCCTCGATCCGCGCGAGGACATCCTGCAGCGCGTCGTGCGCTGGCAGCTTGCCAAGAAGCAGCAGGGCACGCACAAGGCCAAGGGTCGCGCGGAAATCGCCCGCACCGGCGCCAAGATGTACAAGCAGAAGGGTACGGGCCGCGCCCGTCACCATTCGGCTCGCGCTCCGCAGTTCCGCGGCGGCGGCAAGGCCCACGGCCCGGTCGTGCGCAGCCACGAGCACGATCTGCCTAAGAAGGTGCGTGCGCTCGGCCTGAAGCATGCGCTTTCGGCCAAGGCCAAGAGCGCGTCGATCATCATCATCGACGAGCTGAAGCTGACCGAGGCCAAGACCAAGGCGCTGATCGCGAATTTCGCGACGCTGGGCCTGAGCAACGCCCTGGTGATTGGCGGCGCCGAGCTTGACAAGAACTTCAAGCTGGCAGCGACCAACATCCCGAACATCGACGTGCTGCCCATCCAGGGCATCAACGTCTACGACATTCTGCGCCGCGGCACGCTGGTCCTTTCCAAGGCCGCCGTCGAGGCTCTCGAGGAGCGCTTCAAATGACCGACCTTCGTCATTACGACGTGATCGTCTCGCCGGCGATCACCGAAAAGTCGACCATGGCTTCCGACCAGAACCAGGTCGTCTTCAACGTCGCCAAGAAGGCGTCGAAGCCGGAAATCAAGGCCGCCGTCGAAGCGCTGTTCGGCGTCAAGGTGATGGCCGTGAACACGCTTGTCCGCAAGGGCAAGATCAAGCGCTTCCGCGGCACGATCGGCCGCCAGAGCGACGTCAAGAAGGCGGTTGTGACGCTGGCCGAAGGCCAGTCGATCGACGTCGCGACGGGTCTCTGAGCAAGGTCGCGAGGACAGAACAATGGCACTGAAAAAATTCAACCCGGTAACGCCGAGCACCCGTCAGCTGGTCATCGTCGATCGGTCGGGCCTCTACAAGGGCAAGCCCGTCAAGGGCCTGACCGAAGGCCTGACCAAGTCGGGCGGCCGCAACAATTACGGCCGCATCACAGCCCGCTTCATCGGCGGCGGTCACAAGCGCACCTACCGCATCATCGACTTCAAGCGCCGCAAGTTCGACGTCGTCGGCACGGTCGAGCGCATCGAGTACGATCCGAACCGCACCGCCTTCATCGCGCTGATCAAGTATGACGATGGCGAGCTGTCCTACATCATCGCCCCGCAGCGTCTGGCTCCCGGCGACAAGATCGTGGCCGGTGAATCGGTCGACGTGAAGCCGGGCAACGCGATGCCGCTGGCCTCGATGCCGGTCGGCACGATCGTCCACAATATCGAGCTGAAGCCCGGCAAGGGCGCTCAGGTCGCCCGTTCGGCCGGCGGTTATGGCCAGCTCGTCGGCCGCGACCAGGGCATGGCGATCCTGCGCCTCAATTCGGGCGAGCAGCGTGTCGTCCACGGCTCCTGCATGGCCACTGTGGGCGCCGTGTCTAACCCGGACCACGGCAACATCAATGACGGCAAGGCAGGCCGCACCGTGTGGCGCGGCAAACGTCCGCACAATCGCGGCGTGACCATGAACCCGGTCGACCATCCACATGGCGGCGGCGAAGGCCGCACCTCGGGTGGCCGCCATCCGGTTTCGCCCTGGGGCAAGCCGACCAAGGGCAAGAAGACGCGGTCCAACAAGGCGACCGACAAGTTCATCCTGCGCTCGCGCCATCAGCGCAAGAGCTAAGAAGAGGTAACGCCAAGTGACTCGTTCGATTTGGAAAGGCCCCTTCATCGACGGCTACCTTCTGAAGAAGGTGGACAAGGTTCGTGAAGGTGGTCGCAATGAGGTGATCAAGATGTGGAGCCGCCGCTCCACCATCCTGCCGCAGTTCGTCGGCTTCACCTTCGGTGTCTACAACGGCCAGAAGCACGTTCCCGTCTCGGTGAACGAGGACATGGTCGGTCACAAGTTCGGTGAATTCGCTCCGACCCGGACCTATTACGGTCACGGCGCGGATAAGAAGGCGAAGAGGAAATAATCATGGGCAAGGCCAAAGCTCCGCGCAGGCTTGCTGACAACGAAGCGCGCGCCGTGTTGCGCACGATCCGTATCAGCCCGCAGAAGCTGAACCTGGTTGCCGCGCTGATCCGCGGCAAGAAGGTCGCGACAGCGCTTTCCGACCTCGAATTCTCGGCCAAGCGGATTTCCGGCACGGTCAAGAAGACGCTGGAATCGGCGATCGCCAACGCGGAAAACAACCACGACCTCGACGTCGATGCGCTGATCGTGGCGGAAGCCTATGTCGGCAAGTCGATCGTCATGAAGCGGTTCCATGCCCGTGGCCGTGGGCGCGCCAGCCGTATCGAGAAGCCGTTCTCGCACCTCACGATCGTCGTTCGTGAAGTCGAAGAAAAAGGGGAGGCCGCATAATGGGCCAGAAAGTCAATCCGATCGGTCTGCGTCTCGGCATCAACCGCACCTGGGATTCGCGCTGGTTCGCGAACACCGGCGAGTACGGCAAGCTGCTGCACGAGGACATCAAGATCCGCAAATATCTTGAGAAGGAACTCAAGCAGGCTGCGATCTCGAAGGTCGTGATCGAGCGTCCGCACAAGAAGTGCCGCGTCACCATCCATGCGGCGCGTCCGGGCCTGATCATCGGCAAGAAGGGCGCCGACATCGAGAAGCTTCGCAAGAAGCTGATGGAGATGACCAAGTCCGAGACGCATCTGAACATCGTCGAAGTGCGCAAGCCGGAGATCGACGCGACCTTGGTCGCCCAGTCGATCGCCCAGCAGCTCGAGCGCCGCATCGCGTTCCGCCGCGCCATGAAGCGTGCCGTGCAGTCGGCGATGCGCCTCGGTGCCGAAGGCATCCGCATCAACTGCGCCGGCCGTCTCGGCGGCGCCGAGATCGCGCGCATGGAATGGTATCGCGAAGGCCGCGTGCCGCTGCATACGCTGCGTGCCGACGTCGACTACGGCACGGCCGAGGCGAATACGGCCTACGGCATCTGCGGCGTCAAGGTCTGGGTGTTCAAGGGCGAAATCCTCGAGCACGACCCGATGGCTTCGGAGCGCCGCGCCACCGAGGGCGATCATGCGCATGGCGGTGGTGGTGAGCGCGAACGCGGTCGCCGTCGCGAAAACGCGTAAGACATTTAGGAATTTGGAGTTAGAACGATGCTGCAGCCAAAGCGCACAAAGTTCCGCAAGCAGTTCAAGGGCCGCATCCACGGTACCGCCAAGGGCGGCACCAACCTGGATTTCGGTGGTTTCGGGCTGAAGGCGCTTGAGCCGAACCGCGTCACCGCGCGTGAGATCGAGGCGGCCCGCCGCGCGATCACCCGCGAGATGAAGCGTGCCGGCCGCGTGTGGATCCGTATCTTCCCGGACGTGCCGGTGACGTCGAAGCCGACCGAAGTCCGTATGGGTAAGGGCAAGGGCGCGGTCGACTACTGGGCGGCACGCGTCAAGCCGGGCCGCATCATGTTCGAGATCGACGGCGTCAACGAGGAAACCGCCCGTGAGGCGCTGCGTCTCGGCGCGGCCAAGCTCTCGGTCAGGACGCGCTTCGTACAGCGCATCGCAGAATAAGGACGGGCTGATCATGAAAGCCGAAGACATCCGGACCAAGACCCAGGACCAGCTGACCGACGACCTGGCCAGCCTGAAGAAGGAGCAGTTCAACCTGCGCTTTCAGAAGGCCACCGGCCAGCTTGAGAAGACCGCGCGCGTGAGGCAGGTCCGCAAGGACATTGCGCGTATCAAGACCATCGCTGCGGAAAAGTCCGCGGCCAAGAAGGCTTAAGGACGAAAACCATGCCAAAGCGCATTCTGCAGGGCACCGTCGTCAGCGACAAGAACGAGAAGACGGTTGTCGTCAAGGTCGAACGGCGCTTCACGCATCCCGTGATGAAGAAGACCGTGCGCATGACCAAGAAGTACAAGGCGCACGACGAGAACAACGCCCACAAGGTCGGCGATCAGGTGTTCATCCAGGAATCGAAGCCGATTTCCAAGGACAAGCGCTGGGTCGTGGTGTCTTCGGACCAGGCCTGATCAGGGCCAACGAAACGAATTTTGGACAGACCGGGGAGGGGTGAGAAACCCGTCCCGTTAGAAAAGAAGAAGGCGGCCAGTCATGATTCAGATGCAAACAAACCTCGACGTCGCGGATAATTCCGGCGCCCGTCGTGTCATGTGCATCAAGGTGCTGGGCGGCTCGAAGCGGAAATACGCTTCCGTGGGCGACATCATCGTGGTGTCGATCAAGGAAGCCATCCCGCGCGGCCGCGTCAAGAAGGGCGATGTGATGAAGGCGGTCGTGGTTCGCACGGCCAAGGACATCCGCCGCCCGGACGGCAGCGTGATCCGTTTCGACAAGAACGCAGCCGTTCTCGTCGACAACAAGAAAGAGCCGATCGGCACGCGTATCTTCGGACCGGTTCCGCGCGAACTCCGCGCCAAGAACCACATGAAGATCATCTCGCTCGCGCCTGAAGTGCTGTAAGGAGCCGGACCAATGCAGAAGATTAGAAAAGGCGACAAGGTCGTCGTGCTGGCCGGCAGGGACAAGGGCCGTTCGGGCGAAGTCCTCTCGGTACAGCCGAAGGACGACACCGCGCTGGTGCGCGGCGTCAACCTGATCCGTCGTCACCAGAAGCAGTCCCAGTCCCAAGAGGGCGGGATCATCACCAAGGAAGCGCCGATCCAGCTGTCGAACATCGCGCTGGCCGACCCCAAGGATGGCAAGCCGACCCGCGTCGGCTTCATCTTCCAGAAGGACGGCAAGAAGGTGCGCGTCGCCAAGCGCTCGGGAGAAGTCATCAATGGCTAAGGCTCAAACCAAGCAGGCAACTGCCCAGAACACGCCGCGCCTCAAGCAGGTCTACAACGAGACCATCCGCAAGGCGCTGCAGGAGCAGTTCGGCTACGAGAACGAGATGCAGGTTCCGCGCATCGACAAGATCGTGCTGAACATGGGCGTCGGCGAGGCGACCGGCGATTCGAAGAAGCCTTCGATCGCGGCGGAAGACCTTGCGATGATCGCCGGCCAGAAGGCCGTCGTCACCCGCGCCCGCAACTCGATCGCCGGCTTCAAGGTCCGCGAGAAGATGCCGATCGGCGCCAAGGTCACGCTGCGCAAGGAACGCATGTACGAGTTCCTCGACCGCCTCGTGAACATCGCACTGCCGCGCGTCCGCGACTTCCGCGGACTTAATCCGAAGAGCTTCGATGGCCGTGGCAACTATGCCATGGGCATCAAGGAACACATCGTGTTTCCGGAGATCAACTACGACAAGGTTGATCAGATCTGGGGCATGGACGTCATCGTTTGTACGACTGCGAAGACGGACGACGAAGCCAGGGCATTGCTCAAGGCCTTCAACTTCCCCTTCCGCCAGTAACGGCAGCGAGAAAAGGAAAAATCTGAAATGGCAAAGACCAGCTCAGTCGAGAAGAACAACAGGCGCCGCAAGCTTGCGGACCAGTTCGCTGCCAAGCGCGAGGTGCTCAAGGCGATCATCATGGATCAGTCCAAGCCGATGGAAGAGCGCTTCCGCGCCCAGCTGAAGCTTTCGGCGCTGCCGCGCAACTCGGCCAAGACCCGCATCCGCAACCGCTGCGAAGTCACCGGACGTCCGCGTGCCTATTATCGCAAGCTCAAAGTATCGCGTATCGCGCTTCGTGATCTCGGCAATAACGGCCAGATCCCGGGCCTGGTCAAGTCGAGCTGGTAAGGAGGACATAACATGTCATTGAGCGATCCTCTCGGCGATATGCTGACCCGCATCCGCAACGCGTATGGCCGCAAGAAGTCGAGCGTTTCGACGCCGGCCTCGCGCCTGCGTACCCGCGTCCTCGACGTGCTGAAGGCGGAAGGCTATATCCGCGACTACAGCCAGACCGACTTCGACAACGGCAAGTCCGAAATCGAGATCGAGCTGAAGTATTTCGATGGTGCGCCGGTGGTGCGCGAAATCGCTCGGGTCTCGAAGCCCGGCCGCCGCGTCTACGTTTCGGCCAAGTCGATACCGCACGTCGCCAACGGCCTCGGCATCGCCATCCTTTCGACGCCGAAGGGCGTGATGGCCGACCACGAAGCGCGTGAACAGAATGTCGGCGGGGAAATCCTCTGCCAGATCTTCTGATCTGGTATGTGACCCGGTTGGAAACAGGTTTTCGGGATCTAGTCCCGAAAGCCGAGACCTGAAACAAGAGAAGTGACGAGGACAACAAAATGTCTCGTATTGGAAAGAAACCCGTTTCGCTGCCGCAGGGCGTGACCGCGACCGTCAACGGCCAGACCGTGACGGCGAAGGGTCCGAAGGGCGAGCTGAAGTTCGTGGTGAACGACGAAGTGCTGGTCAAGATGGAAGGCAGCGAGATCGCTGTCCAGCCGCGCGACCAGACCAAGACTGCCCGTTCCAAGTGGGGCATGTCGCGCACGCAGATCGTCAACATCCTGCAGGGCGTCAAGGACGGCTTCGAAAAGAAGCTCGAGATCACCGGCGTCGGCTATCGTGCCGCCATGCAGGGCAAGAACCTGCAGCTGGCGCTCGGCTTCAGCCATGACGTCGTCTACGAGACGCCGCAGGGCGTGACGATTTCGGTGCCGAAGCCGACGGAAATCACGGTGACCGGCATCGACAAGCAGCAGGTCGGCCAGGTTGCCGCCGAGATCCGCGAGTATCGCAGCCCCGAGCCCTACAAGGGCAAGGGTGTCCGCTATGCCGGCGAGAAGATCGTCCGCAAGGAAGGCAAGAAGAAGTAATTTTAACGCCGCGGGGAGCGGTCGCGGGAGGTTTGTCCTACCGCATATGGTTGCCCCCGTTTTTTGAAGGCAAGGAATTGATATCATGGGCTCGAAAGAATCCACCCAACGCCGCGCCCAGCGCGTCCGCCGCCAGATCAAGAAGGTTGCCGGCGATCGTCCGCGCTTGTCGGTCCATCGCACGTCGAAGAACATCTATGTCCAGGTGATCGACGACGCCAAGGGCCACACCATCGCGGCTGCTTCGACGCTCGAGAAGGAGCTCAAGGGCTCGCTCAAGACCGGCGCCGACACCGCGGCTGCAGCTGCCATCGGAAAGCTGATCGCCGAACGCGCCTCGAAGGCCGGCGTCAAGGAAGTCGTCTTCGACCGCGGCGCCTATATCTACCACGGCCGCGTCAAGGCGCTGGCCGAGGCTGCCCGTGAAGGTGGTCTGAGCTTCTAGAAGCATGATCCCGAACCGAAGGTCAGCGCAGCAAAAAGTTGCAGACTTTTCGGATAAGATCATGCGAAGGAAAAAAGAGTTTTCGCCCCCGGCGACCCGCAGAGGTGCCGGATATCATCATCAACCGTGCTTCCGGAAAAAAACAAGGAACAGGATATGGCACAGGAACGTAGGGATGGCGGCCGCGGCCGTGATCGCGAAGAGCGCGACGACGGCATGGTCGACAAGCTCGTCCACATCAACCGTGTCGCCAAAGTCGTCAAGGGCGGCCGGCGCTTCGGCTTTGCGGCACTTGTCGTCGTCGGCGACCAGAAGGGCCGCGTCGGCTTCGGCCACGGCAAGGCGCGCGAAGTGCCGGAGGCGATCCGCAAGGCGACCGAATCGGCCAAGCGCGACATGATCTTCGTGCCGCTACGCTCGGGCCGTACGCTGCACCACGACGTCGAGGGACGCTGGGGCGCGGGACGCGTTCTGCTGCGCGCCGCCAAGCAAGGTACCGGCATCATCGCCGGCGGCCCGATGCGCGCCGTTTTCGAGACGCTCGGCATGCATGACGTGGTCGCCAAGTCGATGGGTTCTTCGAACCCCTACAACATGGTTCGTGCCACTTTCGACGCGCTGAAGAGCCAGATGCATCCGAAGGATGTGGCTGCCGCGCGCGGCATCAAGTATTCGACCCTTCAGGCCCGCCGCGGCACCGCCGTTGCGGCTGAAGAATAGTCGACGCTGACCAGGGATTTGACCATGGCCAAGAAAGCAACCAAGACCATCACCGTCGAGCAGATCGGTTCGCCGATCCGCCGGCCGAAGGAGCAGCGGGCAACGCTGGTCGGCCTCGGCCTCAACAAGATGCACAAGCAGCGCACGCTGGAGGATACGCCCTCGGTGCGCGGCATGATCGCTGCCGTCCAGCATCTCGTCCGCGTCGTGGACGAGGGCTGAGCCAGAGCGCAGGAGAACCCAGATGAAACTCAATGATCTGCGTGACAAGGACGGCGCGACGCACTCCAAGAAGCGTCTCGGCCGTGGCATCGGTTCCGGTTCGGGCAAGACCGCCGGTCGCGGCGTCAAGGGCCAGAAGGCGCGCTCCGGCGTCGCCGTCAACGGCTTCGAGGGTGGCCAGATGCCGCTCTACCGCCGCCTGCCGAAGCGCGGCTTCAACAATATCTTCGCCAAGAGCTTCACCGTCGTGTCGCTGGCCCGCATCCAGGCGGCGCTCGATGCCAAGAAGCTCGACGCCAAGACAGTTGTAACGGCCGAGGCGCTGGTTGCGGCTGGCGTCATCCGTCGCGTCAAGGACGGCGTGCGCATCCTTTCGGACGGCGACATCAAGGCCAAGCTTGCCTTCGACGTTGCCGGTGCTTCCAAGGCCGCGGTCGAGAAGATCGAAAAGGCCGGCGGCTCGGTGAAGTTGCCTGAGCAGGCAGCCGCCGAGTAACGGCAATTTGAAGCACGGTCGGCAAAGGTGGAATTCGGTTTTGCCTGCGGTCGTGTTTTGATCCGACAGATGTGGCGGCCGCATCAACGCGGCCGCTTGCATGTTTGCAGTCCGGAGCTTATCTCGTGAGCTTCGGTGACACGCGCCGCCTGAGCTGCGGGCATCGAGCGTGACCAAGCGGAGAATCAGGCATGGCTTCGGCTGCTGAACAACTGGCCTCGAATCTGAATTTTTCGGCCTTCGCCAAAGCCGAGGATCTGAAGAAGCGCATCTGGTTCACCATCGGTGCGCTGCTCGTCTACCGCCTTGGCACCTATATTCCGCTGCCCGGCATCAATCCCGACGCTTTCGCCCAGGCCTTCTCGTCGCAGAGCAAGGGCGTGCTCGGCATGTTCAACATGTTCGCCGGCGGTGCCGTGCAGCGCATGGCGATCTTTGCCCTCGGCATCATGCCCTATATCTCGGCCTCCATCATCATGCAGCTGATGACCTCGGTCATTCCGTCGCTGGAAGCGCTGAAGAAGGAAGGCGAGCAGGGCCGCAAGATCATCAACCAGTACACGCGCTACGGCACCGTGCTTCTGGCGCTGGTTCAGGCGTACGGCATTTCGGTCGGGCTTGAGGGCGGCAACGGCATCGTCAACGATCCCGGCATGTTCTTCCGCATCTCTACCGTCGTCACGCTGGTCGGCGGCACCATGTTCCTGATGTGGCTTGGCGAGCAGATCACTGCTCGCGGCATCGGCAACGGCATTTCGCTGATCATCTTCTCCGGCATCGTCGCCGGCCTGCCGCGCGCCATCTCCGGCACGCTGGAGCTTGGCCGCACCGGCGCCTTGTCGACCGGCCTGATCCTGGCGATCATCGTGCTGGCCATCATCGTCATCGCGCTGATCGTCTTCTTCGAGCGCGCCCAGCGCCGCCTGCTGATCCAGTATCCCAAGCGCCAAGTCGGCAATCGCATGTTCCAGGGCGATACCTCGCATCTGCCGCTGAAGCTTAACACCTCCGGCGTCATTCCGCCGATCTTCGCCTCGTCGCTGCTGCTGCTTCCGGCAACGGTTGCCGGCTTCTCGCAGACCACCAATATGCCTGCATGGGCCAGCACCATCCTGGCGGCGCTCGGCCACGGCCAGCCGCTCTATATGGCCTTCTACGCGGCGATGATCGTGTTCTTCGCCTTCTTCTATACGGCGATCGTCTTCAATCCGAAGGACACCGCCGACCAGCTCAAGAAGCATTCGGGCTTCATCCCGGGCTATCGTCCGGGCGAGCGCACTGCGGACTATATTGACTATGTGCTCACCCGCATCACCGTCGTCGGCGCCATTTATCTGGTGCTGGTGTGTCTGCTGCCCGAGTTCCTGATTTCAGCGACTGGCGTACCGTTCTACCTTGGTGGCACTTCGCTCCTGATCGTGGTCAGTGTAACGCTCGATACGGTGGCGCAGATTCAGGGTCACCTGATCGCGCACCAGTATGAGGGCCTGATCAAGAAGTCGAAGCTGCGCGGGGGGAAAAAGGCCAGATGAGGTTGATATTGCTTGGACCGCCGGGGGCGGGCAAGGGGACACAAGCACTAAGACTGGTAGAACGACACGGCATCCCACAGCTTTCCACGGGGGACATGCTGCGTGCTGCTGTCCAGGCTGGCACCGAAGTCGGCAAGCGCGCCAAGGCGGTAATGGACGCTGGCGAACTGGTGTCCGACGCTATCGTCAACGCCATCGTGGCCGAGCGCATCGATCAAGCTGATTGCGCAAACGGCTTCATCCTTGACGGGTACCCGCGAACCCTGGTGCAAGCGGACGCCGTTGAGGAAATGCTGTCGGATCGCGGACTGGAGCTAGACGCGGTCATCGAATTTGTTGTCGACGACAAGGCGCTGGTTGGCCGAATCGTCAAGCGCGCCGAAGAAGCCAAGGCCGCAGGCCTGCCGGTGCGCAAGGACGACAGTCCAGCGGTGTTCGAAGAACGCTTGAGGGAATACTACAAGAAAACCTCGCCGCTGATCGGCTACTACTACGCCAAGGGCAAACTCAGGGGCGTCGATGGCATGGCCGACATCGATGCGGTGACGCAGCAGATCGAGGCGGTGCTCAGGGCGAGGACCCGGAAAGTCGGCCAGGCGGCCGGCTAGAGAATCGAACGATTGCGCTTGACTGGAGCGGTCCGCTGGGGTATGGCGGCCCGTCTTCCTATCAGGCATGAGGCTTGCTTGTCCGCAAGGGCAAGGCAGGCCGCTTTGAACTGGAAACTCCCGCAAGGGCCGGCCTCCACCGGACGCGGGGCAACTTGAAGCGCCGGCTCATCCGGCCTATATGGAGAAGAGAAGAACATGGCTCGTATAGCCGGCGTCAATATTCCGACCAACAAGCGCGTCGTCATCGCGCTTCAATACATTCACGGCATTGGCAAGAAGTTCGCCCAGGAGATCGTCGACAAGGTCGGCATCCCGGCCGAGCGCCGCGTCAACCAGCTGACCGACGCGGAAGTGCTGCAGATCCGCGAGACCATCGATCGTGATTACCAGGTCGAGGGCGACCTGCGCCGCGAAGTTTCGATGAATATCAAGCGGCTCATGGACCTCGGCTGCTACCGCGGCCTGCGTCACCGCCGCTCGCTGCCGGTTCGTGGTCAGCGCACGCATACCAATGCGCGCACCCGCAAGGGCCCGGCCAAGTCGATTGCCGGAAAGAAGAAGTAATTTGTGAATGGTCAAGGGTGAATAGTGAATGGTGACGAAGGCCAAGAGCCGACGTTGTGGCCATTCACCATTTTACCATTCACCATTCACCAGGTGGAGCCGCTGGCATTACGGCGGTGTAGAGATCAACTGAAAGGACCATCATGGCCAAGGAAGCCGCTCGTGTTCGCCGTCGCGAACGCAAGAACATCTCGTCGGGCGTTGCCCACGTCAATTCGACCTTCAACAACACGATGATCACCATCACCGACGCGCAGGGTAACTCGATTGCCTGGTCGTCGGCCGGAGCCCAGGGCTTCAAGGGATCGCGCAAATCGACCCCGTTCGCTGCCCAGATGGCCGCAGAAGATGTTGCCAAGAAGGCCCAGGAACACGGCATGCGCATGCTCGAGGTCGAGGTCTGTGGACCCGGCTCCGGTCGTGAATCGGCGCTGCGCGCGCTGCAGGCTGCCGGCTTCACCATCACCTCGATCCGTGATGTGACGCCGATCCCGCACAATGGCTGCCGCCCGCGCAAGAAGCGCCGCGTCTAATGCATGTCGCCCAAAAGTGTAAAGCGGTTTTGGGGCAGCGACATGCATAAAAGCAAAAACCTAAAGCGCGACGCGCTTTAGAATTTACCGAACGCCGCGCGAGCGCCTCAAGGGCGCTCCTCCACGGCATTCCAGGTCGCCCGCCACGATTGGATGGTGGCGGGACAACGGAAGGAAAGCACTATGATCCAGAAAAATTGGCAAGAACTGATCAAGCCGAACAAGATCGAGTTCTCGTCGAAGAA
The DNA here is from genome assembly GCF_040322715.1 of Mesorhizobium sp. M0106. Lineage (NCBI taxonomy): Bacteria > Pseudomonadati > Pseudomonadota > Alphaproteobacteria > Hyphomicrobiales > Phyllobacteriaceae > Mesorhizobium > Mesorhizobium sp. M0106. The sequence goes on along the minus strand of NZ_JAMYUA010000017.1, from coordinate 19,819 downwards.
GAAGACGCTGACCACGCTGGTCGCCGAGCCGCTCGAGCGCGGCTTCGGCCTCACCCTCGGCAACGCGCTGCGCCGCGTGCTTCTGTCTTCGCTGCGTGGCGCGGCTGTAACCGCCGTGCAGATCGACGGCGTTCTGCATGAATTCTCGTCCATCGCCGGCGTCCGCGAGGACGTGACCGACATCGTTTTGAATATCAAGGAAATCGCCATCCGCATGGAAGGCGACGGCCCCAAGCGCATGGTCGTCCGCAAGCAGGGACCGGGCGCGGTTCTCGCCGGCGACATCCAGACGGTCGGCGACGTCGAGATCCTCAATCCCGACCACGTCATCTGCACGCTGGACGAAGGCGCTGAAATCCGCATGGAATTCACCGTCGATACCGGCAAGGGCTATGTGCCGGCCGACCGTAACCGCGCCGAGGACGCGCCGATCGGGCTGATCCCCGTCGACAGCCTGTATTCGCCGGTCAAGAAGGTCTCCTACAAGGTCGAGAACACCCGCGAGGGCCAGGTTCTCGACTATGACAAGCTGACCATGACCATCGAGACCGACGGTTCGATTTCGGGCGAGGACGCGGTGGCCTTCGCCGCTCGCATCCTGCAGGACCAGCTCGGCCTGTTCGTCAATTTCGACGAGCCGCAGAAGGAAGTCGCCGCCGAACAGGTTACCGAGCTTGCCTTCAACCCGGCGCTGCTCAAGAAGGTCGACGAGCTCGAGCTTTCGGTGCGTTCGGCCAACTGTCTGAAGAACGACAACATCGTCTATATCGGCGACCTGATTCAGAAGACCGAAGCCGAGATGCTGCGCACCCCGAACTTCGGCCGCAAGTCGCTGAACGAGATCAAGGAAGTCCTGGCGGCGATGGGCCTGCATCTCGGCATGGAAGTGCCGGACTGGCCGCCGGAAAACATCGAAGACCTCGCCAAGCGTTACGAAGATCAATATTGAGGCTTGAGAGAGCCTCTTGAACCCGCAATGAAGGAGAAGAGCCATGCGCCACGGATTTAAAGGCCGCCGGTTCGCCCGCAGCATAAGCCATCGCAAGTCGATGTTTGCCAACCTTGCCGTGTCGCTTATCGAGCACGAGCAGATTCTCACCACGCTGCCGAAGGCGAAGGATTTGCGTCCGATCGTCGAGAAGCTGGTGACGCTCGGCAAGCGCGGCGACCTGCACGCTCGCCGCCAGGTGATTGCCCAGATCGGCAATGAAGGCGTCGTCAAGCGCCTGTTCGATACCATCGCGCCGCGCTACGCCACCCGCAATGGCGGCTATCTGCGCATCATGAAGGCGGGCTTCCGCCACGGTGACAATGCCGCAATGGCCGTCATTGAATTCGTCGACCGCGACACCTCGGCCAAGGGCGCCGGCGACCGTGCCCGCATCGAGGCCGAAGGCACCGAAGAGGAAGCCGCAGCCGCATAAGGCTCGGTTTTTCTGAGAAGTTCAAAAGGGGCCTCCGGGCCCCTTTTTCTGTTTCCGAAGGTACCTGGCAGGGCTGGTAGGGGTTTTGTCACCGGTTTTTGCGGCGACTACCCAAAATAATCGGATTTCAGCGGCTTAGCCTTTCATTTTGCACAATCGTCAGGACAATGGCGCCCGACTTGGAGGATTCGGAATGCGCGTTAAACGGCTGTCCCTTGTTCTGATCTGCGCCTTGATGGCGCTGGCCGTCGTGCCGGCGGCCAGGCACGCGCTAGCGGAGGAGACCAAGCCAGATCCCGGTTTGTCCGACGTGCTGACGGATCTATTGCATGGCGTCGAAGGCGAAAACGCCACCTCCGGCCCCGACAAGCGCGTGCCGTTCGGCCGCGAGGAGGTGCAGCTGTCCTTCGCGCCGCTGGTCAAGCAGACGGCGCCGGCCGTGGTCAATGTCTACGCCTCGCAGACCGCCAAGGTGACGTCGCCCTTCGACGGCGATCCGTTCTTCGAGGAGTTCTTCGGCCGCTCGCAGCCGCGCGCGCAGTCCTCGCTCGGTTCGGGGGTGCTGGTCGATCCGACCGGCGTCGTGGTCACCAATTTCCACGTCGTCAAGGACGCTGACCAGGTCAAGGTCGCGACCGCCGATGGGCGCGAATTCGACAGCAAGGTACTGCTTAAGGACGAGACGCTCGATCTCGCCGTGCTCAAGATTTCTTCTGACAAGCCGTTCCCGGTGATCGCTATCGGCGATTCCGACGCGCTCGAGGTCGGCGATCTGGTGCTGGCGATCGGCAATCCGTTCGGTGTCGGCCAGACCACCACCAGCGGCATCATTTCGGCGGTGGCGCGCAGCCATATCGGCGTCTCCGATTCCAGCTTCTTCATCCAGACCGACGCCGCCATCAACCCCGGCAATTCCGGTGGCGCGCTGGTCAACATGGGAGGGCAGCTGATCGGCATCAACACGGCGATCTATAGCCGTAGCGGCGGCTCGATCGGCATCGGCTTTGCCATCCCTTCGAACATGGTTCGCGCCTTCGCCGACGCGGCCAAGGCCGGGCTCGACTTCTTCGAGCGGCCGTATGCCGGTGCCGAGTTCGAGGCGGTGACGCCGCAGATTGCCGAATCGCTTGGCATCGACAAACCGACCGGCGCGCTGGTTTCTTCGGTCGAAGAGGCAGGACCCGCCGCCAAGGCAGGGCTCAAGCCGGGCGACGTAGTGCTGTCGCTCAATGGCAAGCCGGTCGAGAGCGTCGGGGCGCTGGACTACCGGATGGCGACGCTGTCGATTGGTACGAATGCCAGCTTCGGCGTTCTGAGCAAGGGTCAGCAGGCGACGATGGACATCGCGCTGGAACGGCCGCCTGAGGGCGCCAAAGCTGCGGAACTCACATTGCGCGGCCGCAGCCCGTTTTCCGGTGCCAAGGTTGCTGAACTGTCGCCACGGCTTGCCCAACGGCTCGGTCTGCGCTCCGATGTCAAAGGCGTCACCGTGGTCGACATCAACCGCGATTCGCCTGCTGCCGATTTTGGCTTCCAGCCAGGCGACATCGTGCGTGAGGTCAATGGCCTGACGATCGACAAGGCGGCGACCTTGGAACAGGTAGCCCAGCAGGATACGCGCTGGTGGCGCTTTACCGTCGAGCGCGGCGGGCAGATACTGCGCCAGGTGTTGCGTTACTGAGCCCGAACGTCAGCATGATCGGGCTCCAGGCAGAAGAAGTTGCATGGCCGATCTGTTCAGTGTCGATGAACCGGAAAAGACGCCGCCCGGCAGGCCGCTGGCGGACCGTCTGCGCCCGAAGAACCTCGGCGAGGTCGTCGGCCAGGAGCATCTGACCGGATCCGACGGCGCGCTGACGCGGCTGATCGGCTCCGGCTCGCTCGGCTCGATGATCTTCTGGGGCCCGCCCGGCACCGGCAAGACCACGGTCGCACGGCTGCTTGCCGGCGAGACAAGCCTCGCCTTCGAACAGATCTCGGCCGTGTTTTCCGGCGTTGCCGACCTGAAGAAAGTGTTCGAGGCAGCGAAGCTGCGCCGCTCGAACGGCCGCCAGACGCTGCTGTTCGTCGACGAGATCCATCGCTTCAACCGCGCCCAGCAGGACAGTTTTCTGCCCGTGATGGAAGACGGCACCGTCGTGCTGGTCGGCGCCACCACGGAGAATCCATCCTTCGAGCTTAACGCCGCGCTTTTGTCGCGCGCGCGTGTGCTGGTCTTTCACTCACTCGGCGAGGACAGTATCGCCAAGCTGCTGGCGCGGGCCGAAGAGGCAGAGGGCAGGGCGCTGCCGCTCGATGAAGACGCGCGGGCGATGCTCATCCGCATGAGCGACGGCGACGGCCGCGCGGCGCTGACGCTCGCCGAAGAGGTCTGGCGCGCAGCGAAATCAAAGGAGGTGTTCGGCGCCGAAGCTCTGCAGCGCATCGTCCAGCGCCGCGCGCCGATCTACGACAAGGGACAGGACGGCCACTACAATTTGATCTCCGCCTTGCACAAATCGGTGCGCGGCTCCGACCCCGACGCGGCACTCTACTATCTCGCCCGCATGTTCGACGCCGGCGAAGATCCGCTTTATCTCGGGCGCCGGTTGGTGCGCATGGCGATGGAGGATATCGGGCTGGCCGACCCGCAGGCGCTCGTCGTCGCTAACGCCGCCAAGGACGCCTATGACTATCTGGGCTCGCCCGAGGGCGAACTGGCCTTCGCCGAGGCGACCGTCTATCTCGCCACCGCGCCGAAATCCAATGCAGTCTATACCGCGTTCAAGGCCGCCACACAGGCGGCGAAGGAATTCGGTTCGCTGCTGCCGCCCAAGCACATTCTCAATGCTCCGACCAAGCTGATGAAACAGGAAGATTACGGCGCCGGCTATCGCTACGACCACGACGAGCCCGACGCTTTTTCCGGCCAGGACTATTTTCCGGAGAAGATGGGAAGGCAGACATTCTACGACCCGCCCGAGCGCGGCTTCGAGCGCGATATCAGGAAGCGGCTGGATTATTGGGCGAAGCTGCGCAGCGAGCGGGAAAAGTAGCTGCCAGTCGCACACTGGTGTGATCGCCGTTGTCTGGCGGGATAAAAAACCCTATCAAGATGCGCCTTCGGCCGGCGGACAGGCCAGAAACGTACCGACGATATTCAGAACGGAATCGCGCCTGGCGCGTGGAAAAATGACAAAAAGAACTCGCAAGACCCTCCGGAAGTTCGCCATAGCGATCCCGCTGCTGGCGCTCGGCTTCTATTTCATTCCCATCCTGACGACAATTTTCATTGTCCTCGGCCTGATCGACGTGTTGCGCAACGACAACAAGAACTGGGCCCTGTTCAGTGGTTATTTCCTCGGCAACGGCATCTTCACCTGGCTGCTTTCGCCCTTCAATCTGCTGGTCGATCTGCTGTGCTACAGAAACCGCGGTGTCTGGAAACTGGACCAGTTTCCTCCGGACTATCAGCGTGAGGTCAACGAGGTTCTGGACGTCTTCAAAGCGCGCAAGGACGAGATCATCGCCGATATCGACGCCAATTTCGGCAGCGGCCGGCGCGGCATGTATGTCTACCAGTGGTATGGCAAGCACAAAATCGACAACGTTGCCGAATTCAACAAGGATTTCAAATACATCAAGACCATCGCCGTGTCGGTGTTTAGGGGCAGGGAATCGACCTCCTGGCATTTCGGACCGCTGCGGCTCAGCCTGCGCATTCTCTACAATCTTCTCCCGGTGAAGGCCGAGGTTTTCGTCGAGTGCAACAACGCCAGGAACTACTGGCACGACAATCCGCTCTATATTTTCGACGACACGCTGCTGCACCGATCGGTCAACGAATATGATGGGCGCCGCTACTGCGTGTTCATGGACATCATCCGGCCATCGCCATTTCCCGGCATGATTGCCGCTCTTCTCGCCATCGTTTCGGTCAGCGTCGAGCGCATCAATGCCATGTTCTACAAGAACTGGAAGATGATCGGCTCCAGCAAGCCGAAGAAGGCCGGAGCCGCCTGACACCATGGTGTGACCGGCGCGAGGGAGCACGATGTATCATCTGTTGCTTGTCTGCCTTGGTGGCGCGATCGGTGCAATGGCCCGCTTCTTCCTGTCCGGCTTCGTCGCCCGCCGGGTCGGCGAGACCTTTCCCTGGGGCACTATGGCCGTCAATGTCTCGGGAGCGTTTGCAATCGGCGTCGTTGCGCATGCGGTGGCGCGCGACGGCATGCCCGCCATCTGGGCCTTTACCGTTACCGGCGGCCTCGGCTGCTATACCACGGTTTCTTCCTTCAGCCTGCAGACGCTGGCGCTGGCGCGCGAGGGCGAATGGCGGCGCGCCGGCGGAAATGTGCTGCTTTCGGTTTTTCTGAGCCTCGGCGGCGTGACGCTGGGCTTTGCCGCCGGAAGTCTTCTGATTGGCAGCGGGGCGCGGTGAGCGGCCCGCGGAAGCTCCGCCACGACGGGACGGACGCTGCCGCGGCAGGGCAGGCGGCGCGCCTCATTGGCCGTCGCAGAACCAACGAAACGGTTCGGCTCTATGCGACCGTGGCCGCAGGCAGCATGATCGGCGGTGTGTTGCGGGCGCTTGCCTCATCGACGAGCACTGCCCTGTGGGGCGCTGGATTTCCCTTCGGCACGCTCCTCGTCAATATTGTTGGCTCGTTCCTCATCGGCTTCTACGCGACATTGACGGGACCGGATGGTCGCGTCTTCGCCGGTCCGCTGCAACGTCAATTCTTCATGGCCGGCTTCTGCGGCGGCCTGACGACCTTCTCCGCTTTCAGCCTTGAAACACTCATCCTCGCGCAAGGGGGGAGGTTTGTGGCGGCGGGACTCAATATCGCGATCTCCGTGGTGGCCTGGCTTGCCGCCGTCTGGCTTGGCCACATCTTTGCAGTTCGGCTCAACCGGCTGAGAGGGTCCAGGCAATGAAGATACCAACACAGGCACAATTGCTGCGCATCTTTATCGGCGAAAACGACAGGGCAGATGGCCGTCCGCTGTATGAGGTTATTGTGCTGAGGGCCCGCGAAATGCAGATAGCCGGCGCGACCGTCCTGCGCGGCGCGATGGGGTTCGGCCATTCCAGCCGGCTTCACACCACGAAGATCCTCCGCCTATCGGAGGATCTGCCACTCGTCATCGAGATCGTCGATGACGAGGAAAAATTGGCCGCTTTCCTGCCCGTGCTTGAAACAATCATGACAAGTGGTTTGATTACGCTGGAGAAAGTTCAGGTTCTGCAATATGGAACCGACAACGAATAAGCGAGTGAGATTGCGGGTACCGGCGAATGCCGTTGCATGCCTGCAAAACGGCGATTGGAATCATGGCAGGCGTTGAACAGATCACAGTGGACGCCGGCGAGGCGGGCATGCGGCTCGATCGCTGGTTCAAGAGCCATTTCCCCGGTCTCGGTTTCGGTCATCTGCAGAAGCTGCTGCGTTCCGGCCAGATCCGCGTCGACGGCGGCAGGGTGAAGGCCGATACCCGCGTCGAAGCCGGCCAGACGGTGCGTGTGCCGCCTCTCGAAGTGGACAAGAAAGGCGAAAGCCCGCTCACCGGTCATTCGATCCGCAACCAGGGCGACGCCGACGTTTTGGCAAAGATGCTGATCCATGAGGACCCGAAGGTCTTCGTCTTCAACAAGCCGGCCGGCCTGGCAGTGCAGGGTGGCTCGGGCGTCACCCGCAATGTCGACGACATGCTGGAAGCCTGGCGCAACCAGAAGGGCGAGAAGCCGCGCCTGGTGCACCGGCTCGACCGCGATACGTCGGGTGTGCTGGTTGTCGCCCGTACAAGGCTCGCCGCCATGAAGCTCGCCGAAGCGTTCCGGGCGCGTGAGACGAAGAAAACCTACTGGGCGCTGGTCAAGGGCGTGCCGCCGAAGCGCGAGGACAAGATCTCGACCTGGTTGATCAAGGAACCGACGCCCGACGGCGATCGTGTGCGCATAGCCAAGCACGGCGAAAAGGGCGCCGATCACGCCGTGTCCTATTACCGCATAGTCGAGCAGGCGGCGCAGACGCTGTCCTGGCTGGAAATGGAACCCTACACCGGGCGCACCCACCAGCTTCGCGTCCATGCCGCCCATATCGGTTGCCCGATCATCGGCGACCCCAAATATTTCGAGGCCGACACCAATTGGGATTTTCCAGGCGGCATGCAGAACCGGCTGCATCTGCACGCGCGCCGCATCGTTATCCCGCATCCCGACAAGGGCTTTGTCGACGTCACCGCACCGATGCCGCCGCATATGCGCCAGAGCTGGAACCTGCTCGGTTTCGACGAGCAGAGTGCCGAGGACTAGCGCTGGTGGGCGTCGCCACAGAAACCCTCGACCGCCGTGACGCGGTCGATCTGGCGGCAGCCGCCATCATGGTTGGGCTGACTTTTTCCTGGGGGCTGAACTACGTCGCCGCCAAGATCTCCTATGCCGGCTACGATCCCGTTTTCCTGTCGATCGCCCGCTCGGTGATCGGCGGCTTGTGTGTTTTCGGCTGGTGCCGCTGGCGCGGCATTGCGCTGTTCACGCCCGACAAGACCCTCGTCGCCGGCATTCTGGCAGGCGCGCTTTTCGGTCTCGAGTTCCTGTTTCTCTATATCGGGCTCGAGCATACCACTGTCGTGCGCAACACTTTGCTGGTCAACACCATGCCGTTCTGGATGTTGGTCGGCGGTCATTTCCTGCTGGGCGAAAGCATCACGGCACGCAAGCTCGTTGGTCTTCTGCTCGCTTTCGCTGGATTGATCGCGGTGTTTTCCGATAAACTGAGCGCCAATGGCGGCGCAACATTGGGTGGCGATTTGCTCAGTCTCGGTGCCGGCATTCTGTGGGCCGTGACCAATATCGTCATCAAGCGGTCGAAGCTGGTGACGGCCAGCGCCGAAAAGCTGCTGCTCTATCAGCTGGCCGGAGCCGCTGTCGTCGGCATTTTGGTGATGCCCTTTGCCGGGCCGCCCGTCCGCAGCTTTACTCTTCTGCCGACCTTGGCTCTGCTGTTCCAGGCCGTCTATGTCGTCGCCTTCACCTATGTGCTGTGGTTCTGGCTTCTGCGGCGCTACCCTGCATCTGGACTGTCGAGCTTCACTTTCCTGTCGCCGGTATTTGGTGTGCTGTGCGGCGCCGTGTTCTTGAACGAGCCGCTGACCGTTCGTATCTTCCTGGCACTCGCCCTGATCGCCGCCGGACTCATCATCGTCAACCGGCCGGCCCGAAAACAAAGTCCCGGATGAGCATGCGCGATATATTGAACGACCTCGAAGCTGGAAAGCTGCTCTCTGATCCGGACCCGGTGCGTCGCGCCCAGATCCAGATGAAGACGCCGCTGCCGAAGCGCTTCTACAAGACCGTCGCGGTAGCACCGGTCGAAGACGGTTTTGCCGTCCATCTCGATGGCAAGCCCGTCCGCACGCCGGCCAAGGCGCTGCTGGAGCTGCCGACCGAAAAGGCGGCTGCTCTCGTCGCCGAGGAATTCGCCGCACAGGAGGAGACCATCAACCCGGTGACGATGCCGGTGATGCGTCTGGTCAATACGGCAATCGATGGCGTCGCCAGTGATCCCCAGGCCGTGCTGGAGGACATCCTGCGCTTTGCCTCGTCCGATCTGCTCTGCTACCGCGCCGATGCGCCCAAAGGACTCGTCGACCGGCAGAACGAGCATTGGGATCCGGTCATCGACTGGGTGCGCAGCGCGCTCGGCGCCCGGTTCCATCTTGCCGAAGGCGTGATCCATGTCGAACAGCCGCGCGAGAGTATCGCGCTGCTTGGCCAGCATCTTGCCCAACGTGCCGATCCGCTGCGCCTTGCCGCCATCCACGTCATGACGTCGCTGACCGGATCGGCGCTGCTGGCGCTGGCCGTCGACTTCGGCGAGCTCGACGGCGAGGCGGCCTGGGCTGCCGGTCATGTCGACGAGGACTGGCAGGCCGAGCAATGGGGCCATGATGCCGAGGCCGTCGCGCACCGCGCGGCCCGCAAGCGCGACATGATGGCGGCAGTCACGCTGCTCGAAGCTCTCAAAGGCTGACCGCACCGTCGTTTCTATTTCGCACTGCACATTAGACCAAAGTCATAATCCCAAAGACGGTCTGCCTCTGGACGGCGCTTTCTGTCATTTTTTGTACTGGTGGCTGCACTGAGTCTGCGTTCCGAGGAAACGCGGACGATGACGCGCAGCATCGAGGACTGACGGAATCACACGGGAGGATACGCTCATGGCAATGGCATCGACCGCCGGCAAAACAAGCCGCGGCATGACGCGCGAGGAGAAGAAGGTCATCTTCGCTTCCTCGCTCGGCACCGTTTTCGAATGGTACGATTTTTATCTCTACGGCTCGCTGGCAGTGTTCATTGGTTCGACTTTTTTCAGTCCAACCATTCCGGAAGCGACGCGCAATATTTTCGCGCTGCTGGCGTTTGCCGCTGGCTTCCTCGTGCGCCCGTTCGGCGCATTGCTGTTCGGCCGCATCGGCGACCTTGTCGGCCGTAAATACACTTTCCTTGTCACCATGACGATCATGGGCCTGTCGACCTTCCTGGTCGGCTTGCTGCCTGGCTATGCGACTTTGGGCATCGCCGCTCCCGTGATCCTGATCATCTTGCGCATGTTGCAAGGCCTGGCGCTCGGTGGCGAGTATGGCGGTGCCGCCACCTATGTCGCCGAGCATGCACCCGACGATCGCCGCGGCTACTACACGTCGTGGATACAGACGACGGCAACGCTCGGCCTGTTCCTGTCGCTGATCGTCATCCTGATCGTCCAGGGGTCGATGACCAAGGAAACCTACGCCGCCTGGGGCTGGCGCATTCCGTTCATCGTTTCCTTCCTCCTCCTCGGCATTTCGATCTGGATCCGGCTGTCGCTTTCTGAATCGCCGACCTTCCAGCGCATGAAGGACGAAGGCAAAGGCTCCAAGGCGCCGCTGTCAGAAGCCTTCGGTCAGTGGAAGAACGCCAAGATCGCGCTGCTGGCGCTGCTCGGCCTCACGGCCGGTCAGGCCGTAGTTTGGTACAATGGCCAGTTCTACGCGCTGTTCTTCTTGCAGAACGTGCTCAAGGTCGATCCGCAATCGGTCAACATCATGATCGCGATTGCTCTGGCTGTTGGCTCGATCTTCTTCGTCGTGTTCGGCTGGCTCTCCGACAAGATCGGCCGCAAGCCGATTATCATGGCCGGCCTTGCACTGGCGATCGTCTGCACCTTCCCGTTGTTCAAGGCGCTGACCTGGGCAGCCAACCCGGCGCTCGCCACAGCGCAGCAGAACACCCGTGCGACGGTGACCGCGGCACCGGGAGACTGCAAGTTCCAGTTCAACCCGGTGGGCACGGCGAAGTTCACCACGTCCTGCGATATCGCCACCTCGTTTCTGACCAAGAACTCGGTGCCTTATGACGTAGTGGCCACGGCAGCGCCCGGCACTGCTGCGTCGGTCAAAATCGGCAACGAGACGGTTGAGTCGTATGACGCCACCGCAGCCGGCGATCAAGCCAAGGCCAAGGACGCTGTTTTCGCCAAGGCGGTAAACACGGCGCTTCAGGACGGCGGCTATCCGCTGAAACGGGCAGCGGCGAAGGTGCCGGATCAGAAGCTCGAAGCCTTCATCGCGGCCAATCCCGAACTGAAGCTCGATGCGGCCGCGATCCGCGCCGGCGAGAAGGCCATGGTTCCGACCGACCAGGCGATCAAGGACAAGCTGCTGACTGCCGATGAGGCCGCGGGAGCTCCCGAGGTCACCGTCTACACCGTACCGGGCGGTGGTCCCTTCGCCATGTTCGCCGACCCGGCGGCGGTCAACTGGCCGATGACGATCGGTATCCTGCTCATCCTCGTGATCTTCGTCACGATGGTCTACGGGCCGATCGCCGCGATCCTGGTCGAGATGTTCCCGACCCGCATCCGCTACACCGGCATGTCGCTGCCCTACCATATCGGCAATGGCTGGTTCGGCGGGCTGCTGCCGGCGACGGTGTTCGCGCTCAGCGCCTACAAGGGCGACATCTACTATGGACTGTGGTACCCGGTGGTGATCGCGGCGATGTCGCTGATCATCGGCATGATCTTTGTCAGGGATACGCTCGGAACGGACCTGCACACCAAACAGTAAGCCGGCCTGTCCGGTTCAAAGCAAAGCCCGGCGCGAGCGATCGCGCCGGGCTTTTTCAATTTATCGAGCGCAGGGCTTAGCTCTTCCGATCCTGGTTCGCTTCCTCGATCGCTGCTTCATGATACCAGGCACTTCCGAAATCCGTGCGGTTGCGCAACGAAGCAAGTTCTGCCGCGAACTTAGCCTTTCCGCTTAAATTTGAGGCAGAAGCGCGCGCTGCCACCGGGAACATCAGGATTTTGGCCGACTGACGAGTGGAAGTGATTTCCATTGTCGGTTTCCTTTCTTCGACAGAACCTTGCCGATTCAACCTTTCCCCAACATAGGTTCAGCAATCAAAATAGGCAACATGATTACAAAAAGATCAGTACTTGCACATTATTTGTGCAAAATATGCTTGTGGATGATCCGAGCGCAGCATGACGGCGGACCAGCGATTTTGGGCGGATACAACCTCACTTTTGCCGCATCCATCGCCGGCGAGAATGGCACACGAATTGCATTTTAGTAATCCGGCAGGTCGGCTGCTGGATAGGCCGGCTCGCCCCGGCGCCATCCAGGGTTCGGTGATCAAGCAACGAGAGGCTAGAATGACGAAATACAAGCTCGAGTACATTTGGCTCGATGGATACACCCCGGTTCCCAATCTTCGCGGAAAGACGCAGGTCAAGGACTATGCCGAGTTTCCGACGCTCGACCAGCTTCCGCTGTGGGGCTTCGACGGTTCTTCGACCATGCAGGCCGAGGGCCACAGCTCCGACTGCGTTTTGAAGCCGGTCGCCGTTTATCCCGATCCCGCCCGCACCAATGGCGCTCTCGTCATGTGCGAGGTCATGATGCCGGACGGCGTGACGCCGCATGCGTCCAACAAGCGCGCCACCATTCTCGACGACGAGGGCGCCTGGTTCGGCTTCGAGCAGGAATATTTCTTCTACAAGGACGGCCGCCCGCTCGGCTTCCCCGAGAGTGGCTATCCGGCGCCGCAAGGCCCGTACTACACTGGCGTCGGCTACAGCAATGTCGGCTCCGTCGCCAGGCAGATCGTCGAGGAGCATCTCGACCTTTGCCTTGCCGCCGGCATCAATCACGAAGGCATCAACGCGGAGGTGGCCAAAGGCCAGTGGGAATTCCAGATCTTCGGCAAGGGCTCCAAGAAGGCCGCCGACCAGATGTGGATGGCGCGCTATTTGATGCAGCGCCTGACCGAGAAGTACGGCATCGACATCGAATACCACTGCAAGCCGCTCGGCGACACCGACTGGAACGGCTCGGGAATGCATGCCAACTTCTCGACCGCTTATATGCGCGAAGTCGGCGGCAAGGGCTATTTCGAGGCGCTGATGGCAGCCTTCGACAAAAACCTGATGGATCACATCGCCGTCTACGGGCCGGACAACGACAAGCGTTTGACCGGCAAGCACGAGACTGCGCCGTGGAACAGGTTCAGCTACGGCATCGCCGATCGCGGCGCCTCGATTCGCGTGCCGCACTCCTTCATCAACAACGGCTACAAGGGCTATCTCGAGGATCGCCGGCCGAACTCGCAGGGCGACCCCTACCAGATCGCCTCGCAGATATTGAAGACGATCGCCTCCGTCCCGACCAGCGCCGAGGTTTCGGCCGCGGCTTGAGCATTCGTCACGGCGTGGACCTCAGGTCTGCGCTGTGACTTTCTCTCCAATCGCATCACAATAAGAAACCCCGGCGTCTCTGCCGGGGTTTTTTCTATTGGCTGCAACAATCCGGATCACACCGAATAATACATATCGTATTCGACCGGATGCGGGGTCATTTCGAAGCGCATCACCTCGGCCATCTTGAGCTCGATGTAGCTGTCGATCTGGTCGTCGTCGAAGACGCCGCCGGCCTTCAGGAAGCCGCGGTCCTTGTCGAGGCTCTGCAAAGCCTCGCGCAGCGAGCCGCAAACGGTCGGGATTTTCTTCAATTCCTTCGGCGGCAGGTCGTAGAGATCCTTGTCCATCGGCTGTCCCGGGTGGATCTTGTTCTTGATGCCGTCAAGGCCGGCCATCAGCATGGCGGCGAAGGCGAGATAGGGGTTCGCGCCCGGATCGGGGAAGCGGACCTCGACGCGCTTGGCCTTCGGCGACGAGCCGAACGGAATGCGGCACGAGGCCGAGCGGTTGCGTGCCGAATAGGCGAGCAGCACCGGCGCTTCATAGCCCGGCACCAGGCGCTTGTAGGAATTGGTCAGCGGGTTGGTAAAGGCGTTGATCGCCTTGGCATGCTTGATGATACCACCGATGTAGAACAGGCAGCTCTCGGACAGGCCGGCATATTCGTTGCCGGCGAAGGTCGGCTTGCCTTCCTTCCAAATCGACTGGTGGACATGCATGCCCGAGCCATTGTCGCCGAACACCGGCTTCGGCATGAAAGTGGCCGTCTTGCCGTAGGCGTTGGCGACCTGGTGCACGACATATTTATAGATCAGCATCTTGTCGGCGTTGCGGACCAGCGTGTCGAACTTGATGCCGAGCTCGTGCTGGGCGGCGGCCACTTCGTGATGGTGCTTTTCAACGCGCACGCCCATCTCGGCGAGCACGGTGAGCATTTCCGAGCGCATGTCCTGTGCCGAATCGACCGGCGGCACCGGGAAATAGCCGCCCTTGATGCGCGGCCGATGACCGAGGTTGCCGGTCTCGTAGTCGGTGTCGTCATTGGACGGCAGTTCGGTCGAATCCAGCCTGAAGCCGGTGTTGTAGGGATCGGCCTTGTACTTGACGTCGTCGAACACGAAGAACTCGGCTTCAGGACCGACGAAGATCTGGTCGCCGATGCCTTCGGCCTTCATGTAGGCCTCGGCTTTTTTAGCGGTGCCGCGCGGGTCGCGATTGTAGGACTCCCCGGAGATCGGATCGAGGATGTCGCACAGGATGACCATGGTCGACTGCGCGAAGAACGGGTCCATATGCACCGTATCGGAATCCGGCATCAGCACCATGTCGGACTCGTTGATCGCCTTCCAGCCGGCGATCGAGGAACCGTCGAACATGACGCCATCGGCAAACATGTCTTCCTCGACCTCGACGACATCCATCGTAACGTGCTGCAGTTTGCCCTTCGGATCGGTGAAGCGCAGATCGACGAACTTAACGTCGTTGTCCTTGATCTGCTTCATGATGTCTTTGGCTGTCGTCATGTCCCTGCTTCCCTATGTGATGACGTTTGAACATGGCCTTTTAACGGGAAAATTCAGACGGCGTCCATGCCGGTTTCGCCGGTGCGGATGCGCACCACTTCCTCGATATTGGAGACGAAGATCTTGCCATCGCCGATGCGGCCAGTCTGGGCCGCCTTGCGGATGGCTTCGATCGCTGCTTCGACCGCATCGTCGCCGAGCACGACTTCGATTTTCACCTTCGGCAGGAAGTCGACGACATATTCGGCGCCGCGATAAAGCTCGGTATGGCCCTTCTGGCGGCCAAACCCTTTGGCCTCGGTAACGGTGATACCTTGCAGGCCAGCCTCCTGAAGCGCTTCCTTCACTTCGTCTAGCTTGAACGGCTTGATGATCGCTTCGATCTTTTTCATGTAAAAAGTGGCCTCCACTGCCAAAAAAGACGGGTTGTGAGCCCCGCTTGCGCCTCAATCAAGCACGAACTGTGCCAATTGATGGGGTGCCGGGTGGGCTCACATGATTTGGATACCATGCTACGCGGGAATGTACATTCGCGTCATTCGCAGCGTTGGATGCGCCATGAATGCCGCGAGCCTACACACCGCCGGTCCTGCCGTCCGCACAAAAATTGGGCAGATCGGGTATTTCATGGGCAGCTGCGCGCCGTCGTCCCGAATGATGTACGCCGCCAAATTGCTTGGGGACCTTCGTTGTTTGCGTCGGATCAAAAACTGGACAATGCTTGGGGAAATGATGTGCATGTCGCCCGCATGAGCAATGAGCTTCTGTCTCCGTCCGACATGGCCGAGGCCGACCGGCTGGCGATTGCCGCTGGTCCATTCGACGGCATCGGCCTGATGCGCAATGCCGGCGCTGCGGTTGCTGCCGTGGTGCTCAAGCGCTACCCGAACGCAACGCGCGTCCATGTGCTTTGCGGCCCCGGCAACAATGGCGGCGACGGCTATGTCGTGGCGCGCATCCTTCGGGAGAGCGCCGTCGACGTCTCGGTATGGGCGTCCGGATCGCCTAAAGGCGGCAGCGATGCGGCAGTCGCTGCCTCGGAGTGCCCGGTTGAAGCTCGGCCGCTGTCCGATTTCGTTGCCGAGACGGGCTCGATCGTGGTCGATGCGCTTTACGGGGCGGGGCTGTCCAAGCCGCTATCCGGCGACCCCGCCAAGGCGATCGACAATGTGGCGGAGTTGAATTCGCCGGTCGTCGCGGTCGACCTGCCGTCGGGCGTCTCCGGTGAGAGCGGCAATGTCCTCGGTCAGGCTTTCCACGCCCGAATCACCGTGACCTTTGCGCGAAAAAAGCCAGGCCATCTTTTGTTACCGGGGCGCGAGCTGTGCGGCGAAATCGTGCTCGCTGATATCGGCATAAGCGACAGTGTTGTTGCGCAGCTTGAACCACGAACATTCGAGAACATTCCGGCGCTCTGGCTTGGCCGCTTTCCGGTTCCGGCCGTCGACGCCCATAAGTATAAACGCGGCCATGTCGGCGTCTTTTCCGGCGGGCCGTCGGCGACGGGTGCTGCGCGGCTGTCGGCGCTTGCCGCGGCCAGGAGCGGGGCAGGGGCCGTCACCTTGCTGTCGCCGGCGAACGCCATCCATGTGAACGCGGCGCATCTGACCTCGATCATGCTGCGCAAGCTAGACACTGTCGCGGATGTGGACGAATTCGTCGGCAGCCGCCGGCCATCGGCCTTCGTGCTCGGCCCAGGATTTGGCATTGGTGAGAAGACGCGCGAATTCGCCCTGGCCGTGCTGAATGGCGCTCGTGGGCAAGACGGTGGGATCGACGGACTGGTGCTCGACGCCGACGGCGTCACCTCGTTTCGCGACGCGCCGGATGCCCTGTTCGAAGCCGCCAGCCGGCCGAGCGCGCCGGCTCTGGTGATGACGCCGCATGACGGCGAATTCGCCAGGCTTTTTTCAGATATCGCCGAGGACAAGGACCTGTCCAAACTCGCCAAGGCACGCGCCGCAGCCGAACGGGCCAACACCACTCTCGTCTACAAGGGTGCCGACACTGTGATTGCGGCCCCCGATGGCCGGGCAGCGATCAACGGCAATGGCGCGCCTTGGCTGGCCACCGCCGGTTCGGGCGACGTGCTGTCGGGTATCATCGCCGCGCTGCTGGCGCAGGGCATGCCGGCCTTTGAAGCGGCCTGTGCGGCAGTCTGGATCCATGCCGAGGCCGGCAGCCGTTTCGGGCCGGGGCTGATCGCCGAGGATCTGCCGCTGGCGCTGGTGCCGGTCCTGCGCGAGCTTATCGAAAGTCGCGGGATAGCTGCCGAATGAACCGCATGTTCGCGCTGCTCGTTGCGATCGTCAGCGCCGTATTCATGGCGCAGGCTGCGAACGCCGAAACTCCGCTGACGATCGTCGACGACCCGGCCGTTCTCGCCGCTCTCGACAGCAACGGTTACGGGTTCGCCGGCATTTTCGGCGTCGATGGCAACGGCGATTTGAAGACGCTTTATGATAAGGCGCCCGCTTACCACGCGATCGTCGAAGCGGTTGCAAGCGACGTCGCGGCATTGCGGGCCGAGATGAAGGCCGGCGGCCGGCCGCTTTACGAGGTGACCGACGGCAATGTCGGCCGCGTCATGGACATGCGCTGGCTGAGGACCGAGGCCGCACGCTTCCGCCTTGTCGGCGTGGTCAACCGGCTCGACCGGCGCGACTTCGCCGCCTTGCAAGGCGACACGAGTTGCGGCGAAGTGCGCTTCATCTATCGCCTCGCCTACGGCTTCAAGAAGAACGGCAAGGTTTTGGCCTCGCGCCTGCCGTTCAATTTCAGTGCCGTCTACAATGCCGCGCCGGATGCCGACGGCGGTTGTGTCGGCGTCGCCGGACGCTGGGCACCACAACTCGACGAGAGCGTCGATGCCGGCTGGCTGACCGGTGGGCCGCTGGAAAGGACGGCGCTCACGTTCAAGCAGCTCGAGCTCAATGCGCAAGTGGTGCGCTTCCCCTCCGGCCAGGAGACCGAATTCGGCGGGCAGGCTGCCTATCTCATGCGAATTTTCGGCATCGACGGAGCGGCTGTCAGCGAAAAGCCGCTGGAAAACACGCCCGACACGGCACGTCTCGCCGAAGACGCTGCGCTGAAAGCAAGACTTGCCGACTATGTCCGCACCAATGTCGCGGCGGTCGATCTCGGCATCTACAAAATCCCCGATGAATTCTTGGCAAGGAAGGTCATCTCCTGGTCCACCTTCGGCAGCGCAAGGCAGGCCAACCACCCGTTTACGCCATTATTCCAGCCTGCGGATTTTGTCGGGCTCGATTATTCCGCCTTGAAGCTGGTGCGCACGCCGGAGGCACTGGCCGAGCGGCTGGACAACGGCGCCTGCCAGGGCTGCCATCAGGCGGGCTCGACCGCCGGCTTCCATTTTATCGGACTTGACGACAAGACAACCTCGCCGCTCAACCGCATCGAGGTCGGCATCTCGCCGCATCTCCACGCCGACATCCCGCGCCGCGTCGCCTGGCTGCACGCGACTACCGACGGCAAGGAACCGAACCGCTTCCGCCCGCTGTCCTTCGCGCCGCCGGCGACATGGAACGATGCCGGCGAAATTGCCTATTCGCCGGCCGAAATGGCGATGCCGTGCTTCATGCCGGAAGATGCGGCCCGCTTCGGCGCGACATGGCAATGCGGTGGCGGCACCGTCTGCACGCCGTTGACCACCGCGTCCGGCGTGCGCACCAAGCTGGCGCAATGCCTGTTGCCCAAGGACAGCGAAGACATGTTTTCCGGCCACCCTTGTTTAACGGGATCCATCGCCAGCAACCCGGCACGGCCTTTCAATGATCGGTATACCATCACCGGTCAGTTCGCCGCGTTCGCGCCGGGCATTTCGCGCGCCGCCTACACCTGCCGACCGCCGAAGATCGGTGTGCCGGCGGGTATCGCCTATCGCGGCTGCGATGACCGGGATCGCAGCTTTGCCGCCTTCAAGACGGGCAAGCCGATGCCGAACGAGATTTGCGGGCTGGTTGGCGGCAAGAAATTCGACACCTGCGTGGCGACCAATAATTTCGACCAGTGCCTGGGCGGCGCCGTCAATCGCGGCAATCGTCCTGCCTGCTCGGCCGACCATTTCTGCCGAGAGGATTACATGTGTCAGTCGCTGCCGCCGGATACACCCGGTATCGGCAAAGTGAAGGGCATCGGCTTCTGCTCGCCGACCTACTTCATCTTCCAGATGCGCATCGACAATCACGCCACGCCGTGGTCGGGCGCCGTCCGCGCGACGATGGGAGCCGGGTTCGGAGCAGCGGAAGCGGAATAGGCCGACGACTCTGACATTGGCCGCAGTAGCTCCAGGCGGACAGCTATCGATCGAGGTCGTCGGCGATGTTCGATGTCCATTCACCGTCGAAATGCCGGACGCGTTCGGCGACGACCTCATCGCTCAGCAGGCTCGACAAGGCGGAAACCAGAACTGGTTCTATCTTTGGAGCCGAGCTAAATCCAAGAGCAGTCAAGCGTTCGGACCAGGGCGGATGATCCGCGCTTTCGTTATCTGGCGCGTCCCTGGCCTTTTGCGCATATTCTTGCAGGATGGGAAGCCTCGACAGGTGACTGGCGGCCGCCAGAATTCTTTCGAGTGGTGGACGAGGCGGTACCATGGTGCCAAGCAGTTCACGTTTAAGCGGAATATACACTTGGTCATCGAAGAACGCACTGGCGGCACCGACCAGCAGCAGGGCGCGGGCCGCTTCATATGCATC
The DNA here is from genome assembly GCF_040322715.1 of Mesorhizobium sp. M0106. Classification (NCBI taxonomy): domain Bacteria; kingdom Pseudomonadati; phylum Pseudomonadota; class Alphaproteobacteria; order Hyphomicrobiales; family Phyllobacteriaceae; genus Mesorhizobium; species Mesorhizobium sp. M0106. The sequence goes on along the minus strand of NZ_JAMYUA010000017.1, from coordinate 425 downwards.
GCCGGACATCGCTGCATGACGATCCGCGTCAATTTCCGCCCGCCGCGACAACCGTATTTCTTCGCGCTCCAGCGTGCGCGACAGCGGGCCAAGCATCCAGTAGAACAGGCTGCCCGAAACTGTTTTTCCCGGTGGGGCGAAGTCGAAGATTAGATCGAAGCTCTTTTCGAGTTCGGCCAGGTTGAGCCCGCCATTTGTATCTTTATTTTTCAGATGGGCGTCCTCATGGGCCAAGATCGCCGCAAACCCCTTTTGGTCGGTCACTGCGAGCAGCGGCAGGCCCACGGTGAGAATTGCCCTGCGACCAAGCAGGCCCAGAAACGGCCGCTCTTCACCGATGCTAGAGCCTTTCACGTTTTGATGGAAGCGTAGCCGGCGTTTGCGAAGTAGTTGTTGCATTCGGTTGCCTCGATCGTTTCAACGAG
>NZ_JAMYUA010000016.1:0-134145 GCF_040322715.1 Mesorhizobium sp. M0106 | reverse complement strand
TGGGGCGTTGTGGTTTTTTCTCGTTGTGTTGTTTCTTCGAGCTTTCAGGCTGTCGCCTCGTTCGGCCTGTGGTCAACTGGTGTCGCTCCCGCCCCCCCCCCCGCCACTTGACGTGCCCTTCTTTGCCGAACCGGCCAAAGCGTGTTCGGCGTCATGTCGATCCTTGCATGAAAGCCAGCGTTTCCGCGCGCGTCGGTGCGCCGAGCGGTCCGCCAAAGCGCAGGCACTTTAGCGCGGCCGCGGCGCTCGCCACTGCTATCGCCCGCTCTTCGTCCCAACCTTCGGCCAGGCCGAGAGCGAAGGTGCCGTGAAACACGTCGCCCGCCGCCAGGGTGTCGACGGCTTCGACCCGCGGCGACGGCAGATGACGGACATCATTGCTGCCCGAGTAGCGGAACACGGTGCCGTGTCGTTGCTTCGCTGCCGGCGGCACGCATCCTTTGCGGTCCAGAGGTTTCCGCCGGTTCCGCCGTCGCCATTCTCGGCGAACGGACCGGCGCCTTCGTGGCGGTCACCGATGGCGCGGATGCCGTCACGCAAGCCGATCCTGACCGTCTTCCGCCCGCGGATTTTTCCCGCTTCGACGCCGTGCTGGTTGATGTCCGCTGGCCCGGAGCCGCGGCCCCGGCGCTGGCGAAGGCTCGCGAGTGCGGCATCCCGGCGATCCTTGACGCCGATGTCGCGTCGCGACCGGTGCTCGACCGGCTACTGCCGCTCGCCTCGCATCGTAGAAGGGCACAATCATACGCTCGCCGGCGGCATCGACCAGGATCGTGGCAATGGCCGAGCGGCCACCTTCAACCCTGCGCACCAACGAACAGTCGACCCGCTCCGCCTCCATCTGGCCGATGACATCGCGGCCGACAGCATCGTCGCCGACGCTTGCCCATAGCCAGACCTGCCCGCCCTGGCGGCTGGCTGACGCGGCGGCGCTTGCCGCCATACCGGCCGCGATCTGCACGGCCTCGCTTGGCAGGAACTTGCCGGCGCCGGAGGGCAGGACATCGAGGCGCAAGATCGTGTCGTAGGTGAGCGCGCCGACGCAGAGCAGGCGGGGCGCCGTCATTGCAGCCGGTAGCCGCGCTGATGGGCAATCGCCGTCATTACGCCTCTCAGTTCGGCGAGGCCGCGAAGACGGCCGACCACGGGGTAGCCCGGATGGGTGTGCCGCGCAGCGTCATCGATCAGCTCGTGGCCATGATCCGGGCGAAACGGCAGCAACGCCGCCGGTTCGCCGGCGTCGCGGCGGCGTTGCTGCTCGTCGAGCAGGATCGAGACCACCGAGACCATGTCGACATCGCCGCTCAGATGCTCGGATTCCATGAACGAGCCGTCCGGGTCCTTGCTGACGTTGCGCAGATGCACGAAATTGATCTTGTGCGCAAAGCGCCTGGCGATGGCGGGCACGTCATTGGCCGGGTTGGCGCCCAGCGACCCCGTGCACAAGGTGAGGCCGCTATGGGCCGATGGCACTGCGTCCAGGATAAAGGCGATGTCGTCCGCGTTCTTGACGATCCGGCACAGGCCGACGAGATCGCGCGGCGGATCGTCCGGGTGGATCGCCAACGTGACGCCCGCCTCTTCGGCCGCCGGCAGCACGTTTTCGAGAAAACGGACGAGGTTCTCGCGCAGCCGGTCGTGCGACAGGCCCGACTGCTCGGCCACCACTTCGCGCAATTCTGCTATGTCGTAGCGCTTGAAGGCGCCCGGCAGGCCGGCCATGATGTTGGCGAGCAGACGCTCTTTTGACGTATCCGGCGTCGTCTCGAACCATTCGCTCGCCCGCTGGAGAACATCGGACGCATAGTCGCGCTCCGATCCCTTGCGCTGCAGCATGTAGCAATCGAACGCGGCAAGCTCGTGCATGTTCATGCGGAGCGCCCGTCCGCCGCCCGGCAGCGGCGCAGCCAGGTCGGTCCGGGTCCAGTCGAGGATCAGCATGAAGTTGTAGCAGACCGTGCGCACACCGCAGGCGCCGAGATTGAGTAAGGTCTGCCTGAAATTGTCGTAGAGCCGGTCGAGATCGCCGCGGCCGAGCTTGATGTCCTCGTGCACGGGCACACTCTCGACGACGCTCCATTTCAGGCCCATCGCCGGGTCCGCCTCGATAAGCGCCTGGCGCTGCCTGATGGCGTCGATCGACCAGACTTCGCCGTAAGGGATGTCGTGCAGTGCCGTCACGATGCCGGTCGCGCCGGCCTGCCTGGCATGGGCAAGCGTTGCTGCGTCGCTCGGGCCAAACCATCGCCACGTCTGCTCCATTCGACCTCCAGCCACGGAAATTTCGATGAGACCCCGGTGTATTGGATGCTACCATGGCAGTCAATTGCCGCAGTCCAGTGCCTGTGTCCGCGTTCGGGCGGCCACCTATGAGAGATTACAACGATACGTGGCGTTCAGATTGAACGGCTATACAAGGTCCGAGTTTCGGCTGGCCCAAATCGCGCCGCGTTCGAACATCATGCGCATTTGCGGCACCGCGAACTCGTCGGCGGTGTGCCCGAGCGCGCTGTAGAAGACGCGGCCCTTGCCGTAGCGGCGCTTCCAGACAACCGGCATGACGACGCCGGCGATGAAATCGAGATGCTCGCCGGTGAAAGTAGTCGTCGCCAGCACCTCGTTGGTCGGATCGACATGCATGTAATACTGCTCTGAACGGTAGGCGAAGCCGTCGATGCCCTGCATGACCGGATCGTCTGGCCTGGTGATGTCGACGTGATAGTCGATGATGTTGCCGGGATGGGCGACCCACTGGCCGCCGGTCATGAACTGGTATTCCGGCTCGTTGCGGAAGCTGTCGCACATGGTGCCGTGAAAGCCCGCAAGGCCGGTGCCGGCCCTGACGGCGCTGGTCAGGTTTTGCAGCTCCGGCTTTTCGATCTTCGACATGGTGATCACCGGGACAATGAGATCGAGCATGCCCAGCTGCGGATCGGCAAGCGCCGAAGTCCCCTGCTCCAGCTGCACGTCGAAGCCGTTGCCGGCCAGCATCTCCTTGACGATTTCGGCGCTCCGGGCCGGGGTGTGACCTTCCCAGCCGCCCCAGAAAATCAGTGCCGTCTTGCTCATCGCATTATTCCCTATTCCAGAATTCCGAAAGGCAGGTCGGCCTGCATCGGCGCCGGCCGGGCGCAGCCATATCTCAGGTCGATACGCTGGCCTATCTCTGCTGAAGAGATGATCGATTCCATGATTTCCAGGACATGGAGGGAAAGATCGAGACTGGCGCGGTGTTGCCTGCCCGAGACGATCGCCTGCGCCATGTCGGCAAGGCCGAGGCCCCGGTAATTGCCGTCGCCGTAGGAATGGATCTGATCGGCCACCATCCAGTCGCCCTTGCACTGGCTGGTCCTGATGTCGCCCTGGAACTGGTTGGGATCGGAGACGATCATCGAGCCCGTGGTTCCGTAAAGTTCGATGTGATTGTGTTCATGCTTCCAGACGTCGAAGCTGGTGGTGATCGAGACCGCGGCGCCATTCTCGAATGCGAGCAGGCCGGAAATATGGGTCGGCACCTCGACCCGGATGGTCTCGCCCTGGCGCGGTCCAGAACCGATGGTGCGGGTGGCGTAGGATGACTTCGCCTGCCCGGTCACGGATTTTACCGGACCCAGGAGATTGACCAGGCAGGTCAGATAGTACGGTCCCATGTCGAGCATCGGCCCACCGCCGGGCTGATAGTAGAAATCCGGATTGGGATGCCAGAGTTCGTGGCCGGGCACCTGCATGAAGGCAGAGCCGGCGACAATGGTCCCGACCGAATCCTTATCGACCAGCCGCCGCGCCGTTTGGTGGGAGCCGCCAAGAAAGGTGTCGGGTGCGCAGCCGACGCGCACGCCCTTTTCGCGCGCGGCCGCGACCAGCCGCTCGGCGTCGCTGAGCGTCGTTGCCAGCGGCTTCTCGGAATAGACGTGCTTGCCTTGCCCGACAGCCTGCAGGCCGACCGGCACATGATGCTGCGGCGTCGTCAGGTTGAGCACGATCTCGACGCGCGGATCGGCCACCAGCGCGTCGACCGGCATGGCAGCCAGGCCGTAGGCCGCTGCCTTGGCCTCGGCCGCCGTCCGGTTGATATCGGCGACGCCGACAATGTCGAGCACCGGGAATTGTGGCGACGCCTTCAGATAGGCATCCGAAATGTTGCCGCAGCCGATAATGCCGACACCGATCCTCCGCATGGGCTTCTCCTCAAAAGGCGGCATTGATGAAACAGCAGAACTCGTTTGTCACCCCTTTCGGCCAGACGACGTTATCCTGTGACAAGGATATACTTCGAGAGCCTCAGAACCGCCGCCCGATCACAATCGCGCGCCTATGCGCGAGCGGCTTGCTTTCGAGGTCGAACGGCCGGTACTCAGCAACATTGCTTCATGTAGCTTGCTCGACATTTTTGATGCCGGCTTTAGAAGGACGCACATGATCCGCCCACAAGGAACCATCGCACCGATTCTGACGCCGTTCGAAAACGACGGCCGCATTGCCCGCGACCTCTGGATATCACACGCCAAGTGGGTGCTGGATCAGGGAGCGCATTTCCTGTCGCCGTTCGGCACCACGGGCGAGGCGTTGTCCGTCTCGTTGCGCGAGCGCATGCAAGCGCTGGAGTGGCTGGTCGAGGCCGGCATTTCGCCAAGCCATCTGATGCCAGGCACCGGTGTCACAGCACTTGCCGAGACGGTCGAGCTGACGGCGCATGCCGTCGGGCTCGGCTGTGCCGGGGTGATGGTGCTGCCGTCGTTCTTCTATACGGCCGCCGGCGACAACGGACAGGCCCGCTACTATGGCGAGCTGATCGAACGGGTGGCGAACCCGGCGATGAGGATGATCCTCTACCACATCCCGCAGAATTCCGGCGTACCGGTGAGCCCGGCGCTGACCGCCCGCTTGAGCCAAGCGTTTCCGGATGTCGTGGTGGCTTACAAGGACAGCGCCGGTGATTGGAACAACACCGCGGCGGTCATTGCGGCAGCCCCAAGGGTCGCGGTGTTCCCGAGCTCGGAAGCACAGCTGACGAAAGGCCTCGCCAACGGTGCTGCGGGGTGCATCTCGGCGACGGTCAATCTAAATGCCGCAGCGATCCGGGCCCTCTACGATGCAGCGCTGGCGGGAGAGGACATTACTGACGCGAATGCCGCCATCAATGCGTTCCGCAAAATCATCCAGGACGCCGGCCTCATCTCCGCGATGAAGGCAGTGCTGGCGGTACGGTCCGGCGACAGACGCTGGCTGAACCTGCGCGCGCCGCATGAGAACGCGACGCAAGCCACCGGCGAAGCTTTGCTCGCCGCTCTCGGCCCGCTAGCCGACCATATCGGCCGGAGCTGACTATCGGGCCGTGTTCAGGGCGGCAGCAGCGCGTATCAGCGCCTTGAACGCATTCTCATCTATGTCTTCGCCCTCACGGATATCGATGGCGCGCCTGGTGTTGCCTTCGAGGCTGGAGTTGAACAGGCCTGAAGGATCCTGCAGGGCGGCGCCCTTTGCGAAGGTCACCTTCACGACGTTCTTGTAGGTCTCGCCGGTGCAGATTATTCCGGCGTGCGACCACACCGGAACGCCTCGCCACTTCCACTCCTCGACCACTTCCGGGTCAGCCTGCTTGACGAGAGCGCGGACATGGGAAAGCGTCTTGCCTCGCCAATCGCCCAGCTCACTGATCCTCGCATCTATCAGCTGAGAGGGAGAGCTCTCTGCATTTCGTTCCATAGAGCCACTCTTCATCATCATTGTCGCTTTCCCTAGGGTTGTTGCCGCTCGCCCGTCACATGAATACCGCTAGTCGGCACCGGGTTTGCGGGAATGACTCGCATTCCACTCACATTCGCTCGCCAGGCAACTGGCTGGCTTGCCTTACCCAGTCGGTGAGTTGAGCTTCGTCGAGCTGGTCGTCCTCGCGGATGTCGAGGTAGCGCACGTCCTTGTGCTTGGACTCGCCTGGAGGGACAGGATGCAGCGACGTGCCGCGGAAGAAAGCCAGCTTGATGTACTTTGTGAAGCAATGGAAGTTGAGGAACCAGCCTTGACCCTCTACGCCATAGAAGGGCGAGTTCCATTTGACGGCCTTGCGCAGGTTGGGAACGTTGCGCTCGATGAGTGCGTCGAGGCGGCGGCCGACGTCGCGTTTCCAGCCCGGCATGGCCGCGATGTAGGCCTGCACAGGAGCGTCACCATCACCCTTCGGGATCTGCGGGTTGCCGCCTGCGAGGAGGACCGGCTTGGCGGCTGCAGGCTTGGCGGCGGGCTTCTTCGCGACCGCCGCTGACTTGATGGACGTCTTGTTGGCCATGCGTTCACTCCAATGCGCCGGTGCCCCCTGCGTTGCGCCACTTGGGAGCGTAAGGCAGCACGAACATGTACAGACCGGTAAGCAGGAGCAAGCCGAGTGGAAACAGCGGCAAGAGGTATACCCAGTAGGCGGGTTCCTTGCCTGCTCCCAGGCTGATGAAGATGGCGGCGACGACCGCCGCAAAGATAATCGACAGCCAGCGGTGGATCTGCCGAACCCATTTGTTCCAATCCATTGAGACCTCCTCTGAAGACGAACCGAAGCGGATCGGGCGGCCCGTTTGGCGACTCCCGCCGGGCAGCCACGCCACTGAACGCATGCTTTACCAGCGCGCCAGTTGGGTGATTTGAACGAGGTTGCCGCAGTTGTCGTTCAGCTGGGCGATGGTCGAGCCGGTTACTTCGGTCGGCGGCATCGTGAACTCGGCGCCGCGCGCTTTTATGCGCTCGTAGTCGCCCTTGACGTTATCGGTGAAGAACATGACCGCGGGCTGGCCCTGCTGGAAAATGGCTTGCTGGTAGGCCTTGGCCGCCGGGTTGTCATTGAGCGCGAGTTGCAGCTCGGCACCGTCCGGCTCGTCGGGTGATGCGACGGTCAGCCAGCGAAACGGCCCATTGCTGAAATCGGCCTTCTTGGTAAAGCCGAGCGTTTCGGTGTAAAAGCCCAGTGCCTTTTCCTGGTCGTCCACGTATACTTTGGCCAACTTGATCTTCATTGGCTTGCCTCCATTATCGCCTCGTGATGTCGCTCTGTAACAGAGCCCTTGCTTGGACAGCCCAGCGGATCTCAGTCCGTCCGCGCCAGAACCTGCTCCAGATCGTCAAAGAACCTCGGCCAGCCGACTTTGGCACCCCGGAAGTAAGGCTGCTGATCCGGCCGGAAGCCCGACTGTTCCATGCGCAAGCGGGCTCCGGTGCTCGTGGGGGTGAGGGTCCAGGAGACGACACTCTTGAGATCCTTGGTATCCCACGTGTAAGTCAGTGTTCTGTTCGGCTCGACCGTCTGCACCTGACATTCGACAGCGCCCCAGTCTGCGTGAAGATTGAAACGGTGGTCCGCGACAGGTTTGAAGTCATTTTTCATGAGCCACTCCTCGATCAAGTGTGGTTGCGTGAGCGCGCGCCAGATCTTCTCGGGCGGATAAGCGATTTCCCGTTCGACAACGACGGAGAGCGTTTCGGTCGCCATTTCGTTCACTGGTCCATCCTTTTGAGCAGGTCTTCGAGGTCGTCGAACCGGCTCTGCCAGAACCCGGTCATCTGGCTTGTCCAGTCAATCAGGGGGGCAAGCGCAGCAAGCTGCGCGCTATAATGGGTCTGTCGCCCTGCATGGCGGTCGCGCACGAGCCCGGCCTGCCTCAAAACGCCGAGATGTTTTGACACGGCCGGTTGCGAGATCCCGGCCTGAGCCGTTAGAGCCCCGACCGTCTGCTCTCCTTCGCGACACAGCCGCTCAAAAATAGCGCGCCGAGTCGGATCGGCAAGCGTTCTGAAGAGTACATCGTGAGCGTTTGGCATTGGGATCGATAACCCTTCGGCTATTGATCGATGTATAACCACCGGGATATGTGTGAGTCAAGCGGGAAGCGGCATAATTCTCGTTGCAGGAGCGATCACCTGCTTCGCTCACACAGCGGTCTTCAAGAAGTGGAACGAGAAAATGGTCGCGCGCCGCGACAGTCGCTGACCTGGGGCAGCCTGGTGTGCCAAAGTACTCTGCGCTGGAATCGTCAAGTATGATGCGCTATATGACTATCTACATGGTCAGGAGCGTGACATGGACGCGGTCAATCTGGCGGACGCCAAGGCACATCTGAGTGAGCTCGTCGACCGGGTTGAAGCTGGAGACTCGATCGACATAACCCGGCGTGGCAAGCCGGTCGCCAGGCTCACGGCCGTGGCCCGCCCTCGCAAACGGATCGACGCCGTCGTGCTCCAATCCCTGACCGCAACCATGCCTCTGCAGGCTCAGGCTGCCGCCGATCTGGTGCGATCGATGCGAGATGGCGATCGCTATTGACGTCCTATCTCGATACTTCGCTGATCATCGCGGCGCTATCCAACGAAGCCATGACCGCGCGCGTTCAGGGCTGGCTGGTGGAGCAGGACCCAGCGCAACTTGTGATCAGCGGCTGGACCATCACCGAGATGTCCTCCGCCATGGCGATCAAGCTTCGGACCGGACAGATCGACCTGGAGCAACGCGCGGCAGCGCTCGCGATGTTCAATTGGCTTGTCGCTGAGAGCTTCACCGTGCTGCCGGTGACGGGCGGGCATTTTCGGGTCGCCGCGAAATTCGCCGATCAGCATATGCTCGGGCTTCGTGCTGGCGACGCCCTGCACCTCGCGACGGCATCGGAGCATGGCGCCACGGTGTGGACCCTCGACCAGCGGCTCGCCGAGGCAGGACCGATTCTCGGCGTGCCGACGCAGTTGCTGGCATGATCGAGGCCCTCTCCTCCAAAATGAATAAACCGATTGGCTGCAATTCTTGACCTTGACGACTTGTGGATATACATTTCTTCCAGCGTATATCTAAGAGAGGAAGTGGCATGCAGGTCGCCAAATGGGGAAACAGTCTTGCGGTCCGCCTTCCCGCCGCTGTGGTCGAAGCGCTTGAACTCAGGGAAGGCGATGAGATCGAAATCCATGTCGCTGACGCCCGCCAGCTTGGCGTCGCGCGGAAGCCCGGGCGTGAGGAGTTGCTGAAGCGTCTCCGCGCCTTCCGCGGTCGGCTTCCCGCTGACTTCAAATTCGATCGGGACGAGGCAAATGCCCGTTAGTTTTTTCGATACCAATGTCCTTCTTCATATCGCGTCAGGCGACACGGCGAAGGCGGATCGGGCCGAGGCGGCCATCGCCGATGGCGGGGCGATCAGCGTGCAGGTTCTCAATGAACTCACCAATGTCGCGCGTCGGAAGATGCAAATGTCATGGGACGACACGCATGCGCTGCTGACCACGCTGCGCGGCCTGTTGACGGTTCATCCGCTCACGCTCGAGACCCACGAAACAGGATTGAGGCTCGCCGAGCGGTACGGCCTTTCCACCTATGACGCGATGATCGCCTCCGCGGCGGTTCACGCTGGCTGCGATACACTTTGGTCGGAGGACATGCAGCACGCAATGGCGCTCGACGAAGGCTTGCGCATCGTTAATCCCTTTCGCGTTGCGAGCTGATCACGCTCATTGAAGGGGGCTGGCCGGGAGCGAACTGGCGGCTTTCGATGTTGCCGAGCGGCGCGTCGGGCACGGAGAGCGATGCTGTCAACCACAAGCGTCTGCGCGGGCGAGGAGAAAGGCCGCTTCGCGCACGTTGCGGGTGAGCTTGGCCGCAGCCTCGAATTCGGCGCGGGCCTCGGCCAGCCGGCCGGCCCGAAACAGAAAATCGCCCCTCGCCGCCGGCAATGGCGCATAATTGCGCAAGGCGGCGGCGTCGGCAATCTCGTCTACCAACCGCAGGCCCGCTTCGGGCCCGAAGGCCATGCTGTGGGCGACCGCTCGATTGAGATCGACCACCGGCGAGGGCATCACTGCACGCAGCCGGTCGTAGAGCGCTGCGATCCGGGGCCAGTCGGTGTCGGCCGGACTGCGCGCCCGCGCGTGACAGGCTGCAAGCGCGGCCTGCAACACATAGGGGCCATCGCCCCCGAGGGCTTCGGCACGGGCCAGCGCGTCAAGGCCTCGGCGGATCAGCAGCTGGTCCCAGCGCGCGCGGTTTTGCTCGGTCAGGGTCAAGAGGGCGCCGTCCGGCCCGATGCGTGCCGGCAGGCGCGATGCCTGGATTTCCATCAGAGCCAGCAGGCCGAACACCTCGGCATCCTCGGCCATCAACCCCGCCAGCATGCGGCCGAGCCGTTGTGCCTCCAGGCACAGGCTCGGCCGGACAAGGTCGTCGCCTGCCGTGGCAGCATAGCCTTCATTGAAGATGAGATAGATGACCTCCAGCACCGAGGACAGACGCGCCGCACGCTCGGCGCCGCGCGGCACCTCGAAGATGAGCCCGGCCTTTCCGATCGTCCTCTTTGCGCGGACGATGCGCTGGGCGATCGTCACCTCGCTCGACAGGAAAGCACGGGCGATCTCGTCTGTCGTCAGGCCGCCGATGACACGCAGCGTGAGGGCCGCGCGGGCGTCGGCCGAAAGTATGGGGTGGCAGGCTGTGAAGATGAGGCCCAGCAGCTCGTCGCCAAGATCGTCGTTCATGGCCATTTCGTTTCCCTCGGCCGTACCATCGCACTCGCCGTCCAGCTCCCGCGCGATCTCCTCATGCTTGCGCTCGCGCATCTTGTCGTGACGGATCGCGTCGATGGCGCGGCGTTTGGCGACCGTCATCAGCCAAGCGCCGGGATTGGCCGGAACGCCGGTCCTGGACCATTCGGATAAGGCTATGACCAGGGCGTCCTGCACCAGTTCCTCTGCAAGATCGATATTGCGCACGAGGCGGGCCAGGCCCGCGATGAGCCGGGCTCGTTCAATGCGAAAAATCGCCTCGATCGCCTGCTGCGTCTCGCCTGCCGTCATGCTGCCTTATCGGCCAAAGCCATAACGAAGGCAAAGCAGGTTGCGGCCGACAGGTTCAGTTGCCGCTAAGCTTCTCACGCGCCCGGTCATGGATTTCCGCGACCTCCGGCGTCAGATTCCCATTGCCAATCAGCCATCTCGTACAGCGGCCGGATTTCAATCTCGCTCGGTCCCGGCATGGGATTGGGGCAGCGCTTCACCCAGGCGACCGCCTCGTCCATGTCCTTGACTTCCCAGAGCCAAAAGCCGGCGACCAGTTCGCGGGTCTCGGCGAAAGGCCCGTCGATGACCGTCCGGCGGGGACCATCGAACGCAACGCGCTTGCCCTGCGAGGAGGGCTTGAGGCCATCGGCGTCGAGCAAGATGCCGGCATTGCGCAGCTCGTCGTTAAACCTGCCCATCGCCTCCATCGCCTCCTTCGCCTCGGGCGTGGGGACAAAGCCCTTTTCGCTGTCCTCGGTAGCCTTCACGAGCACCATCACACGCATCGTCTGTCTCCTTGTTGAGCCGGACTCACCGGCCGGCATCGAAACGACGAACGGAGTTTAGGAAATCGACATTGTCCTGCAAATTTTTTTCGAGGTTGAGGAGAAAGCCGCCGATCGCGGCTCGTCTGGTCAGGAATCGCGATGGCGCGATATCGAGATTGGGCGCAACGCTGGTCGCCGATTGTAAGTAATTGAGTGGCTCGCCTAAACCATTTCGGGACGTTTTGAAGCCTCGCGGATCGCCTTGTGTACGCTGCGCTGCAAATCCATAAAGGCCGGGGTTTCCATGACCTCTTCCCGGCGCGGGCGCTCGATATCGACATTGAAGGTCTGCATGATGCGTCCCGGGCCGATCCCCATCACGACGATGCGGTCCGACAGGTAGACGGCTTCTTCCACATCATGGGTGACGAAGAGCACGGTGAGCCTGTGCTCCTCCCAGATCTGCGTCAGGAGTTCCTGCATCTGATGCCTGGTCAAGGCATCGAGCGCGCCAAAGGGCTCGTCCATCAGAAGCATTTTGGGTCGATAGGAAAGAGCACGCGCTATGGCCACCCGTTGCTTCATGCCGCCCGAAAGCTCAGACGGATAACGATTGGCGCTGTGAGGGAGCTTGACCAGATCGAGATGCTCGCGTGCTATCCTGCGGCAGGTCGCGCGATCATGACCCGCGGCCTTGAGGGCGAACTCGATATTCTGCTGCGCCGTCAGCCAGGGAAGCAGGGTGTAGGACTGGAAGACGACGCCGCGGTCGAGGCCCGGCTGCAGGATTGGCGCGCCATCGATGGCAAGATCTCCCGCGTCGAAATCCTGCAGTCCGGCAACGATCGACAGCAGCGTGCTCTTGCCGCAACCCGACGTGCCCACCAGCGAGACGAACTCGTTGTCGGCAAGATCGAGATTGATATCGCGCAGCACTTCCGTGCGCCGCGCGCCCGTGCCGAAGCTCTTGTGGAGACCCTCGATCCGCAGTTTGGGCAAACTCATCGGCCCGGCCTCATTGCACGTGGCCCTCCTGCCGGAACAGCACTTTTCCCAGTGCCTTCATGACCTGGTCGGTAATGAGGCCAAGCACGCCCAGCAGCAGGATGTAGCCGATGATGGTGTTTGTCTGGAAATAACGCTGGGACACGGTGATGCGGTAGCCGAGCCCTGATGTCGCCGCGACAAGTTCCGCCAACACCAGCCACGTCCATGCCCAGCCGAGACTGATGCGCAACGTGTCCCAGATGCCTGGCAAGGCGCTGGGAACCACGATGCGGGTCAAGATCCTGCGATCCGGCAGGCCGAGTGTCCTGCCAAGGCCAATGAAATCAGCGGGAACCCGCTTCACATTGTCCATGATCATCAGCACCTGCTGAAAGAAGGTGCCGATGAAGATGATCAGGAACTTCTGGGCATCGCCGGTCCCCGACCACAGGATGGAGAGGGGCACGAAAGCGACCACCGGCATGTAGCGGATGAAATCGACAAGCGGCTCGATCGCCGCTTCCCAAGTCCTGAAGCTGCCGATCAGCACGCCAATCGGAATCGCCAATGCCGAGGCGATGAGGAAGCCAATGGAAATACGGTATATCGAGGCTCTGACATCCAGCCACAGCGTGCCGTCACCCGAGAGCTTGCCGAGCTGGGTCACCACGCTCCCCGGCGAGGGCAGGAAAATCGGCTTTACCAGCCCCAGCCCCGTTGCCGCCCACCAGGCGAGACCGAGGCCGGCAAAAACCGCCACTGCTATTATCAGGAAGCGCGAGCGTGCGATGGGCGCGCCGAGCCCGGAGGGGAGGCGACGGCGCATCGGCTGTTTGATCACCGGCCCCGGCGCTGCGTGAGACGGGCTTGGCTTGGTCGCACGCTGCGCGGACATTTGCGTCACCACCGCGAGCCGGCCCTCGTCATTTCGCGGCCTTGACGAATGACGGGTCGATCATCTGCTCCGGCGTCACGTCCGCCTGAAGCAGCCCGGCGTTCTTGGCGGCTGCCTCGACATCGGCGAATGTCTTGGTGGAAAATTCGCCCGTCAGCGCATCCTTGTTTTCGGCGAGAGTATAGTAACGCACGCCATCAAAGGCGGTGTTGAGGTCTTCGACGCTCGAACCAACCGCCTTGGAGATGATCGCCCGGCCGTCGGGCGTGTCGGCATTGTAAGCCTTCAGGGCCGCATCCCAGGTCTTGATCATGGCAAGCACCTGGCCGGGACGCGACTTGATCACCTCATCGCGCACCACGAACACGTCACTGATCAGGCCGGGATCTTCGCCTGCGGTGAAGAGCAGCTTGACGTCCTTATTCTGTGCCCTGGCCGCGGTGAGATAAGGCTCATAGGTAACCGCGACCGGAACCTGGCCAGCGATCAACGCGCTGCCGGCATCCGCCGCCGGCATTGGAACCGGCTGGACATCGGCGATGGACATGCCATTCTTGGCGAGCGCGTATTTGAGCAGGATGTCGCTCGTCGTGCCTTCCTCGAAAGCCACCTGTTTGCCCTTGAGGTCGGCGACGGAGGCGACGTCGTTGCCGGCGATCATGGCGTCTGCCGTCATGCTGACGTCGAGCAGAAGCACGATCTTCACCGGCAGGCCGGCCGCAACCATTCCCATAGCCGTGTGGGTCGCGATGTTGGCGGCATCGAGCTGGCCGCTCGCCAGGGCGGCGTTGATGTCCTTGTCCTCGGCGAAGTTCACGATCTGCACGTCGGACAGCCCGTTTGCCTTGAACAGACCCTTGGCTTCGGCGACGTGCCACTGGCCGTAGCCAAGCCATGGCTCGATGCCGATCTTGAATGTTCCTGCCTCAGGCGTCGCCGGAATTGTCGTGTCGGCCGCGTAGACCGCCGGGGCAAACCCGACGGCAGCAGCCATAACGAGTGCGCGAAATTGTCCTGCTAGGTTACGCATCATCTTGTTCCCCTTGATGATCAGGCCGCTTTTTTTGAGCCAAACATCCGGCCTGGTGAGAATGCGGGCTTCTGCTCTTGCGGCATCGTGCCTCGGCATCTTAGCTGTCAGTTCAACCGAAGTGCGACGACACTTCAACGTCAGCAACAGCGGATGTCAAGGCTAAATACATACATGCATATACAAGTTAGACACCTCTTTCCGACTCTGAATCGCTCCACTGCGATCAGGTTTTTTTGGACGGAGAATACCGACTGCCAAGCGAGTAGCGGCTTCCAACGTAAGTCAGCTTGCTGATCGTGGCAACGACGGCGCCCGTCCATGTCCGGCGATGCAGAAGCAGGCAGCAGCTGCCGACATCGATGCCCAGATGCCGTGCCGTTTCGGTATCGGCAGGGGTCGCTGAGATGATATGCTCGACCTCCGTCACCGGGGTTTTCTGCATGAGGTAGTCGTAGGTCGCTGTCCTGGAAAAATCCTGCTTGTCATAGTCGGGTATCAGGCCCGGGTTGACGAAGCGCTCTTCCAGTTGCACAGGCAGGTCGTTCTCGAAGTTGACGACGATGGAATGATAGACCGACACGCGCTTTGCAAACTCGAACGAAAGCGCGAGCTCCTTTGTCGGCATGATCTTTTCGAGGACGATAACCTCGGAGCGATGCCTGTTTCCCCGCGCGACAATTTCCGCCGCGATGTTGTTGATCTCGATCAGTGCGGATTGCGGTCGAGGTGGCGCGATGAATGTGCCGACGCCCTGGAGCCGGATCAGAAAACCCGCAGAGGTCAACTCCCGCAAGGCACGATGGACCGTCATCCGAGACACGCCGAGTGTCGCCACGAATTCATTTTCGGACGGCAGCTTGCGGTCCTTGCTCCATCGCCCCGTTCCGATGTTCGTCAGGATGTAGTCCTTGACCTTCTCGTAAAGAGGGCTGGCGGTGTCGGGCAAAGTGATCATTTCAAAAATCCTTTCCGGCAAGGTTCGGAAATCACACGCGCCCGGCAGACCGCATCCGGATGATTGTTTTCAAGCCATCGCCCTGTCCCGCCAACAACCGCTCATAGGCTGCGGGAACATCATCCAGGCCAATCTCGCGGTCGATCAGTTCGACCATGGGCTCGGTCAATTCGCCGAGCATCCGGATGGCGTCGGGAAGCTCATCGGCAAAGGCGTGGCATCCCAGCAATGCTATTTCGCGTTCAACCAAGATGTTGGGATCGATGTCGAGGCGCCCATGGAATATGCCGACCATCGCAACGGTGCCGCCGGCATCGAGAACGCCGAGCAACTGGCCGAGTGCTGCGACGCTGCCGGTTGCTTCGACGGCAGCGAGCAAGGGGGCATCCGCGGTGGCGGCGGCAATGGCGTCCCGGTTCAAGTCGACGATGCTGGCGCCGGTGATCCTCGCCACCCGGGCGCAGCGGCCCTGATTGCGATCGGCGACGAGCACGGTACCTGCGAATGTCCGGGAAAGCAGCAGTGCGGCAAGCCCGCCGATAGTCCCGCAGCCGACGACAAGAACGGAGCCGGCCGTTTTCGGCAGACGCCGCACTGCGTGCAACGCTACAGCCAGCGGCTCGGCCATCGCCGCGACCCGTTCGTCAAGCACGGCATCGACGACGTGCAGCAGGCGTGCGGGCAGGACCGCCTGTTCGGCAAATCCGCCGTCGCATATCTCGCCGACAAAGCCCAGCGACGTGCAAAGATGCCGCTTGCCTGCATGGCATTGCGCGCACTCTCCACACCAGAAACGGGAATCGGCGACCACTCGTTCGCCAAGAGCGACAGTGTCCACACCGTCGCCGATGGCAATCACAATGCCTGTCAGCTCATGGCCGGCCGTCGAAGGCGATCGGCTTATCCATTGGCCCGTGCGGAAGTTGTGGAGATCGGAACCGCAAATGCCTGCGGCATCGACCCTCAGCTTCACCCAGCCTGGCTCGGGAGCGCCTGGCGCGGCGATATTCTCGACGCGCAAGTCGCCGGGTCCATGGAGTCGCGCCGCCCTCATCGTCATCGTTTCCGCTCAGCCGGCGAGATAGCGATCGCGGATCTCCGAAACCGCGTTCTCATGCGAGCTGAATCCTTCGTAGCGGGCGAGCCTGCGGGCATGCAGGGCGAGTTCCGGATAGGCCGCCGAGGTCACATAGCCGACCGACGATCGCTTGACGAAATCCGTCACGGAAAGCGGTCCAAAGGTTCGCGCCCACCGGCTGGTCGGCAGCACCGCATTGGGTCCCAGGACGAAGTTGGCGAGGGTCACCGGCGTATGCGGACCCATGAGGATCTCGGCAGCTTCCGTGATACGTCCGAGATGCGCAAATGGCTCCGTTGACAGAATCTCGAGGTGCTCCGGCGCATAGTCGTTGATGAACCGGTAGCTGTCCTCCAGCGACTCGGTCAGCACGATGCCGCCGCGCTTCCCAGTCAGCACCGCGCGTGAGAACTCCACACGCTGTTCGCTCATCCTGGACCAGTGTTCCGGTATCGCAATCAACGCGGCTTCGGCGACCTTGCGGCTGTGCGTCACCAGGTAGGCCGAGGAATCCGGCCCGTGCTCGGCCTCGATCAACAGGTCAAGAGCGGCCAGGCCGCCGTCGACGCTGTGATCGGCAAAAATGATCGCTTCGGAAGGACCGGCGGGGAGACCTGTGTTGATGATCGGGGACAACACGCTCTTTGCCGCCACCACCCAGGGGCTCCCCGGCCCGACGATCTTGACGGCAGGCTTCACGGTCTCGGTCCCATAGGCGACGGCGGCGACCGCATGGGCGCCGCCGCACTTGTACACGGTCTCCACGCCGGCGATGCGGGCAGCAACCAGCGTCGCGGCGTCGACGGAACCATCCGAAGTCGCAGGCGTCACAATCGCGATCTGGGGAACCCCGGCAATCACCGCCGGAACCGAGGTCATCATCGTCACCGAGGGAAAGGCGCCTTTGCCGCGCGGAACATAAAGCGCAACGGAAGCAATCGGTGTGTATCGGTCACCCGCATAGGCGCCCGGCCGAACTTCCTTGAGCCACATCGTCTCCGGGCGCTGCTCCTCATGGAAATGCCTTATGTTCTCGATGCCGAACCGGATACTCTCGACGACATCCTTGTCGACCTTGTCGAATGCCGCGTCGAACTCCGCTTCCGAAACTTTCAGTCCACCGTCAGCAACATCGGCTTTGTCGAGTTCGCGTGCAAACCGGAGCAGTGCCGCGTCACCTTCATCCTTGACGGCCTGGATGATTGGACGGACCTTTTCGATGAAGGAAGACAGATCTCCTTCGGCGCGTTTCAGTAAACTGGCCCGCTGATCGACACTGAGGGATGACAGGCGGTGGAAGCTGACGTCAGACATGGCGGCTCCTTTTCTTAGAACGCAATTACGATTAGCGCTTGTCGATCACTTCTGGGACACGTCTCCGGTCCCTGAAGCCTTCAAATCGATGCGAGAAAGCCTCCATCCACGGGAATGGACTGGCCGGTTATGTAGGCTGCCGCATCCGAAGCGAGGAACACCGCGATTCCGTGCAGGTCCGAGAGATCACCAAAACGGCGCTGCGGAATCTTGGCGAGCATCGATTGCTGCCATGCCTCGTTGCTGTAGAACACGTCTGTCATCGCTGTCCTGAAATAGCCAGGCGCAATGGCGTTGACCCGGATCCCGAGATCGGCCCACTCCGCTGCAAGCGCCCGCGTCATGCCGAGGAGGCCTGATTTCGACGAGCCGTACGGCACCGCCGTGGGAACCCCAACCTCGGAGGTCAGCGAGCAGAGATTGATAATGACGCCGGGCCGTCCGGCGTCTCTCATCTGCCGCGCGGCGGCTTGGGCGCAGAAGAAGGCGCCTTTGAGATTCGTATCGACAATCCGGTCCCACAAGGCCTCGTCGACATCGAGTGAAGGCCGGACCTCTTCCACCCCCGCATTGTTGACGAGAATATCGAGACCTCCGAGCAGGCTGCCGGCCTCGGCAGTCGCCGCCCGGCAGCGGTCGACATCGGTGACATCCAGGGCGATGGCATGCGCGACCCCGCCGGCGGTGCGGATGGCGGCCATCGTCTTCTCGAGCGAGGCCACGCTGCGCGCCGTGACCGCGACGTCGGCGCCGGCCGCGCTGAGCGCCTCGGCGATGCTGCGCCCGATGCCACGGCTTGCGCCGGTTACAAGCGCCTTCCTGCCTGACAGATCGAAGAGAGATGCGTTGCGCATGTCATCCTCCTTGGTAATGTCGCGCTTGGACCGATCGCGTCGAGACTATCCGAATGCAGCTTATCTATACAAGCATGTACATCATGGCTGTAGTGCGCCATGCGGAACTTGTCAGAGCGGCAGCGCATTGGCCGACATCGGACCGGACTACGCGGTTCGCCCCAGCCCATCTGGAGTTCATCGGGAGGGATAGATGAAGCGCGCAGTAGACCACGACGCGATGAGCGTGGTTGGCTATACCACCCCCTGGAGTGCCAAAGCAGGCCAGCGGATCAAGCTCAGCCTGTCATGCGATCGGCCGATAAAGGCCACACGAATTTGCCGGCTCGACAAGCCGGCTCCGGAATTTCTCGCCTGGCCCATCGAAACGGTAGGTGAAGCACGGCGTCGGCATTTCGACCAAGGGTCGTTCCTGTTCGTGCGAGCCGGCGAACTGGCCAAAGTACAAGCCGTCCACGTCATACGTTTTGAGCTGTTCCTCACGCGCAGCGAAGGTGCGCGCACGATCCTGGAGGCAGGCGCCCTCGGGCTGCGCCTCCGCGACGGCGCATTTGTCGTGAAAATCGGTGACGAAACCTTTGTCGAGAAGAAGGCGCCAACTGGTGTGTGGCTCACCGTCGAGTTGGACCTGCGGCAGGAACAATCGCGTCTGCGCATCAAATCCCACGACCGTCTCGCGCCTTACGAACTCCATGAAGGTTTTGGCGGCCCGGCGCGGAACCTCCAGGCGCACGGCATCCATTTCGGCGCAAGTGCCACCAACCACGAACCTACCCTCAACGCGAAATTTGCTGCGATCCGGCTCGACACCCCACACGGGACCATTGCCTGGGATTTCCCGACGCTGTTACCAACGCAGCCGATCCTGTCGTCGGGCGGAGCAGATCCGTTGCTCCTCGACGTGATCAATCAGCCAGCCTTCTGCGTGACTTCGGCACGCTGGGACGGATCGAGCTTCGAGCCTCGCTTGGTGCCGTCGCACTACGACGCTATCCATTGCCACGACGACGATATCGGCCCGCTTGAGTGGCCGGCATCGCACCGCGCGACGATCCCTGAAAACGCACACCCAGGCGTCTACGCGTTCCAGGTCGAATGGGAGGGTGGCTACGAACGCGTGGTGTTCTTCGTCACCTCTTCACAGGTTTCGTCGCCGCTGTTGTATCTCGTGCCGACGGCGACCTATCTCGCTTACGCGGACGAATGTCTCCCGGATCATCTTTATGAATGGAAAGGCGACGACCGCGGACATCGCTTCGCGATCGCCAACAATCTGAAATCCCTTTACGACTACCATTCCGACCTTAGCGGTGTTTCCATTTGCTCCTACAAAAAGCCGAAAGTGACGCTCAGGGACGATTACGATTATCCGCTCTGCGGCTGCCCACACAATTTGCCGGTCGATCTGCATTTCCTCCGATTCTGCCACGACAATGGAATCGTGTTTGACATCCTGACCGATCACGATTTGCACGAATGCGGCATAGACGGTTTGCGTCGACATCAAGCCGTCGTCACCGGCAGTCATCCCGAATATATGTCGATCGAGATGGAGCAGGCGCTGCGGCAGTTTGTAGCCGAAGGCGGCAGCATCGCCTATCTCGGCGGAAACGGCTTTGCTGCCACTGTGGCTTTCAAGGACGATCTGATGGAGTTGCGGCGCTCGCCGCTGGAGGCCGGCCGCACCTGGGACGGCCCGGTCGCCGAACAGGCGCTGTCGATCACCAACGAACCAGGCGGCTATCTCCGCTGCCGCGGCCGAGGCGAATTCTCGCTGATCGGCAGTGCAATCTCATTGATGGGTTTCGATGGCGCACGCCCCTTCACGCGCACTGAGGAAAGCCATGAAGCAGGATGCGCATGGCTGTTCGAAGGCGTTGAAAATGCGACCTTTGGCACGGACGGCATCGTGCTGGGCGGTGCCGCGGGCTACGAAGTGGATGCGACGGACCCAGCCCTCGGCACTTCCGCTGACACCGTCGTGATCGCGCGTGCGACGGGATTTCCCGACAGCTTCTTTCAGGATCCGACGCGCTGGTACGAGGGCGGGGATAGGCAATGCATCGCCCGCCGCTGCGCCGAAATGACCCTGCGAAAGCTCGCAGCAGGCGGCTTGATCTTTTCCGCAAGCTCGGTTGCCTGGTGCGGCGCGCTGCCAGCCGCAGGCGCCATGAACGATGTCGGCAGGATCACGCTCAATCTGCTTACCCGCCTCGGCGCCACGAAAGGAGAACCGGCCGAGAAAAATCGATAAGCTGATTGGCGCCGTTACGGAAAGACCCGTATCCGTTTTTGGGAGTCAAATCAGTCGGCGTGCACCGGCTTCGTCTCACATGCCTCTCGCCACCTGGCGGACGGCAGTTGCCTCAGCCGCAACCTTCAGGTGCGCTGCTTTGACAAACGGCGCTGAACCAGAATTTGGCGCGGCATCAACGACACCCTCGCCGACTAGGCAAGGAAGCTCGGTATCCCTCTTCGGCGGCGTGCAAGCGTTGTCGGACTATCCCGCAACGAATTGTCGGAACTGACCGATCTGGCCCGTCCTTCGGTCTCACCAGCGCTAGGAAGAAGCGATGAGAGACCTGATCTTGAAGATGTCCATATCGATCCGTGACCTGGATGGCCGAAACACATGGATGTTCGGCGCCGATCAAGAGGCGAAGGCCTGGGGCGTAGAGTTCATATGGAACTCGAGCCTGCACATCATGGGCAGCCGCAGCTTCCGTGACATGGCCGCCTGGTGGCCGATCTCCTGCGACCAGTTCGCGGCGCCGATGAACCAGATCCCCAAGGCCGTCTTCTCACGACGGGGACCGGAGATCCTGAGGGAGGTGAGCAAGTCGGCGGCGCTCGATGAGGCTCGCGCCGTCAACGCGGGAACCGGTCAGCCGGCAAAGTTACAGCCCGGTGGTGAAAGTTGGGCGGAGGCCTATGTGGCGAGCGGTGACTTGGCGGAGGAAGTCGCGAAGTTGAAAGCCCAAGAGGGCAAGCCGATCATCGCCCACGGCGGAGTGAGCTTCGCCCGGAGTCTCGTCGCCCAAGGACTGGTCGACCAGCTCGCCCTGACGGTGGCCCCCGTGGCGCTGGGCAAAGACCTGCCGCTGTTCTCCGAACTGGTCGCGCCGATGTCTCTCAAGCTGGTGAGCTCGAAAGCCTTCCCGGGGGGCGCGGTGGCGCAGATTTACCGGCCAACGTGAACACGTCAGAGAATGTGTGCAGCCAACGAACCGACGAAGTGAGGGCGAGGTATAAATGAATGCGATCCCTTCGGATCGTCGTCGATCGATAGGAGCCTGTGCATGGCGAAGCTTGTGTTCGGAATGATGCAGTCGCTCGACGGCTATGTCGCTGGCGCCGAGGGCGGGCCCGGGCTGCCGATGCCGGGCGAGGCGCTCCATCGCCACTTCAACGCCCATGTGCGCGGGATCGCCGGCAGCCTCTACGGCCGGCGCATGTACGAGGTAATGCGCTATTGGGACGAGGATCAGCCGGGACAGGACCAGGTCGGGCGCGACTTTGCGGCGGCCTGGCGGGCGCAGCCGAAATGGGTCGTCTCTCGCACCCTGAAGTCGGTCGGGCCGAACGCCACGCTGGTGGACGACGATCTCAAAGGGTTCGTTAGGGCGCTTAAAGCCGAACACGAGGGCGAGATCGAAGTCGCCGGACCGGAGCTTGCGGGTAGTCTGACCGAGCTTGGCCTTATCGATGAGTACCGGCTCTACTTCCGTCCCATCGTGCTTGGTCGCGGCAAGGCATTCTTCGCCGGCCCCCGGCCACCGCTGCGTCTCGTGGCCAGCGACCGGGTTGGCGAGGACGCGATCAGAGTGACGTACGTTCCCGCCTGATCATAACCCACCCGACATCCTAATGTCCGTCGGATCGAATTTGAGCTCATTCCCTCTCGATCGTTTTGAGCCATGGTAACGCGAGGAGGCGGCAGCACAAACTTTTCTGCACGCCCTAAAGAACCGACTCTGCGATCCGTCAGAAATCTGCGCTCTTGATTTCAAAAGGGAATTTCGGCGATTCGGGATCAGCTCGGTTTCGGCGACTATCGACAACAATCGGTCGATTTTCGACAGCCGCGCCGCAACAAGCCGCGACCCACTGGGGACCAAAAAAAGGACCGTCAAACACGGCCGAACGGTCCGCACGGTAGCGCCCGGCATTCGCTCGTCGCCGTGGCGTGCCTCACTTGCCGTATGACGCAAGGAACACCCGCACGCCGGCCGCGGCGTGCCGTCGAAGCTTCGCCGGTTTCGGAATCGACTCGTCACCCAACAGCATGGCCCTGTTCAATGGCTCGCCCATAATCAACCAATTGAACTGGGAAGCGGCGACGGCCGGATCATCGATCGCAAGCAGGCCGCGATCAGCCAAGCGCTCGAACAACACTGCCATCGCCGCAATTGCGCGCCCGGGTCCGCCATCGAAGAGCGCCTTTGCCAGTTCTGGGAAGCGGCCGACCTCGCCGATCACCAGACGGCGCAGCTGCATGACACGCGGCGTGAGCACCACGGTAAGCTGTCGGTACGCATAGCGCTGAAGATATTCGGCAACATCCTCGCCCTCAGCGAGGTCCGGCATTTCACTGTGGACCCGATCGCTGGCTCGATTGGTCACGCTGCTTACGATCTCCACGAACAGCGTCTCCTTGCCTGGAAAATTTTTATAGACGGTCTGCTTCGACACCGCCGCAAGCGCTGCGATCTCATCCATACTGGTGGCCAGATAGCCTTTTTGCAGAAACACCTCTGTCGCCGCATCGAGGATGGCCCGCCGCTTTTGTGCCGATCGGCCCTGCTCGTCGAGTTCTTGTGAAACACCTGCTGAGGGCGTCCTGGTCATGCCCCTGGCGCCTGCGCTGCTAATTGACTCATAGTACTGGACCGTCTAGTTTGATTTGAGCCGGGATGCAATGGGGAGAGATCGACAATGCACATCCAGTTCGCGGAGCTTCCGGTGTTCGACCAGGAACGCGCCAAGGCATTCTACATCGATCACCTGAACTGCCGCGTCGTCGCCGATCAGCCAATGGGCAATGATGGGTGGCGATGGATCGAACTCGGATTTCCAGGTGCCGAAACCACCCTCCACTTCCTAAGGCGCAAGGACGAAACACCATCTGAGGAGCCCGTCCTCGTGCTGGTTGACAACGAAATCGAAGTCACCGTTCAGAGACTCAAATCGCGAGGCGCCGAGATCATAGCAGAACCGCGCCTTGCGCCATGGCAACCGGGGCGCTCGATCGCGGAATTTCGGGACAGCGAGGGCAATCGCATGATGATCACCAGCAGATGACGCACTCACCTATCATGACCGCAACTTGCTCTTGCGGTGGCGTCGAACTCAAAGCCTTTGGCAGGCCGATCGTGAGCAGTGCCTGCTACTGCGACGACTGCCGGAAGGGAGCTGATCAGATCGAAGCTTTGCCAGGTGCTGGCGCCATACGCGATCCCGATGGCGGCACCGCATACATCCTCTATCGAAAGGACCGCATCGAGTGCTCCAAGGGGGCCGAATTGCTGAGGGGTTACAAGCTTAAGGAAACTTCAGCCACGAATAGGGTCATCGCCATGTGCTGCAATTCAGCGATGTTAATGAACTTCGATAGAGGTCCGCATTGGGTCTCGGCATACAGAGCGCGGTTTCACGGAGAACTCCCGCCACTGCAGCTGCGGATTTGCACTAAGTTCAAGTCGGACAGCGATGTCATTCCTGACGACGTGCCGAGCCACCGGGGTTATCCTCTAGGGTTCGTCGTTAAACTTTTGGCATCGCGCGTGGCGATGTTGCTAGGTCGATAAACCGGCCGCCAGCCTGCGCGATAAGACATTCAGATAGGTGCGCAAATCGGATACAGCCTTGCCGCTCAGGGTTCAGGCCTGAACGAATTTCTGTAGGCGATCCGCCACGATCAGCCCTGCCCGGCTGTTCAAGTGCACGCCGTCGGTGTGAAATAGCCAGCCATTTACGCGGGCGACATCATCCGGACGCTGCAGCACCAGTACGCGAAAAGCATCGCGATAGAATGGAAGAAAGTTGAACGCCGTGTAGGCCCGGCCAGGCGAGGCGCGAACCGCCTCGGTGAGCGCCTCATGGAGCGGGACATAGCCGCAGCGTTCCTCGTGCGCGATGGCCGCCACGATCGCAGAATATTCCTTGATCCGCCGGTTGAGCTCGCTCTGGAACGGGTCGTCCGAATCCGGCGCTTCTCCTATCGGAGGGAGCGAGCAAAGGCCGATGTCCGCCGCCGTCTCGCGCTTCAGCCTGCGTGCTATCTCGGCCAGATTCTCGTGGAACCAATCGGGCGAAGGCGTGCGGGGCAGACGCTTCCAAAACGTAAAGAATCGCCGCACTTTGCGTGACACGAGCGTGAGAACATCATTCCCGCCGACCCAGACGATGACCTTGTCGGGACGACAGGCGAGCACATCCGGCAACCGCTGCAGCGCGTTGTAGGCCAAGTCGCCGCCGACGCCAAAATTCCGGAACTCAAATTGCCCGTTGCCCGGCCGCCGGCGGAGCTCCGCGATCCAATCGAATGCCTGGCCCTTGCCCGCCGTGCTGCTCGATCCGAGGCACGCCACGATTTTTCGTTGAGAATTCACCAGCGTGACTCCGCCAAGCCAGAGTGAGAAATCGTCGCCTTAT
The DNA here is from genome assembly GCF_040322715.1 of Mesorhizobium sp. M0106. Classification (NCBI taxonomy): domain Bacteria; kingdom Pseudomonadati; phylum Pseudomonadota; class Alphaproteobacteria; order Hyphomicrobiales; family Phyllobacteriaceae; genus Mesorhizobium; species Mesorhizobium sp. M0106. The sequence goes on along the minus strand of NZ_JAMYUA010000016.1, from coordinate 109,096 downwards.
GCTCTTCCCAAAACGGCTGGCCAAGGCGTGAGCGTCAAGTCGGACTCCGAGGCGTTTCCAACGACCCACGGGCAGGCATAATAGTCTTCGATGCGGTCGATGACGCGACCGGCGACATGGACACGAACCGGCCACGCGACCTGCCACTGGTCGCCTCGCTGGAAAAGCACGAGGAGGACGGGTTCTCCGTCGATCGTCCCCAACTCCATGGTCCACGTCTCCGGGTTTCGCTCGTATTCGACGAAATAGGGAGAGCTTCTGAGCAGGCCGTCATAGCAATCGGCGACCCGCAACCGGGCATCGGCGCTGGTCAGGCCCCGCACGCCATCCCAGTCATGGCGGTTGAAGAGGTCAACATAGCGCTGCAAGAGCCGCGCGGTGTCGGGATCCAGCGGGCGGCTCGGTTCACCGACAGGTTCCGCGGGCAAGCCGGCGAGCTTCGCACGTCCACGGGAGAGCGCGGATTTGACGCCGCCAACCGTCGAGCCCACGAGTTCCGCGGTCTCTTCCAGCGAATAGTCGAACACATCCTTCAGGAGCACGCAGGCGCGCTCCTTGGGCGGCAGGTGACCGACCAGCCGTTCGACGGCGCGATGGGCATCAGTGGTCGCTGGCTCTGCAGCGATGACGCCGATGTCGTCCGAATAGGCGCTTTCCGCTCGCTCGCGCGCATGGCGCCGCCTCACAAAGTCAATGCAGCGATTGTGAGCGATGCGAAACAACCAGGGTTTTAGCCTGCGGGGATCATCGAGGGTCTCGATCTTCGTGTAGGCCTCGAACAGCGTCTCCTGCATGAGATCCTCGCCGTCGAGCCGCGAGCCGGTCATGCGAGTGCAATAGCGATGCAGTTGCGCGCGGACGCCCCACACTGTCTCGAGGAAGGCTCGATACTGCGCGTCGAACAGGCCGGTCGGTCGCTCGGGCATGTCCTTCAGCTGCCACATCTTGGTTTCAATTTGCCAGTCATGCGACCTCCTGACCTTCAGCGCGTATTGCCGCGGTTGCGGCCAGACCAAGCTTGGGGCGAACCCATTGTGCCAACCGCGCGATCGCGTCGTCGGCTTCGGGAGCACGCCCAGCCATCATCTGGAACGAGTGCAGCATCCCCGGAAATACGTCCAGGCGCACCTCGACGCCGGCGGCCCTCGCACGGTCGGCGAGCGCTCGGCTGTCGTCCACGAGGGTTTCGTCTTCGCCCGCCTGCAAATAGATCGGCGGCAGGCCCTTGAGATCGGCAAAGATCGGGCTGGCGAGCGGACGTCGGACATCGACCCCACCGAGGACTTGCGACGCGAGCATGTCCACGCTGGCCTTCTGGAAGAAGGCGTCCTTCTCGCGGTTGCTTTCGTAGGAGTGCCCGCTCGCCGACAGATCATACCAGCCAGAGATGCTGAGGATCGCGGCCGGCAGCGGCCGTCCCGCATCGCGGAGTTTCATCGCCGCCGCAACGATCAGGCCAGCACCAGCGGAATCGCCTGCAGCTATGGTGTGCTTCGGCGCGACACCTTGCTCGGCGAGCCATTCGAACGCGGTCACGGCCTGCTCGATTTGGCGCGGAAACTTGCTCTGGAAAACGTAGTCGTACGTAGCGAGCAGAGCGTAACAGCCGATCGCCTTAGCAAGGTGTCCGACCATCTTGCGATGGGTCCAGATCGATCCGCCGACATAGCCACCGCCGTGCAGGTAAAGCATGACCCGGTCTTTGGCCGCCGTTTTTGGCTGAACCCACAGCGCGGTCTTGTCGCCGACGTTCGTCTCGACGTAATCGACGCCGCCCGGTTCTGCCGTCAAAACGGACCACTCGGATGCTTCCTGTGGCGATTCTCGACCGCTGCGAAAAGCCTCCGCGAGCGTTTCGTAGTGTATCTTGTTCGCTAGGCTCTGCTTGCTGTTCATTTGTCACGCTCCAATTCGTCCAGGAGGGCGATGTCAAGGATGACCGTGCCCATGAACAGCTAAGACGGATGAACCCAGCGAAAGGATACGTGGCCGGCAGATGCAACGCCTCGCCGGTGGCAGTTGCCGCGGACCCCGGTTGTCAAACCCAGCAAGGCTAGGCTGCTCCACCCTTCTCTGTGGGACGTTCGTTCCAGACATTCGCCGATCGGCCAGATGCTTCGTCTATGCCGTCGCCGGGTGGCCGGGGGCTGGGACTATTGACTATTATTGCCGAGCCAACATCGCCTTAAACATGCTGCTCTATCCTCTTCTACTCCGCAGTACTCCTTGTCACTCCCACTCGATTGTGCCTGGCGGTTTGCTCGTCACGTCATAGACGACGCGGTTGATGCCGCGCACCTCGTTGATGATGCCGGTGGCGGCGCCGCCCAGGAATGCCATGTCGTGACGATAGATATCCGCGGTGCTGCCATCTACCGATGGTGACGCTTTCGGCGCGTATGGGCGTACATACCGATAAGGGCAGCGGTCACGAGCCGCTGCCCCCACGGGCATTGCTCTACCTGCGCCCTTCAAAGAAAGGGAGCATTGTGACGGGGCTTAGCTATAGATGCTGTAGCATTGATCTAATGCGATTTATCGCAGCATCGACACCTTGCCTAGGCAGACTTTCAACCTTGTAAAATGAAAGGAACGTAAGCGAGGCTTGAGGAGCACAGGTATTCAGAATAGCTGTCTTGAGAACACGCCGCACTGGCCGCCTGAGGATCAGCCAATCGACCCACCAAGGTGAGCCCAAAGTGGTTATTGCAACCACCTTCCTTAACTGGCGAAGTCGCGGTTGTATGGCACCAAGATCGGCTGCGTGATCGTATGCAATACCAGGCACCCATACCCTGTCGAACCAGCCCTTCAATATAGCTGGAGGTCCGAACCACCACGTGGGAAAAATCAAGACGATAGTCTCGGCCCAGAGAAGATCCTCAATCTCTTTAGCTACCTCTGTAGTCTCGAATCCGGAATAGTAGCTCGCGCGCTCCGCCGGTGTAAGAGCCGGGAAGAAGCCAGATCGATACAGATCAACATGTCGGCACTGGTGTTTCGCATCCATCAGGGTGTCGATGGCTGCGTTCGAAAGCGTTTGGCAAAGGCTTGGATTGAGTGGATGAGCCGTGACAATCAAACATCGCATACCAATATTTTGAATCCTCCCCAATTTGGTTGCGCTGCGCGTCATCATTCGTGCGGCGCGGTGCTCGGGCAAAGCTTCTCATGCCAATCATGGATTTCGAAATAGCTGTACGCGCCACAGTCTTCAAAGAGCAATTGTTTTTCGACGCCGAGAATGGCCCTTCTACAGCGGTACGCTCGAGACAGCGCCATCGGCGACCTGCCAGCCGTCAGTCGCGCGATATGGACAGCCCCGCGAGAAGCGGAGCGTACGCGGCTAGCCTGCGGGATACGAACTCCGTGAAGAGCCGCACGCGCTTCGTCTTGCGTGTCTCCCCCACCGTGAGAAGCCAGAGCGTTCCGTACATGTGCAGGTCGGTGCCCGGCACCCTCACCAGTAGGGGGTCGGCATCTCCGACGAAGCAGGGCAGTGTCGTGATCCCGAGCCCTTGCCGTACAGCAACGATCTGCGCCTCGGCGTCCGTGGTCCTGAAGGGAACCCCGGTGGTGCGAACCTCACCCTCGCTGGCCCATTCCGGAATTCCATGAATGCTTATGACGATCCACCGGATGGGATCAGGCGCGCCCGCACGCCACGCGGCTAGTCGATCGCAGGACATGTAGATGCCGCCGAACAGCTCCGGTCCCTTCAGGCCGTGAAGATTGAGCGGCAGGGTTTTGCGGTCGTAGACGACGCGGATCGCGACGTCGGCCTCTCGGTTGGTCAGATTTGCCAGCTCGCCGGACGACAAGATTTCCATCTCGATGTCCGGATGCAGACGCGCGAAATCGGCGAAGTCCGGCATGAGCAGATGTGTCGCGAGGGGCGGCGCCAGCGTCACCCGCAGAAGCCCGCGAACGCTCTGGTCGCGCCCCAAGACGCGCGTCTCCAGCTGGTGCGACGACGCTTCCATCTGGTTCGCGAGCTCGAGGACCTCCTCGCCCGCAGCCGTCAGGCGGTAGCCCGAAGGCAGCTTTTCGAACATGTGCGCCCCGAGGCGTTCCTCGAGCTGGGCGATGCGTCGCAGCACGGTCGAGTGATTCACCCCGAGGCGCTCGGCGGCGGCCCGCACCGAGCCTCCGCGCGCGACAGCAAGAAAGTAGCGAACGTCATCCCAGTCGATCATGGTGCAATCCCGCACCGCGCGGTGCGCCTTCCAAAGCCCGTATCTAACACATCGAACAGCAGTACGGGCGTTCATCATAGCCTATGTCGACGAGTGCGGCCCAATTCCGAACGGCGGACACCGATCGTCGCGGCTGGCGTCAGTTGTCCAACCGGATCGATTTCGCACCACCGATGTGCGCGCTTCCGCACTCAACAACTGACGCCGGCGGACCCATTTCGAGGCTCTCGGGGGCAGATGCTGTCCCGACACCACGAAAGGAGAAGTCATGGGAAAGCTTGAGGGTAAGGTTGCAGTCATCACGGGTGGATCGAGCGGCATGGCGCTGGCGAGCGCCAAGCGGTTCGTTGAAGAAGGCGCCTATGTTTTTATCACGGGCCGGAGACAGGAGGCGCTGGACGAGGCCGTCAAGCTGATCGGCCGGAACGTGACCGGCGTGCGCGGCGACGCGGCCAATCTCGACGACCTCGACCGCCTGTTCGATACAGTCAAGCGGGAAAAGGGCAGGATCGACGTCCTGTACGCGAGCGCCGGCACAGGCGAAGCCGTCCCACTGGGCGAGATTACCGAGCAGCACTTCGATGCGGCCTTCGGCCTGAATACGCGCGGCACGCTGTTTACGGTTCAGAAGGCGTTGCCGCTGTTCAACGATGGCGGATCGATCTTCATGACCGGGTCAGTTGCTTCGGTGAAAGGTTTTCCTGGTTACAGCGTGTATGCGGCGAGCAAGGCGGCGCTGCACGCATTCGCACGCGGGTGGCTCAACGAACTCAAGGGCAGGAATATCCGGGTGAACGTGCTGCACCCGGGGCCGATCGCCACACCGATGCAGGACCAAGTCCTCACCGAGGAGGCGAAGCAGATGTTCGAATCCCTGATCCCGCGGGGAAAGATGGGGCGTCCTGAGGAAATTGCGACGGCCGCGCTGTTTCTTGCTTCCGACGATTCGAGCTTCGTGAATGGGGTGGAGTTATCCGTCGATGGCGGCTTCTCGGCCATCTGAAATCGCGCCGGATCGCGGGAAGCGGCTGACCGGCGGGAACTAGCGTGTCCATGGTGGAACGACCACGCAAAGGTCGCCACACAGCGCAACGAATAACCCAGCGCCGTTGAAGGCCGGGGAAATCAATACCAACACGGATCGGAGAAGATCATGAGCTACGCAATTGTAGGATTCGCTAAGATAGGTCAGGCCCTCGCCCACGCCTTCGCCCGTAGAAACATCGACGTGGCCGTCGCGAGCCGCCGGCCGCCCGAGGCGTCGGCGCCGCAGGCTCGGGCGATTGGACCCACGGTCGTCGCCAAGTCGCTGCGGGATGCACTCGAGGCCGACACAATCATCTTGGCGGTCCCGTTCGGGGAGCATCGCGAGGTTGCGAAGGCTCTGCCGAGCTGGGAAGGCAAGACAGTCATCGACGCGATGAACGCGTTTCCAGTGCCTGAAGAGCTGGACGGCCTCCCGTCCTCCGCCTTCGTCGCGAAGGCGTTCACCGGCGCCAAGTTCGTGAAAGGTTTCAATCACCTGGTTGCGGCCACCCTGGCTGCCGATCCGATCGTCGAGGGCGGCCACCGGGTCGTCTTTCTGTCGAGCGACGACGAGGACGCGATCGCTCCCGTGGCGGCCTTGGCCAAACAACTCGGGTTCGCACCCGTCAAGCTGGGAAAGCTCAACGAGGGTGGCGCGCTGGTGCACGCGCGCGGCCGCACTTGGGGCCAGCTCATCTTCCAGGATTTGTTCAAGAAGGAGCAGTAATCGATGTACGACCATGTGACTTGGCCCGAGCGATATGATCCGAAAACGTCGGCCATCTACGCACTCAACGACATTGACGTGAAGGCGCCGCCTGAAGCGGTCTGGAAGCTGCTCGTCGAAGCCGAGAATTGGTCGAGCTACTTTCCCGCCGAGGATCAGGTCAAGATTCTGACGGGGGAGCCGGAACTGGCGCTCGGAACGCGATACAGCCGTGTGACGGTTGGATTTCCGATGAGTCTGGTCGTGACGGAATGCGAGCCCCTTCGCAGGCTCGCATGGGCGACGACAGTTGATGGCGACGAGACCGGCTCAAGCGCATACCATGGCTGGGTCATCACGCCTACGGACCATGGCTGCCATGTGCTGACCGAGGAAACGCAGCAGGGCCCCTTCTTCCTCGATGAACTCGGGCGCAAACATCCCGGCGCACTCTACCGGTATCACCAAGACTGGGTCGAAAGCCTCGCCCACGCAGCGGAGGCGGAAACAGCGAAGACGACAGTGGATTGATTGCGCTTCCTATTTAATTTTGGAGATGAATGAGATGAATATCGAACTCAAAGGCCGCAAGGCCATTGTTACCGGATCCACCGCCGGTATCGGCCGCGCGACGGCGGAGGGGTTGGCGCGTGCCGGTGCATCGGTCGTCGTCAACGGCCGTGGAAACGCTCGGGTCGATGAGGCGGTGCGGCAGATGCGGCAGGCCTTCCCCGGCAGCGACATCTCGGGTATCGCCGCTGATCTTGCGACAGCGGAGGGGGCAAAGGCCTTGATCGCGCATGCGCCGGACGCCGATATCCTTGTGAACAACGTCGGTACAGCACACATCCGGAGCTACAACGGCGTCGAGGATATCGCAAATATCCCCGATGAGGACTGGCTTGACCTCTTCCAGTTGAACGTAATGAGTGGCGTGCGCGCGAGCCGTCATTACCTGCCGCGGATGGTGGCGAAAGGCTGGGGCCGCGTCGTGTTCATAAGTAGCGAATCCGCAGTCAACGTCCCTAAGGAAATGCTCGACTATGGCATGACCAAGACCGCTCAACTCGCGGTCTCACGCGGGCTTGCCGAGGCGGTCGCGGGCACGGGCGTCACCGTCAACGCCGTCCTGCCGGGACCTACCCGCTCTGAGATCCTGGGCAACTTCATGGCGAAACAGGCTGACGCAAATGGAATCACGCAGCACGAAGCCGAGCAGGGCTTCCTGCAGGCGATGCGTCCGACGAGCCTCATCCACCGCTTCGCGACCACCGATGAGGTGGCCAACATGATCATCTACACCTGCTCGGAGCAGGCTTCGGCGACCACCGGCGCGGCTTTGCGGGTGGATGGTGGCGTGGTCCGCTTCGTCGCGTAGCAGGACGACCAAATTGTTCCGTTCGCCAACTCGGGTCCGCTATCGGCCAAGCTGCTGAAGCATGGCACGCTTAAGTCTACAGGGATCTGCCGCACGGCATGCGCACGATCCACGCATTGCGGGAGCACTCTGAAACTATGCGAGGCACGAGAACGTATTCAGCTACGGCGCCGTCCCCGCTGTGCTCGGCGGCCGTGCGCTCGTCTCGTTGGTCCCGCCCCGGGGCTTAGACCATGATACAAATCCACGGAACATGATGTCTATTGTCCGAGGAATTGGATCGGCGCTCCAATCCCAATCCAAAGCATGTGCTGTGAACGGCGCGGTGTATCGATCCCTTTGAGCATCTCTACATATAATCGAAGGTCTATCGCCGACCTGCAAAACGGCTGCTTGTTCTTGCAGAATCGCCCGCGAACTATCGCCTTCTATCGTTGACCAACAATTTCCGAATATATCCGACAGTACTCCAACCTACTCTACCGCACGCCCCCTCACTCCCACTCGATTGTTTTAAGTGATCGTAACGCATTGAATTCCACGCACAAATTCTTTCTGCACGCAATGAAGAACCGTCTCCCCGATCCGTCAGAAATTTGCGCTCTTGAATTCAAAAGAGAATTTCGGCGATTCAAAATCGGCTCGGTTTCAGCGACTACCGGCATCGATTGGTCGATTTTCGACATTCTTTAGCTGTGCCTTCACGATCCCGTCGGCAAAAAGACCGTCACGGCTCGCAAGAGCCTGAACGACACGCAGTTCCTCTCATGCCTTGATCCGTCCCGGACTTACGCCTTGGCGGCGTTCTGTGCAGCCTCGAATACACCGCGTGCGGACGTCGTACCCGCTACGTGCTCCGTAAGCACGTGCACCAACGTTTTCGAGTGTCGTGCAAACGCTGTACCCCGCCATCAAAGCCTCTAGCTCGCTAATGGCGGCTTCCAAGCCAGAAGGGACATCAATCTGACCGGCCAAAGACGCCCCGCTCCACCGAGCGGGGGCGTCTCCCCTGTTAATCCCTGTCAGCTTGCCGGATTGCGTGCCATGACGATCCACGCCGCGCCGTCGATCATCACCGACCGCTCGCCGGGGAGGCCCGCGAAGGCGGCACGAACCGCGGCCGAGGCGCGGGCGCGGATGTCGTCGGGCTGATCAGCGAGAGCGCGCGACAGCGGGCCGACCTCGAGTGTCATCTCCACCGCGTCGTCGATCGCCGCGTCCCGCGTCCCCCCTCGCCGAACGGGATGGAGGCATCGAATGGCGCGATAGCGACATCGGTGAAGCCAGCCGCCGTTAAAATACGCGCCACCCGCCCCTGGTCGCCAAACGAGAACGGGCCGGGCGCTTCGGGATCGGGCGGCGCCGTCGGCGGGACGATGCCCTTGATCGCGCCCATCGGCAAGCGCACCCAATCGTTCTCGGCCATGCCGCGCCAGCTGACGAAAGCGACCCGCGCGCCAGGCTTGAGCGCACGGCGCATATGAGCGAACGCCGCCGTAGGATCGTCAAAGAACATCACTCCGAAGCGCGAGAACAGGATGTCGAACGCGCCCTCGGGCAACGCGGTGCTGCTGGCGTCGGCCACCTGGAACAGGGCCGGCGTATCCTGCGGCGCTAGCGCGCGCGCTCTGCCGATCAGCGGTTCGGATATGTCCACGCCTAGCACATGGCCCCCCGCGCCGACGCGGGCGGCCAGATCCAGACTAGACGCCCCCGCGCCGCAGCCGACGTCCAGCACGCGTTCGCCCGTGGCGGGCGCGGCTTCGATCGCGGCCTGGCCGAACACCGCCATCATGGCATCGAGCCGGGCCTGGTAAGCGACCCAGCGCTCCCCGCTTTGGCCATTCCAGTCGGCTACCTGATAAACATTTTTCTCTGCCATGCCATATCCTTGTTCTGATTCTTTCTTTGCTAGGCTCTCCCCTCAGGGGAGAGGGGGCCCGCGTTCCGTGGCACCGGCCCGCAACCTTCAGAATATGATAGCCCGCGGCAACCGGAGAAGGGAATCTGTGCTCTCAAACCAGCATCGACTGCTGGGAGAAGATGCCCGCCATCGCGCCGTGCGATGATGCCGTGGTGACCGAGGGCATGAGGGGGTTGGCGAGGTCGCCGGCGGCGTAGATGCCGGGCATGCTGGTTTCGCGGCGCTCGTCGACCTTGAGGGCGATGCCGAGGGGCGTATCGACCGTGGCGAGGCCCAGCGATTCATGCAGGCTTGCGGACGGCTTGTTGCGCGGATGCGCGAACAGGATGTCGACCGCGACATTGGGGCCGGTATCGAGATTGACGGTGGCGAGATGGCCCCCGTGATGGGCGATCTCGGTGATCCGGCCATCGACGACAGGTATGTTACGACGCGCGAGATCGGCCCGGATATCGGGCGGAATGTCGTGACCATCGGCGAAGAGCGTCAACCTGTCGGTCCAATCGTGGAACAGCCTGACAGACTGGTGCGACTGCGGGCCGGACCAGACGAGGCCCCAATGCTGGCCGGCGGCTTCAAAGCCGTCGCAATAGGGGCAGGGCACGATGGACGTGCCCCAGCCTTCGGCAAAGCCCGGAACATCAGGCATCTGGTCGGCGACGCCATAGCTCAGGATCAGGCGGCGCGCCCCAAGGCTTTCGCCATCGCCAGTGAGGACGGAGAAATCGTCGACGGCGCCGGAGACGCTGTCGGCCCGGGCATTGACCAGCCTGATCGTGGGATAGCGCGCCAGCTGCTGCCGCGCCTCGGCCAGGATGTCCAGCGGTGGCTTGTGATCGTGGCCGAGCAGACCATGTGAATGGCCGGCGAAGCGGTTGCGCGGCAGGCCGGTATCGAGAACGGTGACCTTGCGGCGGGCACGGCCGAGCTGCAGGGCGCCGGCGAGACCGGCAAAGCTGCCGCCGATGATGATGACGTCATCCATGGTGATGGGCTCCGTGTCGTGGATGGAGGGGGTTGGGCTGGGCCTGGCGCGCAATATCGTCCACCGATACGCGCTCGACACCGGCAGCTAGCAGGGCTTCGGCCTCTGCGAGAAAGTCGCCCATCTGTGTTGACCGGCCGGACAATGCCGCATTCGATATCGCCGGGCGGCCCGGGGAAACTTGATTTGGACAACAGGTTGAAACCTACCCACGGGCTTGCACATTTCCGATACTACATGGTATCGTAATGCATGAATTAGGATACTGTCAAGTACTGGAATTGTCGTGACCGTAAACAGCCAGGGCCGGCGCGGCCGGCCCGCCAACGAGGCGCTTGGCCAAACGATAGTCGACGCCGCGTGCGAACTCTTTGTGGAATTGGGTTTTCAAGCGACGACATTGGACAAGGTCGCCCAGCGGGCGAAGATATCCAAGCTCAGCATCTATCGGCACTTCGAGAACAAGGAGGCGCTGTTCAGCGCGGCCATCGCGACCCGCTGCCATCAGTTTGCACCACAGGCCCTTTTTGAAGGCGTCGACGGTTCGGCCGAAGATCAGCTCATGGCGGTGGGATCATCCCTGCTTCGCACGCTGTTGAGCTCGGACGTCCGCAGTGTCGAAGCCATGATCATGGCCGACAAGACGAATCAAAGGTCGTTAAGCAAGCTCCATTACGAAGCCGGCCCCGCCCATGTCATCGCCCAAATCGAGGCCCTGTTGCGTCAGTTGCACGCGAAGGCGGTTCTGAACGTGCCCGATCCTCTCCGGTCCGCCCGCTTGTTTGCCGCGCTTTTCAAAGGATCCGATCTCCCGATTATCGCACGCTTCGATCAGGCGAGAGCAGAGGACGACAACGAAATCGAATCCTATTGCCGGTCGGCCGTCGCCATGTTCATCGCCGCGCACGGTGGCAACGACCACGCGGGCGGATAAGCATTTGATTGCTCCGGGCAGCTTGGCCGGGACCGTGGTCCAGGCGCTTCGTTATATTGGGCCGGCGTTATATTGGGCCGGCGCGCGCGGCCGAGCTTGCACAGATCGCGGCACCTCATCTTTCTCCCAACGATAAAAAGACGCTCGCATCTACCGCGGTCCAAGCTCCCGCCTGGATGCGGTCGACGCTTCTCTCCATCGCAGATCCGGCAGCAGTCGGGACAACATTTGATAGGTGATGCGACGGTGCCATCCGACGATATGCGATCGGGTCCGGAACATCGATCGGTACCGCAGCCAAAGCTGAAACTATGTATGTCGATAACTAAAGTACCGTCAGCGCGGAAATGTCATGCTACGGGGCATTTTCGTTATATATTTCAAAGCGTTGACACACAGAAAAAGTACCGTCAAACCCTAAAAACGAATGACGGTACTTTTTAGAATGCTCTGTCGGATACGAAAAACACCGTCAAAAGTACCGTCAGAGTGATCTGCTACAAGCTGCGAGCCGCGCCAGGCGCTCCGATAAACTTAACGATTTCAATGACTTGATAGGTTTGTCAATTCCATTGATAATGTGCCCTGGCTAGCAGTCTGCCCTGCCCGCAAATCATTGTATTTTCTGCGAAATTCTACGCTAGAGCCGCCTATCATCGCCGTTTCCCTCACTCCCACTCGATGGTGCCTGGCGGTTTGCTCGTCACGTCGTAGACGACGCGGTTGATGCCGCGTACCTCGTTGATGATGCGGGTGGCGGCTGCTCCCAGGAATGCCAGGTCGTAATGGTAGAAGTCGGCCGTCATGCCGTCGACCGAGGTGACGGCGCGCAGCGCGCAGACGAACTCGTAGGTGCGGCCGTCGCCCATCACGCCGACGGTCTGCACCGGCAGCAGCACGGCGAAGGCCTGCCAGATGGCGTCGTAGAGGCCGGCCTTGCGGATCTCGTCGAGATAGATGGCGTCGGCCTCGCGCAGGATCTCCAGCTTTTCGCGGGTGATGCCGCCCGGACAGCGGATGGCGAGACCGGGACCGGGGAACGGATGCCGGCCAATGAAGCTGTCGGGCAGGCCGAGCTCCTTGCCGAGCGCCCTCACCTCGTCCTTGAACAATTCGCGCAGCGGCTCTACCAGCTGCATGTTCATGCGTTCGGGCAAGCCGCCGACATTGTGATGCGACTTGATGGTCACCGACGGGCCGCCGCTGAAAGAGACGCTTTCGATGACGTCGGGATAGAGGGTGCCTTGTGCCAGGAAATCGGCGCCGCCGAGCTTCTCGGCCTCCTCCTCGAACACTTCGATGAACAGCCGCCCGATGGTCTTGCGCTTCTTCTCGGGGTCCGACTCGCCCTCGAGCGCGCCGATGAAACGGTCCGAAGCGTCGACCAGGATCAGCGGCAGATTGTAATGCTGGCGAAACATCTCCACCACGCCTGATGCCTCGTCCTTGCGCATCAGACCGTGGTCGACAAGGATGCAGGTCAGCTGGTCGCCGACCGCCTCGTGGATCAGCAAGGCCGCGACCGAGGAATCGACGCCGCCCGACAGCGCGCAGATCACCTTGCCCTTGCCGACCTGCTTGCGGATCGTCTCGACCGCGTGCTCGCGGTAGGCGCGCATCGTCCAGTCGCCTTCGATGCCGGCGATGTTGTGGACGAAGTTGCGGAGCAGCCTGGCGCCGTCCGGCGTATGCACCACTTCGGGGTGGAACATGAGGCCGTACATTTTGCGCTCGACATTGCCGAAGATGGCGAAGGGCGAGCCCTCCGATTTTCCGAGCACCTCGAACCCCTTGGGCAGGGAGATGACCCGATCGCCATGGCTCATCCACACCTGATGGCGCTGGCCGGGCGCCCACAGGCCCTCGAACAACGGGCTGTCCTTGGCGATCTCGACGAAGGCGCGGCCGAATTCGCGGTGGTCGGAGCTTTCGGCGACGCCGCCCATCTGCACGCACATCGCCATCTGGCCATAGCAGATGCCGAGCACCGGCACGCCGGCATCGAAGACGATCTGCGGCGCGCGCGGGCTGCCGATGTCGCCGGTCGAGGCCGGGCCGCCGGACAGGATCACCGCCCTCGGATTGATGCGCTTGAACGCCGCCTCGGCCGACTGGAAGGGCACGATCTCGGAAAAGACGCCGGCCTCGCGGATGCGGCGGGCGATCAGCTGGGTGAACTGGCTGCCGAAATCGACAATCAGGACGGTGTCGGGATGATTGGCTGTTTTCATGGCGAGCGTTTAGAGAAAGAAACGAGTCGGCGCAATGGGTTGTGAGGTCGCGCTTTCACTTCGATTCCGGTGTGTCGTCCTCAACGCCAGAGGCTTTGTCCAATGCATCAGTTTGCGTTGTATCGAGTGACCGCAATGCGCCCATCAGCGCCGCGAAACGCTCGTGACCAAGGCGGGCAACATAGCTCCGTTCGATCTGCAGCTTGATGCGGTCGCCATCGCGCAGGGCGTCCAGGCCCTTGCGGGTGTAGCGCACAAGCTTGCCGCGACCGTCTTGCGGATCGGGCAGACGCTGCAACACACCTTCCGTCTCCAGGCCATCGAGCAATTGCTGAATCGCCTGCTTTGAGATCGCCGAGCGCTCGATCAGCGCCGACTGGCGCATGCCGCCGCGCGGGATGTGTCCAAGCAGGCCGGCACGCGCTTCGGTGAACCAGTGATGGCCGGCAGCGCGCATCGCAGCGGCGAACTCGGTCTGCCAGGCGCGGCTCGCCTGCCACAGCCGCCAACCTATGTGATCCGGCAGCGCTTCAGGTTTTTCGTCAAGGCCCTTGACCAAATTCTTCTCGCCCGATACATAGTCAAGCATCTTGACTACTAGTTCACTCTAAGTGGCGATGCCGGTCAAGGCAATCGGCGACTTCAATTCAGGAGGAAATCATGGCAGCACTTCAGAAGGAAACCCTTGCAATGCTCGTTCCGGGCATGACCCATGTGTTGGAACGAAACGGCAAGGAGGCTTACGTCTATTTTGAAAGCGAGGGTGCCGCGCACATGCTGCTCGACGATGGCGAGGCGCGAAGCGGGCGCTGGCGGATGCTCGATGACGGTTATGTCGCCGACTGGGACACCGGCGCGACCGGACGCTGGACCCTCGATCACGAGCCCGGGTCCGTCACTTACATCAATCGCGACAACGCCGATCGCTTCAGGATGATCGGCGTGCTGTTCGGCAACGCTAAGAACCTGCCGCCCCAACAAGCTTGAAGTCGATTGCGCCGGAGGCGATCGCCTGTTCCAGCAGCTGAACCGCCGCGGCCAGCTTCTCGTCGATGACGTGCAGATATTCGGTCCAGTCGCCGACATGTCTGAGATCGGCTGCCCCGTCGGAAATGCCGCGCAGGCCGATAAGCGGCACGTCGAACAGCTGGCAGGCGCGCAGGCAGGCGAAGGTCTCCATATCGACCATGTCGGCGGCGATCGCGTCGTAGGCGGCGCCGGTGACTATTGCCGCCCCGGTGGACAGCGCCGCCGGCCTGATGCCTGGTATCCTGAACGGCAGCGGCACGCTGACAGGCAGGTCGAGGAACGGCGTGGCGCCCTTCTCGAACCCCAGGGGCGAGGCGTCCATGTCGCGGTAGGCGACTGAAACGGCCTGGTAGATTTCCGTCTGCTCCAGCGTCCGGCTGCCCGCCGACCCGAGCGACACGACGAGATCCGGCAGCGCCATCCCGGCATGCAGCCGGGATAGTTCGGCGCCGAGCCCGATACCGGCCTCGACCGGTCCGACGCCGGTCATCAGCGGCGTGAACAGCCGCTGCAGGTGTGGACCGTATTCGGCCTCGGCAGCCATGACGAAGAGAACGGATCTGCCGGAGATCGGGGTGAGCTCACCAGGTGTCTTGCCGGCCATGATCGTCCATCCTCCCCTGCCCGTTCCTCAGCCCTCGATGCCGTCGCGGCCGAGCACTGTCATCATCGTTCCGGTCATCGTGGCGATCAGCTTGGCCTCGCCGTCGACGGCGAACGCATAGGCCTGGCCGTCGGCGACGATGATGGTGCGGCCGGGCTTGGTAACCGAGCCGCGAAACAGGAAACGCTCGCCCCTGCCCGGCGCCAGCAGATTGACCTTGAACTCGATGGTCAGCACGCCGGAATTTTCCGGCATCAGCGAGAATGCCGCATAGCCGCAGGCCGAGTCGAGAGCCGTCGAAATGACGCCGGCATGGAGAAAGCCGTGCTGCTGCGTCAGCGCCGCTGAATAGGGCATTTCGATCTCGATGATGCCGGGCGTCACCAGCGTCAGTTCGGCGCCAATGGTCATCATCGCGTTCTGGCGCGCGAAGGACGTCCTGACGCGGTCCTCATAATCGGGAGCAGGAACGATCTTTGCTGCCATGGCCGTCGCCCTTCGTTTCTCGGCAAATCTTATTGCAAAGGCATTTATCGCAGAGGGGTGGGCGGCAGGCAATCGCAAATGCTGCACTGCAGCATTCGGCTTAGCCCTGTATCGATGGCAACGATTCAGCCGGCCCGCCGCAGCGCGCAGAAGTAAAAGCCGTCGGTGCCGCTCAGCAATGGCGACAGCGAAATGCCGCCCGCAGCGCCAATGCGCATTGCCGCTTCGCGGCCCGCAAAACGGCTGTCCCAAAGCTGGCGGTGATCGACCGGGACAAAATCGGGATGGCGGTCCCGGAACGCCGAAACCTGGTCGCCATTCTCCTCGTCGAACACCGAACAGGTGATGTAAACCAGCAGGCCGCCGGGTTTGACGAAGTCCCTGGCGGCATCGAGGATCGTCTCCTGCTCGCCCTTGCGGGCGTCGAGCTGTCTTTGCGTCAACCGCCATTTAGCATCCGGCCGGCGCCGCCAGGTGCCGCTGCCGGTGCACGGCGCATCGATCACGACGATATCCATGTGCTTGCCGAGCGGCGCCAGTTCGGCCGGCTTGGTGACGATCTGCACATTGCGGTTTTCCGAACGGCGGATGCGGTCGAAGATCGGCGCCAGCCGTGCCTTCTCGGCATCGTGGGCGAATATCTGGCCGCGATTGTCCATCGCCGCGGACAGCGCCAGCGTCTTGCCGCCGGCGCCGGCGCAAAAATCGAGCACCTGCATTCCAGGTTCGGCGCCGGCCAGTTCGGCCGCAATCTGCGAACCCTCGTCCTGAACCTCGAACCAGCCTTTCTGGAAGGCCGGCTCGGCCTGCACGTTCGGGTGCCTGCCGTCGCCCTCGATCGGTGGGATGCGGATGCCGTGCGGCGCGATCCGCGCAGGCTTGGCGCCGGTCTCCGCCAGTTCGGCCAGCACCTTGCCGCGATCGGCCTTCAGCGTGTTGACCCTGAGGTCGAGCGGCGGGCGCGTCGCCAGCGCGGCACCCTCTTCCACCCAGGCCGTGCCGAACGCCCGTTCGAACAGCGGCATGCACCAGTCGGGGATGTCTGCCCTGACGGCCGGCCGCGCATCGGCAAGCCGGCGACCGCCGAGCGTTTTCAATTCGTCGGCGGTAAGCAGCGGCGGCGCGAACTTGTCGCCCTCGAGCGCCTCGTTCAGCGACTGCGCCGTCTGGCCCCATTCGAGCAGCAGCGCGCCGAAGCCGATGGCGCGCGGTGTGTCTTCGCCCAACAGCCAGCCGGCCGAGCGCTTGCGGCGCAGCGCGTCGTAGACGATGTTGCCGATCGCGGCGCGGTCGCCGCCGCCGGCGAAGCGGTGCGACAGGCCCCAGTCCTTCAGCGCATCGGCCACCGGCCGGTGGCGACGGCCAATTTCGTCAAGCACTTCAATGGCTGCCGCCAGCCGCCCGCCCAGTCTCATTGTCGTCTTCCATTACTCAGTAAATTAATTCCGGCCCTGCTCTTAGAGCTTTTCGTGCCCTGATTGAAACAGTTCTGTTTCGCCGACGGCGAGACGATCCATGCCGAGGGGTGACGAATGTGGATTGATGCATCGCGAGCCGCGGCCACTAGGCGGGCGCCGGCATGCGGAACGAACAATTCGATCAATATATTATAAGTCTCTAATGTGCGTGTCCGGCGCTCACAAGCATAGCGGCTTGCGAAACTGCTCTGCTTTGCAAGTTTTCCGGTTGCGAATACTCTTTGCGCGGTGATTCGCGTCGCAGAAAAAGCGGAGCCGCGGGTCGATACGAGGAGAGGGCAATGAAAACTTATCTGGCGGAAGTTCTAGGCACGTTTCTATTGGTGTTCATCGGCACGGCTTCGGTGGTGACGGGCGGCTTCGGCGGCGCGCTGCCGCTCGGCCAGGAAGGTATCGGTCTGGCGTTCGGCATCGGCCTGATAGCGGCCGCTTACGCGATCGGCCCGATTTCGGGCGCGCACCTCAATCCGGCGGTGACGCTCGGTGTGTTCCTCGCCGGGCGGATGCCGGCCAGGGATGTCATTCCCTACTGGATCGCGCAGGTCATCGGCGCCATCATCGCGTCGCTGGCGCTGTGGATCATTGTCTCCGGACAGGTCGGCGGCCACACCGGCGGCTTCGGCGCCAATGGCTGGGACGTGACGACATGGGGCGTCAGCTCGGCCTTCCTGTGGGAGCTGATCGGCACCTTCA
Organism: Mesorhizobium sp. M0106; assembly: GCF_040322715.1. Taxonomy (NCBI): domain Bacteria; kingdom Pseudomonadati; phylum Pseudomonadota; class Alphaproteobacteria; order Hyphomicrobiales; family Phyllobacteriaceae; genus Mesorhizobium; species Mesorhizobium sp. M0106. The sequence goes on along the minus strand of NZ_JAMYUA010000016.1, from coordinate 91,426 downwards.
CCTTCGTTACGGTGATCCTCGGCGTCACCAACGCCAAGCACACGACGGCCTTCGCCGGCCTGGTCATCGGCCTGACGCTGGCCGGACTGCACTTCGCCATCATTCCGGTGACCGGCACATCGCTCAACCCGGCCCGTTCGATCGGACCGGCGCTGTTTTCGGGAACTGCGGCGATCGGCCAGCTCTGGCTGTTCATCGTCGCGCCGCTGATCGGCGGCGCCATCGCCGGCGTGGTCGCCAAGGCCGGTATCTTCGAGAAAGACTGACTTTCCGAAGGCTTCATGAAAAAGGCGCGGGTCAAGGCCCGCGCCTTTTTCGTTGCGTCGAGAAATTCGTATGCCCGGATCACGCCGCGATATCAAAACGGTCGGCGTTCATCACCTTGGTCCAGGCGGCGACGAAGTCCCTGACGAACTTCCGCCCGGCGTCCGCCGACCCGTAGACCTCGGCCAGCGCACGCAATTGCGCGTGCGAGCCGAAGATCAGGTCGGCGCGGGTGCCGGTCCACTTGACCGTCTTGGTCTTGCGGTCGCGTGCTTCATAGACTTCATCGGAGCCGGCGGTCGGATCCCAGACCGTGTTCATGGAGAGCAGGTTGACGAAGAAGTCGTTGGTCAACGTGCCCGGCCTGTCGGTGAACACCCCGTGCTTCGACTGGCGAGTGTTGGCGCCGAGCACCCGCAACCCGCCGACGAGCACCGTCATCTCCGGCGCCGTCAAGGTCAGCAGCTGCGCCCGGTCGACCAGCATCGCTTCGACCGACATCGGCTGCTTGCCCCTGACATAATTGCGGAAGCCATCGACTTTCGGCTCGAGCGCGGCGAAGGACTGGACATCCGTCTGTTCCTGCGACACGTCCATGCGGCCTGGCGTGAACGGCACCTGCACGTCATGGCCGCCGTCCTTGGCCGCCTTCTCGACCGCGGCGACGCCGCCGAGAACGATCAGGTCGGCAAGCGAGATCTTCTTGCCGCCGGACTGCGAGTTATTGAAGCCCTTCTGGATGCCTTCGAGTGTCTCGAGCACCTTGGCCAGCTGTGCCGGCTGGTTGACCTCCCAATCCTTCTGCGGCGCCAGGCGGATGCGGGCGCCGTTGGCGCCGCCGCGCTTGTCGGAGCCGCGGAAAGTCGAGGCCGAGGCCCAGGCGGTCGAGACCAGTTCGGAAACGGACAGGCCGGAGGCCAGGATCTTCGCCTTCAGCGAGGCGATGTCCTGTTCGCTGACCAGCTCGTGGTCGATTGCCGGTATCGGGTCCTGCCAGATCAGCTCTTCCTTCGGCACGAGCGGGCCGAGATAGCGGACGACCGGACCCATGTCGCGATGGGTCAGCTTGAACCAGGCGCGGGCGAAGGCATCGGCGAACTGATCAGGATTCTGATGGAACCGCCGCGAGATCTTCTCATAGGCCGGGTCGACGCGTAGCGCGAGGTCGGTGGTCAGCATCGCCGGCGCGCGGCGCTTCGAGGGATCGTGCGCGTCCGGTACGGTGCCTGCACCGGCGCCGCCCTTCGGCGTCCACTGATGGGCGCCGGCCGGGCTCTTGGTCAGCTCCCATTCGTAGTTGAACAGATTATCGAAGAAATTGTTGCTCCATCTGGTCGGCGTCGTGGTCCAGGTCACCTCGAGACCCGAGGTGATGGCGTCGCCGGCAATGCCGGTGGCATGCTTGCTCGACCAGCCGAGGCCTTGTGCCTCGATGCCGGCGCCTTCCGGCTCCGCCCCGACCAGCGATGCATCACCGGCGCCGTGCGTCTTGCCGAAGGTGTGACCGCCGGCGATGAGCGCCACGGTTTCCTCGTCGTTCATGGCCATGCGAGCGAAGGTCTCGCGAATGTCGCGCGCCGCGGCCAATGGATCGGGCGTGCCGTTCGGCCCTTCCGGGTTGACGTAGATCAGCCCCATCTGCACGGCGCCGAGATGGCCGTGAAGTTCGCGGTCGCCGGAATAGCGCTCGTCGGCGAGCCATTTGGTTTCCGATCCCCAGTCGACGTCCTGCTCCGGCTCCCAGACATCGGCGCGGCCGCCGGCGAAGCCGAAGGTCTTGAAGCCCATCGATTCCAGCGCGACGTTGCCGGTGAGGATCAACAGGTCGGCCCAGGAGATTTTCCTGCCGTATTTCTGCTTGACCGGCCACAGCAGCCGGCGCGCCTTGTCGAGATTGGCGTTGTCCGGCCAGCTGTTGAGCGGCGCGAAACGCTGCTGGCCGGCGCCGGCGCCGCCACGGCCGTCGCCGATGCGATAGGTACCGGCGCTGTGCCAGGCCATGCGGATGAAGAGCGGGCCGTAATGGCCGAAATCGGCCGGCCACCAATCCTGCGAATCGGTCATCACCTGGTGCAGATCCCTGATCACCGCATCGAGATCGAGGCTCTTGAATTCCTTGGCGTAGTCGAAGTCCTCGTCCATCGGGTCCGAGAGGCTGGACTGCTGATGGAGGACGCCAAGGTCAAGCTGGTTCGGCCACCAGTCACGGTTGCTCCTCCTGGCCGATCCATGTGGGACCGGGCATTTGCCGGCGCTGTTGTCGTCGGTTTTCGCGTCCATCTTTGCCTCCGATTTGTTGATTTTCCGGGATTTTGTTGATCTTCCGGGCAGGGCCAGCGGCCGCGCCATTCTGGAATGGTTCCAGACTAGCCCGCCCAGCCGATAAAGACAAATTGCCTTTGCTGTTTATTCTGATAGGTTTTCCTTATGATCGGTTTGACCGTCCGGCAGATGCATTATTTCGAGGCGCTGGCGCAGACGCTGCATTTCGGCCGTGCCGCAAAACTCGCCGGCGTCAGCCAGCCGGCGCTGTCTTCGCAGATCGCCGAGATGGAGCTGCGGCTGAATTGCCGTCTGTTCGAGCGCGGCGGCAAGGTGGTGCGGATGACCGACGAGGCCGTGGCCCTGCTGCCGCGCATCGAGCGCATCCTTGCCGACGTCCGCGACGTCGAGGCGACGGCCCGGCGCGGCCGCCCGGCGCTGGAAGGCCGCTTCCGGCTCGGCATCATCCCGACGGTGGCGCCCTATCTCTTGCCGCATGTGCTGCCGGAGCTGAAACGGCATTTCCCGGCCTTGCAGCTGGAACTGCGCGAAGCCGTGACCGCCTCGCTGGTCGAGGACACCAGTTCGGGTAAGCTCGACGCCTTCGTCGCGGCGCTGCCTCTCGATTACCCAGGCCTGGTTACCGAGGAACTTTTCTCCGACCGGTTCTTCCTGGCCGTGCCGGCCGGCGATCCCGCCTTCGCCTCGCCGCCGGTGCCGCCGGCGAGCCCGGCGCTGGAGCGGCTGATGCTGCTCGAGGAAGGCCATTGCCTGCGCGAACAGGCGCTCGCCGTGTGCGGCAGCGTGCGGCCGGTGGCGATGGCAAGCTATGGCGCGACCAGCCTGACGACGCTCTTACAGATGGTGGCGCATGGGCTCGGCGTCACGCTCATCCCGGAAATGGCGGCGGGGCCAGCCAGCACTATCCCCGATTTGAAGATCGTGCCGTTCCAGGAGCCGATGCCGCAGCGCACGATCTGCCTGGCATGGCGGCGCAACAAGGTTCGGCACGACGAATGCGTCGAACTGGCGAAGATCATCCGCGGGCTGGACGCGGCGGTGCTGGCGGCGTGAGCGGCGGGTCAAGGATCCGGTTTTAGCCCCGAAGCCTCGCAAGACAGGAACGGCTTCAATCCTTTTCCCAGGCTGCGAGCAACGGGCCGTTGCTTCCATAGACAGGGTCCTTGCGCGGACGGCCGACCCTGGGGATCGTGACGACTGCCTTGGCATGGTCGGCGGCGGTCGTACACAGGTCATAGGTGCCGGATGGAGGATAGGCGCCGACAACCAGAAAATCGTCGGATGCGGAAAGACGTTGGTGCCCGGTGCCGGCCGGAAGAACCGCGACGTCGCCGGCCTTCAGCGACAGGATTCGTCCCTTGTTGCCGCCAAAGCGGACCTTGGCCGTGCCGCGCGCAACGCCCAGCACCTCGTGTATCCGCGAATGGTAGTGGACGTAGCCGTAGATGCCGTTGCGCCAGCTATCGCCCCAGCCATTTGCCTCGAAAAGCGCCTCCATGACAGCCGCAGGATCGAAGCCTTCGGGCAACTTCACAGCGCCGCGATAGACGACAAGCGGCCAGAACGGATGGTTGGGCACCAGGCCATCATCGCTGAACCGAAATTCATTCGCTTTGCGCGGCCTCAGGTGATCGGCGACCTCTCGCCGCCCCGGTTTGGCGGCACCGGTGACCTGCTCGACGGCTCTCTTCGTGGTTTGCAGAATGCTCATGGTGTGGCCTTGGTTGGTGGGGAGCTTCATGCCGGTTTAACCGGCTGGATGGCGCTCGGTTCCGCTGAGGGCAGAGATCTGCGATCTGTGCGGTCGGCATTTGACGTCCGGGCACATGGAAGCCGCCCAAGTTTCAAGGCTTGAACACCGCAAGCATGTGAAGATCCAATCGGTCCCGCCGCTGTATCGTCCCATGGCACGGATGAGACGATACACTGTTTACCACAGCGCTCGCGACAGCTCGCGAAACGAGCGACCCGCAGAGGCTTTTTTCGTGTTATGATGCACCTGCAACACGCGTAATCTCGACCTCGGCAATATGACGAAGGTCGAAAGCAATTTTTGCCCTGGCGTCCCCCAGCACGGACTCAACCCCCGATGACTGGATGTGCTTACCCGGGCGAGGAGGTTGTCCATGTCCGCGAGTAATGTCGAACGCCCGCTGCAGCCGGGCGACCGGGCGCCGAATATTATTCTCGATGCGATCTCCCGCGAAGGCAAAATCGCGCTCACTGATTTTCGAGGTCGTAGCCCATTGTTGATCGGCTTGTTTCGAGGCCTGCACTGTGCGTTCTGCCGGCGCAATGTCGCGGCAATGGCGCAACTCAAGCCGGCTCTGGCTGAGAAAGGCGTCGAATGCCTGGCGGTCGTCAATACGCCGGTAGAGCGGGCACGGCTCTATTTCCGTTACCATCCGACACCCGATCTTCTCGCCGCGTCCGACCCGGAGCGGGCCTCGCACCGTGCCTTCGGCTTGCGCGAGATCGGGATGGACAAGGTCATGGGGATCCGTATCGATCTCCCGGGTGAGTTGCCCGAGCCTATGGACCCCATCGCAATAAACGAGTTGCTCAACAAGAAGGAGGGGTATGAGATTACGGAAGCCGATCAGCAGATGATGGCTTCCGCTAAGGAGCTGCTGGTTGGTCAGTTTCTCATCGACCGAGGGGGCATTGTACGCTGGAGCTTCACTGAAGTTCTGGAGGCTGGCCTCAATACCCCCAAGGCGCCGAATCCGGAGGAATTGATGTCAGCGGCTTCCCAAGTTGCACATTAATGGGCTGCGGAAATAGGCGGCTGACAACTCGCTCGACGACCGCGCCCTTCCCGCTCACTACCGGGGAAAGGCCGTTCTGGGTCAAAACCTGAAGATCGTGGATAACCGCTTCGCGCCCGATCTCGGCCGTAGAGATCAGCTTCTCCGCGTCCTGAAAGCAGACATCGCAAGCGAGGACTCCGGAGGTCGCGGTTGCGCCCTCAAGCCCCGCCCGGTCGACCAGATAGAAGATCGCATTGGCCTCGCCGCCCGGCATCGTCTCACTGAGCTGGATGCGGCTGTTAGGCTGGATCAGACCGAGCAGGGTCTCCGCCGCACCTCGACGCCGAGGTCGCGCAGATCGTGGCCGTTGCCGCGCCGCGCCGATTTTCTGGAGTGATAAGCCGCGCCCGACGCGGCGAATTCGTAACCCTACTCGGCGGCCGTCTCCGATGGCGCCTCTGCCGGCCCCGAAGGCTCTGCCTCGGCACGGGGCTTGCGCCGTGAAAACAGCGACCTGAGCGTGACGTAGAACACCGGCGTCAGGAACAGGCCGACGAAAGTGACGCCGAGCATGCCGGAGAATACCGCGGTGCCGAGCGACTGGCGCATTTCTGCGCCCGGGCCCGTTGCGATCATCAGCGGCACGACGCCGAGGATGAACGAGAAGGCGGTCATCAGGATCGGCCGCAGCCTGAGCCGGCAGGCTTCGACGGCAGCCTCGGCAGCCGACAGCCCGCGTTCCTGCGCCTGCCGCGCGAATTCGACGATCAGGATCGCGTTCTTGGCGGCAAGCCCGATCAGCACGATGAGGCCGATCTGCACGAGGATGTTGTTGTCCAGCCCTCGGAACGACACGCCGAGCAACGCCGCGAGCACGCCGAGCGGCACCACCAGCACAATGGCGAACGGCAGCACCCAGCTTTCATATTGCGCCGCCAGCGCCAGGAACACGAACAACACCGACAGTCCGAAGATATAGACAGCGGCATTGCCGGTGTTGCGCTCCTGATAGGCGAGCTCGGTCCATTCATAGGAGGTACCGGCCGGCAGCGTCTTTGCCGTGATCCCTTCCATCAATGCCAGCGCGTCGCCCGTGGAAACGCCGGGCGCGGCGTTGCCCTGCAGCGGCACCGAAACGTACATGTTGTAGCGCTGGACCAGCGCCGGGCCGGTGACGTCGCGGATCTCGACCAACGTGCCGAGCGGAACCAGCGCGCCGGTCGCCGAGCGCACCTTCAGTTTCAAGATGTCGGCGCGATCGAGACGGAACGCCTGGTCGGCCTGCGCCCGCACCTGGTAGACGCGCCCGAAAGCGTTGAAGTCGTTGACGTAGGCGGTACCCAAATTGATCGACAGCGCCTCGAAGATGTTGGGGATCGGCACGTTCAGGATGCGCGCCTTGTCGCGATCGATCGCCAGGAAGAATTGCGGGCTCGACGCGGAGAACGTGGTGAACACACCCGTCAGCCCCGGCGTCTTGTTGGCCTTGCCGGCGATTTCGTTGGCAAGCGCCAGGATCTGCCGCATGTCGGCGCTGTTGCGCTCCTGGATTTGCAGCTTGAAGCCGCCGGCATTGCCGACGCCGCGGATCGGCGGCGGCGGCAGTGCGATAATGAAGGCTTCCTTGATGCTTTGCAGGCTGCCGAACAGATTGCCGATGACCTGGGTCGCCGACTGGCCGGCTTTCAGTCGCTCGTCAAACGGCTTGAACCTGGCGAAGATCACGCCCGCGTTGCTGGCGTTGGTGAAGGTCGCGCCGGAGAAGCCGGCGAAGGCGACCGCGTAGTCGACGCCTGGCGTTTTCTGGATGATCTGCGACGCCTGCTGGATGACCGCATCGGTCCTCGACAGCGAAGCGCCGTCCGGCAACTGGATGACGACGATCGCATAGCCCTGGTCAAGCGACGGAATGAAACCGCGCGGCACCGACTGCACCATGTAGACCGTGGCGTAGATGAGGGCCGCGAAAACGGCCAGCATGGCGGCGATCGTTATCCACGAGCCGACCAGCACGCGGATGATGCTCGAATACCAATGGGCGACCCTGTCGAAGCCGCGATTGAAGCCGTCGGCGAGCGCCCGTCCGAACCGCGCCAGGAAAAAGCGCGGCGGCGCCGCCGCGGCGTGATGCGGCTTGAACAGCAGTGCGGCCAGCGCCGGCGAAAGCGTCAGCGAATTGAATGCCGAGATCGCCGTCGACACCGCGATGGTGATCGCAAACTGCAGATAGAACTGCCCAGAAATGCCGGGGATGAAGGCTGTCGGTACGAACACGGCTATCAGCACCAGCGAGATCGCGATGACGGCCGTTCCGACTTCGTCCATGGTCAGGTGCGACGCCGGATTGGGCGCCAGCCCTCTGGCGATATTGCGCTCGACGTTTTCGACCACGACGATCGCATCGTCGACGACGATGCCGATCGCCAGAACTAGGCCGAACAGCGTCAGCATGTTGAGCGAGAAGCCGGCGGCGTAAAGCACCGCCAGCGTGCCGATCAGCGACACGGGGATCGCCACGATCGGCACGATCGCCATGCGCCACGATTGCAGGAAGACGATGATGACCATGATGACCAGCAGCATCGCCTCGAGAATCGTCTTGTAGACCTCCTGGATCGACTCGGCGACGAACTCGGTCGGATTATAGACGATGTCGTAGCTCAACCCCTTCGGGAAGTCGCGGGAAAGCTCCTTCATCTTGTCCTGGATCTCCGCGGCTGCGGCGAGCGCATTGGTGCCCGGCCGCTGGAAGATGGCGAGCGCCACCGCCGGTTTGCCATTGAGATAGGAGTTGGTGACGTAATCCTTGGCGCCGAGCTCGATGCGCGCCACGTCCTGCAGCGAGATCAGGCGGCCGTCGTCGGTCGATTTGACGATCACGTATCGGAAGTCGCGTGCGTCGTTGAAGCGGCCTTGCGTGGTGACCGTGTACTGGAACGCCGTGCCGGTGCTGGTCGGCGGCGCGCCGATCGAGCCGCCCGATACCTGGACGTTCTGGTCGCGCAGCGCCTGCACCACATCGCCCGAGGTCATCCCCAGGGCGGACAGTTTTTCCGGATCGAGCCAGATGCGCAGCGAATATTCGCGTTCGCCGAAGATGATGAGGTCGCCGACGCCGTCTAGTCTGAGCAGTATGTCGCGCACCCGCGAGCGGGCGTAGTTCGAGACGTAGAGCTGGTCGTAGGTATTGTCGGGCGACAGCATGTGCACGACCATCATCAGGTCGGGCGAGCTCTTGGTGGTGGTGATGCCGAGGCGGCGGACTTCTTCGGGCAGGCGCGGCTCGGCGACCGACACGCGGTTCTGCACCAGCACCTGAGCCTGGTCGAGATCGGTGCCCAGCTTGAAGGTGATGGTCAGCGCCATCGCCCCGTCGCCCGACGAATAGGACGACATGTAGAGCATGCCCTCGACGCCGTTGATCTCCTGCTCGATCGGCGTTGCCACCGTCGCTGCGACCGTCTCGGCGTCGGCGCCCGGATACTGCGCGCGAACGACGATGGTCGGCGGCGCGATCTCGGGATATTGCGCGACCGGCAGCTGGGTATAAGCAATCCCGCCGAGGATCAGCAGGACGATCGAAACGACCGATGCGAAGATCGGACGGTCGACGAAGAAATGTGCGAACCTCATTGCTGCAACTCGGCGGTCTCGGCCTTGGGCGGCAACGTTACCATCTCGACCTTCACCTTGGTGCCGGGCCTGGCGTGCATCAGCCCTTTGACGATGATTGTCTCGTCGCCGGTCAGGCCCTGGCGGATGACCCGGTAGCCGTCGAGAAGCGGGCCGGTGCGCACGGGCTTCGCCGACACCGTCCCGGCCTCATCCACCAGGAACACGATGCGGCGATCCTGATCGGCGCCGATCGCCTCGTCGGGCACCAGCACGCCGCTATGCGGCAGCGACCCCGGCACGTTGATGCGCCCGAACATGCCTGGCTGGAGAATGCCATCGGCGTTGGGAAACCTTGCACGCACCCGCATGGTGCCGGTCGCGTTGTCGATCCGGTTCTCGGCAAAATCGAGCTTGCCTTTGAATACCGCCTCCGCGCGGTCGGCGACGCGCACCACCACCTCGAGCCCGCCGGCGCCTTCCTGCATGCTGCCGCCGCGCTCCTTCGCGTCGCGGGCATAGCTGAAATACAGGCGCTCATCGACGTCGAAATAGAAGTCGATCGGATCGCGCGTAACGATGGTCGTCAGCAAGGTGGAATCCGGCTGCACGAGGTTGCCGACCGACACCAGCCGGCGGTCGATGCGGCCGGACAAGGGCGCCTTGATCTCGGTGAATTCCATGTTCAGGCTGGCCGTCGTCAGCGCAGCCGTCGCGCCCTGCATCTGCGCCTGCGCCGAAAGGTATTCCCGCCGGCGGTCGTCGACCGTCGCGGTTGAGATATTGCCGGTCTTGGCGAGTTCGTCGGCGCGATCCAGCTGCATCTTGGAGAATTCGAGCAGACTCTTGGCGACGTCCACTTGCGACTTGGCGGCATCATAAGCCGCCTGGTACGGACGCTCGTCGATGGTGAAGAGCAGGTCGCCCTTGTTGACCAGTGCGCCGTCCTGGAAGCTGACCTTGTCCAGATAGCCGCTGACGCGCGAACGGATGGCGACCTGGTCGACGGCTTCGAAGCGCCCGACAAACTCGTCGTCTTCGACGATTTCACGGACCACCGGCTTGGCCGCTGTCACCACGGGTAGCTGCTGGTCCTGCGCAAACGCAGTGCTGCTGAAAGCCATGCCGAGCAGGAATGCCGCCGACACGGCGGCGCGGGGAAGCCAGCCGGCCGATCGACAGGGTCGCTCGCCCGCGTCGCGATGCAATTGCCCATTCTCTGGGGTGTCCATTTGCGTCCTCGCTCGCTGGACCCGGAGGTCGGTTGATCCGCTTCTACGCTCAGGCTTTTCGTCGAGATCAGAGCACTGCAGTGTTGTGCATGGCAACATGATCATTTTCCATATGGGCTGAAATGTCCACCCTGTGGCTGCCCCGCCACCCGCCACTGGCAACGCAGATCCACCGGGCGGTCCGGGACGCCATTGAGACGGGACGGCTAGACCCGGGAGCAGACCTTGGTCCCGTCGGGCTGAACGTCCGCAATCCTTCTTTAAACGTTAAAGCCGCCATTCCGCTATCGGCCCCGAGGCTGCCGGTCTGCAACGCGCCCCAAGGTCGGCCGTTAAAGTTAGTTGTGCCACCGCCTTACAGCGGACAACACCGGCGACCGCGCTTGAGGGCGTAATTGCGCCAGGAGCGGTCATTCGATGTTCTGCCGTTGAACGGCTTCATTCGCCAGTTTAGCGGAAATTGGGCGACAGCATGGTTGTCTGAACAGGGAAGTTCGAAACCCTCTTGGTCCGCGAATCCCGCTGATTGCACGCTGCGGTGCGATATTCTGCAAGATAGCCACCCAACCAACGCCGATAGCCGCATTGCTCTCGACAAGAGCACTCCTGCCGCAGACCACCTAGCTGGCAGACACTTGGCTGATCCCGGCATCGACCCAGGCACGCGTCTGATCAAGCACTTCATCCGAGAGCGCGGGATCGTCGATCGCCCGGGCGAGGATTACTGCCCCCACCATCGCTGCCCAGCTTCCGATCGCCGCGCGGCGTCTGTCTGCCGGATCCAACTCCGGGAGCGCCTTGCCGATACGGTCGATCTGCGATCGTAGGCCTTCCGTCATGGCCGAGCGTGCAGCCGGGGTCTGATGGCGGATGGCTGCGGCAAGGCCCGCCGTCGGGCAACCGCCGGCGCAGTTGTCGCGATGCCGGGGCGAAAGATAGGAACCTACATAAGCGCGAAGATCGCCCCCTCCGCCTGAGTCCGCGGCGAGGACGTGGGCAAGGGTCTGCGCGATCAGGTCGTCCTTCGAACTGAAATGACCATAGAAGCCGCCATGGGTGAGCCCGGCGGCCTTCATCACTTCCGCCACGCTGACCGCGTCGAACCCCTTCTCGCGAAACAGCCGGCTGGCCGCATCCAATATCCGGTGACGGTTCTCCGCCATCTGCTCTCGACTGACCTTCATTTCAAAATTCTCCGTCGGCCCCGTTGACATTTACATGATGCCCATCATATTTAGCCGCAATCATGATGATCGTCATGAATATAGGTTCCATCAGAGAAAAGAGCAATGCCATGACCACCATTCCATCAGTCCTCATAACCGGCGCCTCCACGGGCATCGGAGCTTCCTATGCCGAACGGTTCGCCCGCCGCGGACACGACCTCGTGCTGGTTGCCCGTGACGTGGCACGAATGGAGGCACTGGGAGCCCGGCTCCGTCAGGAAACTGGCGTTGCGATCGACATCATCCAGGCTGATCTTACGCAGCCTGCCGAGCTTGCAACGGTAGAGACGAGGCTGCGCGATGACGCCCGCATCGGGATTCTAGTCAACAATGCCGGAACAGCCATCGGCGGAAGCTTCATCGAGCAGAGTACCGATGACGTCGCACGGCTGGTTGCGCTCAACACGACCGCACTTCTGCGGCTTGCCAGCGCCATGGCCCCGCGTCTTGCGAAAGCTGGCGAAGGGTCGATCGTCAACATCGGCTCCGTGGTCGGCCTGGCGCCGGAGTTCGGCATGACGGTCTACGGCGCAACCAAAGCCTTCGTGCTGTTTCTGTCGCAGGGGCTCAGCCTCGAGCTCGCGCCGAAGGGTGTCTACGTCCAGGCCGTGCTGCCCGCCACGACGCGTACGGAGATCTGGGACCACGTCGGCGCCGACATCAACACGCTTTCCAACGTGATGGAGGTGGACGATCTGGTTGATGCGGCGCTGGTCGGCTTCGACCGCCGCGAACCGGTGACCATCCCGCCGCTTCCCGATGCCGGGCAGTGGGACGCGCTTCAGGCCGCGCGCCAGGCCATGCTTCCGAACTATCGGAACGAACATCCCGCCGAGCGGTACCGCAAGGTCGCCTGAGCACCAACGAATCCATTTGATAACGATCTCGTCGCGGCGGGGACAAACAAGGTGACCTATGACCAACAAAGCACTTTTTGAGCCTTATTCTCTCGGCTCGCTGACGCTCTCCAATCGTATCGTCATGGCGCCCCTCACGCGCAATCGCGCTGGCCCGGGCTTCGTTCCGGGCGATCTTGCCGCCGAGTATTACGGCCAGCGGGCCTCCGCCGGCCTGCTGATCTCCGAGGCCACGCAGATCTCGCGGCAGGGACAAGGTTACCAGGACACGCCCGGCATCTATTCTCAGGCTCAGATCGACGGCTGGCGAAAGGTCACGACCGCGGTACACGCCAAGGACGGGCGGATTTTCCTGCAGCTCTGGCACGTCGGCCGCGTCTCGCACGTCGATCTGCAGGAGAACGGCGCCGCGCCCGTCGCGCCCTCGGCAATCCGGGCCGCGACGAAGACGTTCGTGAACAACGGCTTTGTCGAGGTTTCGGCGCCCCGCGCGCTGGCGCTCGACGAGCTTGCGGGGATCGTCAACGATTTCCGGCAAGCAGCCGCGAACGCCATTGAGGCCGGCTTCGATGGCGTCGAGATTCATGGCGCCAACGGCTATCTGCTGGACCAGTTCGCCAAGGACGGTGCCAATGTCCGCACGGATGCTTATGGCGGATCGGTCGAGAACCGCGCCCGGCTGATGCTGGAGGTTGCGACTGCGGTGGTCGAGGAGATCGGCGCAGAGCGCACCGGCATCCGGATTTCGCCCGTCTCGCCCGCCAACGGCGTCTCGAGCAGCGCCCCCCAGGCGCAGTTCGACTATATCGTCGATCAACTCGATGCTTTGGGCATCGTCTATATCCATGTCGTCGAGGGCGCCACGGGCGGATCGCGCGATGTCGCGCCGTTCGACTTCGGATCGCTCCGCCGGCGCTTCAACAATACCTATATCGCCAATAACGGCTACGACCTCGAACTCGCGGCGTCGCGGCTCGCCGAGGGCAAGGCGGATCTGTTCGCCTTCGGGCGCCCGTTCATCGCCAATCCCGACCTTGTGGAACGGCTGAAGACGCGCACGCCGCTGACGGAGTTCAACTCGGCGACGCTCTATGGCGGCGGCTCCGCTGGCTATACCGACTATCCCGCGATCGCCGCCTCAAGCCGCCCATGAGCTATCGGAGGGCGGCGCCTGCGAGGCAGCCATCCCACGTGACAGCAGCGCCTCAGGGCATCTCTCTGGCGCTCCGCTCGAACTGGTGTCCAAACCCAGGGATTCAGGAGGGCTATAGCATAGACGTTAGCTGCTCTGGTCCGCCCAGGACCAGCCAGGCGAGATTCGTAGCACGTCGTACGTTCGCTTTACAGGCGCAGATCGCGTCGATGCATGGGGGCGCCTGCGGTCTTATGTAGCAAAAGCACCAAAGGATTTGGCTGATGTTTAGGACATCAGTCTATCTCTTTGTCGTAGTTTTTGGCTTGGCCGCCCCATCGCAGCAGGGCTTCGGCAAATACGACGGGAGGACGGAAGGCGAACCCCAACTGGCGTTTCTTTCCAAGAGGGTCTTCATAATCAATCCTGCCAACAATGGGCGGGAAGTCCCTCCAGAAGGTGTCTCTATTTTCGGCCGTCAAATAGAAGCCGCCACAATGAGCCTCGACGAGGGTCGGGTCTATCGCGGCAAGGGACGGGTCTATGGCCCTACTTCCGAAATTCTCATTCAGAAAAATCGACTCCTCTCGGCCGAGTTCATGCCACCCTTCGGAACGGCCATGGCCGCCAATCTGGATGTCTGTAGAATTCTCTACTCCAATGTAAAAGCCAGTGATAATCGCCGGCATCTCCCCGATGTTTTTAACCTCAATTGTCGTTTGTATACGCGTCCACCTTGGACCTTCACCCTCTTCGAACGGACTCAGAGAATTGTTGTTTCCGATATATGGACCACCAGCTTTAACGCTAAGCCATGGCTTGAAACTGGACTCAAACTGACGGACGGCAAGCGCGTTGGCGGCATTGGAAGCATTGACAGACGCGACGTTAGCGGCTCTGGCGACCTCTACTGCGTCAAAGGCAGCATCGGCGCTCCGCTTGGCTTCTTCAAACTGTTTGTTGAACCTATCGGCTTCGGCGGCGGCCCCCGCCTCTTCGTGTTCTATGACTTTATGGGCAGCAACCGCTGCGCTTTGGGCGGCAAAAGCAGCCCAGCCGGTGAAGATCAGGCTAACAACAAGAGCGGCGAATTCGAGCGCGGTAATTCTAATCGATATTCGGGAAAGCCTGTTGCTTTCCTCGACGGCCTGCACAGCCGCCCATTGCGCGCAGAGATCAGCATCATCCCCATTCTTTGGGTCATTGCAATTGGGATGATAGGGTTTGGTAGTTATAGGGGGTTCTTCGCGCGCGAACGGCGGGACACGGTCTCTGGCTGGCTGATATTCATAATCGGGATAACTTTGCAGCTCTGTATGATTGAGTTGCTGATATCCGGCGTAACCTAGGCATAAAAGGGCTATTCCTGCGAGACTCGCAAGGATGACGCGCCGATAGCCTCTAAGCATTGTAGCAAGAACGCCGCACTGAATCCCCCCGGCTGATCTTGTTGTTCAGGTTACGCTCCGTTTCGTGAATGTCCATAGCCGCAAGCTTCTCGGCTAGCTGGGCGTAGGTGAAGCCCCGTCGTTTCAGTTCCGCCTTCAACAGGTTCTTGGCCCTCGTCTCAAATCTGACTTGGGAGGAGGTCAAGGATCTTCCCGAAGAACTATTGGCCGAACTGAGCGTATCTGACGCAGACCGCTTGGAGTTCACCATTATCGCAATCATAGAGGATGCTGGCGGTGTTGCCTCGTTGGATCGCATCATAATGGAATACTACAAGCGCACCGGCGAGGTTATGAAGCGGCCAGTCATGAACAACCGTCTTTATCGAATGGTACAGAAAGAGGCCATACACGCCGTTCAAGGGAAGAAAGGCGTTTACACCCTTCAGCCTCTCAGCGATGAGGATGCGGCGGCGGTGATTTGATGCCGCCGCCCCCATTTCTTCGCGCCCTTGACGCTCTCCGTCACCCTAGCCACGAGCGCGCTGTCGGCGGCATCCCATCCCTTCGCGGCCATGATCCGAAGGGCGATTTCGCGATTTGTGCATTCCCCGCTGTCCCTGCGCAACAGCCGCGCCAGTTCGTTACGCTTGAACAGGCGGACAGCCGTGACCTTGGGTTTGATGTCGCGTGGCGGCTTGGCATAGCCGAAGATCGCCAGCGCAGCGTCTATGTGGCCTAGCTGGTATTCCAAGGCGGCTTTCTGCCGCTCCAAATCGAGAACCTGGCCCGACAGTTCCGCCCGCTTGGCGATCAATGAGTAGATGACGAGTGGCTGTCCCATGCCAGCAACAATCGATTACAGGGCTTGTAGCGGCTAGGGAAAACTTGATGCTTTTGCTACATAAGACCGGGCGCCTGAACGTCCGCTTCTCACATTCCAAGCCTCCAAGCCGCAAGTCCGCTATCGGCCCGATCGAGACGTTCAAGGCCTCGATACTAAGCGTCCGCCCATGGCGCAAAGGAGACAAATTGGCGCCCGCCCCTCAAGCCGTCTTTGCCGTCACCACCCCAACTCTCGACCATCGCCTCATCGGGGACTTCTGCGGATTGCCTACTTCGCAACTCAGTGCGGAAACGCGTGGCTGCTCGGTCGAGAACAGTCGTCAGTATCTGCCTGCCCCCATGCCCCCCTCACGGCACAAATATCAAAAACACCCAAGTAAAAAACACCACCAGATGGACCAAGCCGGTCAAGAACGTCGTCCTTTCCGTGCTGAAACTCACATTGCAGATGAAAAGCGCCAGGACCAAAAGCACCGTGTCGGTCGCCGGCAGCCCCAGGGTCAGGCCTCTTCCGGTCAGCAGGCTGGCGGCGGCTATGCCCGGTATTGTCAGGCCGATTGTGGCACAGGCCGAACCCATGGCGACGTTCAGGCCGCGCTGCAGCTCGTTGCTGAGTGCGGCGCGAACCGCCGAAATGGCCTCCGGCATCAGAACCAAGCCCGCGATCATCGCGCCGACAATGGCGTCGGCCTGCGGCACCTGGTAGGCGACGAGCGCATCCTCGACGCTGGCGGCGACCTGTTCGGCGAGCATCACGATGCCGATCAGCCCGATCAGCAGGAGAACAGCGCCGGCGGCGACGCTTTCGTGGGCGTCGGTTCGCGTCGAAACGCTAAGCGCTTGCCCGTCGATGAAATCGTCCCGGTGGCGGACAGTCTGCGCGAACAGAAAACCGGCATAGAGCAGCACTGAAAG
The DNA here is from genome assembly GCF_040322715.1 of Mesorhizobium sp. M0106. Taxonomy (NCBI): domain Bacteria; kingdom Pseudomonadati; phylum Pseudomonadota; class Alphaproteobacteria; order Hyphomicrobiales; family Phyllobacteriaceae; genus Mesorhizobium; species Mesorhizobium sp. M0106. Next base: position 74,921 of record NZ_JAMYUA010000016.1, on the reverse strand, counting down.
CACGCTGACGAAGCCAAGTTGGGCCGCCGAAAACGTGCCGGGATCGGTGGTTCGCGTGTAGGTCGGCAGAATGAGCGTCATGACGCTCAGCGCGACCAGCACCGCCAGATAGGCGCTGGTCCCTTGGCGGACGATTGCCTGCTTGCGATGGCGCCAGCCGCCAAACGTCAGGCACATGCCGACAACACCGGTGGAGGTGATCATCACCGTCGAGAACACGGATTCGCGCGCAAGCGTCGGATTGTTGGCTCCGTGCAGCATGATGGAAACGATGATCGACACTTCGATTGCCGTCACCGCGATGGTCAGCACCAACGTGCCGTACGGCTCGCCTACCCGCCGGGCCACCGCCTCGGCGTGGTCGAGCACCACGAAAATGGTGATGAACATGATCGCGCTCGACAGCGCGCCGATGAACATCCTGGTGCCCAGCGACCCTTCGTCGACCGACACCCCGCTGGCTCTGACCGCGACAGCCATCGCCAGCGCGGCCAACGGCATGCCGTAGGAAACCGCCGATCTTGCGAAACCACTCATTGTCACCTTCTTGCCTTCCCGCAAATCCCGTGGAAGGGCGATTTGCAACCACTGTTGCGCACCGCGACCATCCAGAGAAATCGCATATGACAGGTCATGACGCCATCGCCGCGTACCCCACCCCTAGCCCCTCCCGACAAGGGAAGGACAATCGCGTACGCAGGAAGCTCGCGCGCTAGCCGGGCGTGTTGGCCTTGACGACCTTCTTGCATTCGGGCGTCAGCTCGCTCATGTGACCGGCCAGGCATTTGACGACGCGGCCACCGCCCGGCAACACGCCCTTGCACAATCTTTGGTAATCCGCTTGGCAGGCCTCACGCTCGGCCGCCGTCTGCGCCAGCACCGCGGTGGCTGCCAGCTGAGTTGCCAGGAAAAGCACGCCTAACCCAATCCGCATGGAACACCCCTCAAATATGTTGCCCAAACAACGCCTCCGTCACGCGTAGATACAAACGGAAGCCTTTTCACGCCGTCTTCTGCGTCACCAATCCCAGCTCGTCGACCATCGCCTGGCGCATCAGGAATTTCTGCGGCTTGCCGGTCACGGTCATCGGCAATTCGGTGCGGAAGCGGATGTAGCGCGGGATCTTGAAATGGGCGATCTGGCCGGCGCAGAAGGCCTTGATCTCCTGCTCGGTGGTGATCTGGCCGGGCTTCAGCACGATCCAGGCGCACAGCTCCTCGCCGTATTTCGGGTCGGGAATGCCGAACACCTGCACCTCCTTGACCTTCGGGTGGCGATAGAGGAACTCCTCGACCTCGCGTGGATAGACGTTCTCGCCGCCGCGGATGACCATGTCCTTGACCCGGCCGACGATGTTGCAATAGCCCTCGGCATCGATGGTGGCGAGGTCGCCGGTGTGCATCCAGCCGTCGGCGTCGATCGCCTCGCGGGTCTTCTGCTCATCGTCCCAATAGCCCTTCATCACGGAGTAGCCGCGCGTGCAGAGCTCGCCCGGCGCGCCGACGGCGACGGTGGCACCTTCGGCGTCGATGGCCTTGACCTCGACATGCGGATGGACGCGGCCGACGGTCGAGACGCGCTTTTCCAAGGGATCGTCGACGCTGCTCTGGAACGAGACCGGGCTGGTCTCGGTCATGCCGTAGGCGATGGTCACCTCTGCCATGTGCATCAGCGACACCACCTTCTTCATCACCTCGATCGGGCATGGCGAGCCGGCCATGATGCCGGTGCGCAGGCTGGTGAGATCGAAGGAGGCGAACTCGGGATGGTCGAGCAGGCCGACGAACATGGTCGGCACGCCGTAGAGCGCGGTGCAGCGTTCCGTTGCCACCGCCTTCAGGGTGGCGCCCGCATCGAACCCCTCGCTCGGGAAAACCATGGTCGCGCCCTTGGTGACGCAGCCCATCGTGCCCATCGACATGCCGAAGCAATGATAGAGCGGCACCGGGATGCACAGCAGGTCGTCGACGGTGAGCCGGATCGCCGAAGTGACGAAATTGCCGTTGTTGACGATGTTGTTGTGGGTCAGCGTCGCGCCCTTGGGTGCGCCAGTCGTGCCGCTGGTGAACTGGATGTTGATGGCGTCGTCCGGTTTCAGCCCCGCTGAAATCCGGTCGAGCTTGTCATGCTCGTCGCGGCCGGCCATCGCCAGCACGTCGGCGAAATTGAACATGCCCGGCGAATTCTCCTCGTCCATGCGGATAACGGTCTTCAGCGTCGGCAGCTTGTTGGCGTCGAGCTTGCCGGGGGTGGCGTTGGCGATCTCTGGCGCCAGCGTCTCGATCATGCCGAGATAGTCGGAACTCTTGAATGTGGCGGCGGTGACCAGCGCCTTGCAGCCGACCTTGTTCAAGGCATATTCCAGCTCGACCAGCCGGTAGGCCGGGTTGATGTTGACCAGGACCAGGCCGATGCGGGCGGTGGCGAATTGCGTCACCAGCCATTCCCAGCGGTTCGGCGACCAGATGCCGACGCGATCGCCTTTCTCGAGGCCGAGCGCCAGGAAGCCGGCGGCGAGCGCATCGATGGTCTCCGACAGTTCCTCCCAGGTAAAGCGCTTGTCCTGCTCGACGAAGACGGCGGCATCGAGCGTGCCGTATTTGCCGACCGTATCGGCAAACAGCGCCGGGATGGTCAGGTTGAGCAGCGGCACACTGCGCTCGCCCGAGACATGCGCCGTGCCGTCGACCGGCGCAATGAACGAACCGCCATCGCGCTTGGAGCGCAGGTTGGTTGCATTCTTCAACTCGTCGAGATTGATCGGCATCGCCGTGTCCTCCGCAGACAGAACGAGCCTATCAGCCCGGCGGGGTGGTGGAAATCCCGCCGATGGTAGGGCTGGGTGGGAACTCGCCTGCAAGGGCCGAAAATAAAAAACCCGCCTCGGCGGGCGGGTCTTCGGGGCCAATTGGCACCATATTGAGATTAGTAGCATAGCTGCCGGCACAAAGCAAGAACAAAATTGCTGTACGTCAAGAAAATCGCTTCAGGTCGGTGCCAGCGGCCAAGCTGCCAATCTCCCTCCTTGAGGGGGGAGATGGCCGGCAGGCCAGAGGGGGTCGTCTCGCGTGGAGCACCTGCCTGTTCTGTCCGTTAGGAGAGTCGCGTCAAGACGTACCGACCCCCTCTGTCGCCTTCGGCGACATCTCCCCCTCAAGGGGGGAGATCGGCTGGTCGTCAGCCTGAATTCACCGATGCCATCCTGGCCGCAATATCGCGCAAAGTCGCCTCGTCGGCCGCCTCGCGCTGCTTCCGCGACGCGACGAGACAGGCCTGCGAGCGCAGGATGAGGCCGTCGGCCAGCACCTTGAGATGGTTGGCGCGCAAAGTCGCGCCTGACGTGGTGATGTCGACGACGATATCGGCCAATCCGGCTGCCGGCGCGCCTTCGGTGGCGCCGAGGCTTTCGACGATGCGGTAGACCTGGATGCCGTGCTTTTGCGAAAAGAACTGCTGGGTCAGCCGCCAGTATTTGGTGGCGATCCTGAGCCGGCGGCCGTGGCGCTGGCGGAAATCGGCGGCGACGTCGTCGAGGTCGGCCATGGTGTCGACATCGAGCCAGATGTCGGGCACGGCGACGACGACATCGGCATTGCCGAAACCGAGACGGGCAATGATTTCGGCGCGCGCCTCGCAATCGGCGAGGTTTTCGCGCAAAAGGTCCTCACCGGTGATGCCGAGATCGACCGACCCCTGGCCGATTTCGCCTGATATCTCTGAGGCGGACAGGAACGCTATTTCGACGCCGTCCATGCCATCGATACGGGCGCGGTATTTGCGCTCGTCGCCGGGCAGGCTGACGGCAAGCCCGGCCTTGGCCAGCACCTCCAGCGCCTGCTCCTTGAGCCGGCCTTTCGACGGGATCGCCAGCGTGATCATGGCGCCGTCTCCCGCAGCGCCTCGATGCGGTCGAGCCAGACGGAAAAACCGACGCCGGGGATCGGCGTTTTGGCGCCGAGCAGCGTCAGCAGCCGGTCGTAGCGGCCACCACCGGCGAGCGGCCGGTCGCCATCCTGCGCCGCGATCTCGAAGACCAGGCCGGTGTAGTAATCGAGCGGCCGGCCGAAGGCGGCGTCGTAGCTGATTTCAGACATCGGCAGGCCGAGGCTTGCGATGGCCGCGGCGCGGGCTGCGAAATTCTCCAGCGCAGCCCCCAGTGAAAGCCCGGCATCGGCTGCAAAACGTTCGAGCGCTCCGGCGGCGCTGTCGAGCGGCACGTCGATCGCCAGGAAACTCTTTAGTGCCGCGAATGCCTCGTTCGACAGCCGTACGCTGCGCAGTTCGGCTTTCTCGATCAGGCGCCGCGCAATCTCGGACGGCGAACGCCCGGCCGTTGCCGACAGGCCGGCCTCTTCCATGCCGCCGGCGATATGCGCCGAAAGACCGTCAAGATCGCCGTCGAGGACAAGGGCGGCGGCCGCGCCGGCAAGCTGGCTGTTGCGCGGTGGATTGGCGAGGTCGGCAAGGGCTGCCTCAAGCATCGGCGCCGAGCCGAAGGCGCGCGCCAGCCGCATGCGCCAGCCGCGCGGCAGGCCAAGCGCGGCCAGCACCGCCTCGAAGATGGTCTGGTCGCCGAGCGTCACCTCCAGCTCCCGGCCGGGCAGCACCAGCGACAGCAGCGCATGCGCATCGGCCAGCGAACGGGCGTCGGCGGCCGCCGTGTCGCGGTCGCCGAGATCCTCGATGCCGGCCTGGAAGAACTCGTTGCCGCCCTCGCGGCGCTGGCGAAACACCTCGCCGAGATAGGAATAGCGGCGCGGCGTGCCGGCCTGGCTGGCGATGTGGTCGAGGCAGACCGGAATGGTGAATTCCGGCCGCAGGCAAAGCGTCTGCCCGGTCTCGCTTTCGGTGAGAAAGATGCGGCGCCGCAAATCCTCGCCGGCCATGTCGAGGAACGGATCGGCCGGCTGCAGCACAGCGACCTCGACCGCGTGGGTGTTGCGCGCGGCGAAGAGGCTGGTGATGTCGGATGCGATGGCGGGGCGCGAGGTCACGGCAGGCGCCCTTCCCTTCTCCCCCTGTGGGAGAAGGTGGATTGGCGCGAAGCGCCAAGACGGATGAGGGGTGCCGGAAGAAATGAGGCGTCGGCGTTCCCTGGAACACCCCTCATCCGACCGAGCTTCGCTCGGCCACCTTCTCCCCCAGGGGGAGAAGGAAGCGGCGCCCTACTTGCCACGCGCCCGCTCCTCGGCCTGCGCCGCCAGTATCTTCTTCACCTCGGCGACCAGATCGCCTTGCGACACGGTCACCTGCGCCGGTCGTGCGGCGCGCCATTCGGCGTTGTCGGCGATCTCGGCCGACATTTTCGCGCCTTCGATCAGGTCCTTGATCTGCACCTCGCCCTTGGCGCGCTCGTCGCCGCCCTGGATGACGGCGACCGGGCTGCCGCGGCGGTCGGCATATTTCAACTGCGCCTTCATGCCGGCGCCGCCGAGATACATTTCCGAGCGGATGCCGGCGGCGCGCAGCTCGGCCACCATCTTCTGGTAGCGGCCGAGGCTTTCCGTGTCCTTGTCCATGGTCAGCACGACGACCGGCGCGATGACATCGGAAGTATCGAGCTTGCCGAGGTTCTTCAGCGCCGTCATCAGCCGCGAGACGCCGATCGAAAAACCGGTCGCCGGCACCGGCTCGCCACGAAAGCGCGAGACGAGGCCGTCATAACGTCCGCCGCCGCCAACCGAGCCGAAGCGCACGATCTGGCCGTCCTCGTTGGGGATTTCGGCCAGCAGCTCGGCCTCGTAGACCGGGCCGGTGTAATATTCGAGGCCACGCACAACGGAGGGATCGATGCGAATGCGATCCTCACCGTAGCCGCTTTGCGCGACCATGGTTCTTATCTGCTCCAACTCTGCAAGACCCTCGACAAACGAGGCGTTCGTGATGCCGAGATGTTCGAGTTTTCTTTCCTCGACAAGATTGCTGAGCCCTGGGGTGATAGATCCCAGTGTCTGGACAACTTGTTCGGGATCATGCTGCGCCATGACCGTGAAATAGCTGATCACAACATCGATTTGAGCGTTACCCAGCCCGGCGCCCTTGGTAAAATCACCGCTCTCGTCCTTGCGCCCGGCGCCCAAAAGCAGGCGCACGCCCTCGACGCCCAGCTTGTCCAGCTTGTCGATCGCCCGCAGCACCTGCAGCCGGCGGCCAGCGTTCTCGTCGCCGCCGAGGCCGATCGCCTCGAGCACACCGTCGAGCACTTTGCGGTTGTTGACGCGGACGACGTAATCACCGCGCTTTATGCCGAGCGCCTCCATCACGTCGGCCATCATCATCGCCATTTCGGCATCGGCCGCGACACCCGGCGTGCCTACCGTGTCGGCGTCGAACTGCATGAACTGGCGGAAGCGGCCGGGACCGGGCTTCTCGTTGCGGAACACCCAGCCGGAGCGATAGCTGCGATAGGGTTTCGGCAGGCGCTCGAAATTCTCGGCGACAAAGCGCGCCATTGGCGCGGTCAGGTCGTAGCGCAGCGACAGCCACTGGTCGTCATCGTCCTGGAACGAGAACACGCCCTCGTTCGGCCGGTCCTGGTCGGGCAGGAATTTGCCGAGCGCATCGGTGTATTCGATCAGCGGCTGGTCGACCGGCTCGAAACCGTAAAGCTCAAAGACCGAGCGGATCGTCGCCATCATCTTCTCGACGGCGCGCAGATCGTCGGCGCCGCGGTCGACAAAGCCGCGCGGCAGCCGCGCTTTCATCTTTTCGGATTTGTCGGCCATGGGATGGGTACTCGGTGTTTCGTGGCGCTCCGGGGATCGGTTAAATAACCGATTTCCACGGCGCGGGTGTCCTAACCGATGCAGCCCGGAGAAGGCAAGGGTTTGCGCTTCTCCCTGCTCCCCCTGCGCGAGAAGGCAAGAAAAAGAAGCTGAAACAATTGCGCCATGCGCGCGGCATCGTGCCGACACAATCCGGGCCGATAAGCGCGCCGAAACAAGGGGTTCGGGGCCATGGCCACGCTACAGAAGTTCGACATCATCGATAGCCGGGCACGCGACGCCTCGGTCCGGCTGCGGCCGGCCGATGGTTATGCCCCGAAGACGAAGCAAATCGCCGGACCGTTCGAGGTCGCGGCGCAACAGCGCAGCGGACCGACCATGCGCGACGTGCTGATGACCGGACTGCTGGTAATCTATCCGGTGTTCGCCGCGCTGGCGGCCATCCTTGCCGGGTTTTTCCTGGCCGGCGCCGGCGGCGCCTGAGCCGCTATTTCGGCCGCTTGAACGCTTTCCGTTCCGCCTCGACCGGTTCGCGGCAGACGCAGCCCTCGAGATGGTCGTTGACCAGCCCCATCGCCTGCATGAAGGCGTAGACGGTGGTCGGGCCGACAAAGCTCCAGCCGCGCTTCTTCAGCTCTTTCGAAATGCGGACCGAGACGGCCGTCGTCGGATTGGCGCGCAAATGCGCGAGGTCGACGATCTCGGGACGCTCGTGCGGGCCGGGCTCGAACTTCCAGAACCAGGCCGCCAGCGAGCCGGCCTCGTCGATGAGTTCGCGGGCGCGCTTGGCGTTCTTGATGGTCGACACGATCTTGCCGCGGTGACGGATGATGCCGGCATTGCCGAGCAGGCGCTCGACATCGGCGTCGGTGAAAGCCGCGATCTTGTCGACATCGAAGCCGGCAAACGCCTCGCGGAAATTGTCGCGCTTGCGCAATATGGTCAGCCAGGACAGGCCCGACTGAAAACCTTCGAGGCAGATCTTCTCGAACAGGCGGCGGTCGTCGGCGACCGGCCGGCCCCATTCGTGGTCGTGGTAGTGCAGATAATCCGGCAGGTTGCCGTGCCAGAAGCAGCGGGCGATGCCGTCGGGACCGGCAAGCAGACCTGTCTTTTCATCCATGGCGGAATTCCGTTCGTGTCTTGGCGTTGACGCGTTTTGACGCGGCCTTTACCGCGGCTTTACCAGATTCCTGAACCGGGCGGTAACCACACCAAAAGCTTTACTGACAGATCGGCATTTTACGCATTCCGATTCATGTTTCGGTTGCCGCTTCGCGCCCAATGTCGGCGAAATCGGGGAGGCTTTGCACCCCGGCATGTTCGACGATCAAGGTGCGTTGCGATGAAGACATTCTTGTTCCCACTGTTCGGCGCCGCGGCCGTGCTTGCGGCCGGCGCCGCCAATGCCAACGACCGCTATGCGGAGAGGCCGCCGGTGGTGGTCAGCCCAGATCTTTCGGCGCCCTGGGTGCTGCAGCTCGGCCATGCCCCGGGCACCGTGCGGCAGAGCCGGCAAGAGGCGCAGCCGCAACGGCGCTACCGGCGGCTGGCCGAACCCGATCAGCTGCGCACCGCAGCGGTGCAGGCGCCGGCCAAGCGCATGGTGATGCGGCCGCAGATCGACCCGATCTATCTGCCGCAGGAAGTCGCCTATGACGGCCCGCAGAAGCCGGGCACGATCGTCATCGATACGCGAGAGAATTTCCTCTATCTGGTCGGGAAGAACGGTAAGGCGCGGCGTTATGGCGTCGGCACCGGCAAGCCGGGCTTCGAATGGTCCGGCACCCACAAGATCACCAACAAGCGCGTCTGGCCGGATTGGCGGCCGCCGGCGGTGATGATCGCCCGCGAAGCCGCCAAGGGCCGTTATCTGCCGACCTATCTCGCCGGCGGCATGGAAAACCCGCTCGGCGCACGCGCGCTCTATCTCGGCTCGACCGAGTACCGTATCCACGGCACCAATCAGCCCTGGACGATCGGCGGCGCGGTGTCGTCGGGCTGCATCCGCATGCGCAACGAGGACGTGGTCGACCTTTACGAGCGGGTCAATGTTGGCACGACGGTTGTAGTGATGTAATCTGCGGTTGACCTCACCGATGATTCTGCTCAGAAGCCTCGGGAGCATTGAATAACGGGGGACGGGCCGTGTGGGGATGCGGCCAGTCACGAAAGGGCAGCGCGGCAAGCCGTGCTGCCCTTTTTGTTTCCGCCAGCAGGAATTGACGGGAAGATTTTGCCGGCACGTCGCGCGACCGGCATGACGGTTCGCTTTTCGCGCTGCCTTTTCGCGGTTGCTTTGCTATGTGGCGGCTAAAATTCAGATAAAGGCCCCATCCCGATGTCCCTTTCCGATGACAGCCGCTATCTCAGAGGCGGCCCGGTTGCCCAACGCATCATCGCCGGCGTGCGCGAGGACGCGGCGATCGCCACCGCCGAAGGCTTTCCGCCCAAGCTGGTGTCGGTCACCGTCGGCGATACCGCCGCGGTCGACGTCTATGTCCGCAACCAGCGCGCCAAGGCCGGGTTGGCCGGCATCGGCTTCGAGGAAAGGCGCTTTCGCGCCGACATCACCGCCGGCGAGCTGGAAGCGGCGATCCACGGGCTTAACGCCGACCCGCGCGTCACCGGCATCATCATCCAGCGGCCGGTGCCGGTGCACATTCCGATCAAGACGCTGCAGGCGGCGGTGCATCCGCTCAAGGATGTCGAGGGCATGCATCCGGCCTCGATCGGCAACATCGTCTACAACCAGCTCGACCTGGCGCCCTGCACTGCCGCCGCTTCGGTCGAACTGCTCAGGGAAACCGGCCTCGACCTCAAGGGGCTCGAGGTGGTGGTCGTCGGCCATTCCGAGATCGTCGGCAAGCCGATCGCGTTCCTTTTGATGAGCGAAGGCGCGACGGTGACCGTCTGTCACCACATGACGCGTTCGGTGGCGGCACACGCACGCCGCGCCGACGCACTGTTCGTCGCGGTCGGCAAACCGCGGCTGATCAAGGCCGACATGGTGAAGCCCGGCGCTGCCGTGATCGACATCGGCATCAATTCGGAGATCGGGCCGGACGGTGAAAGCCGCATCGTTGGCGACGTCGACACCGAAAGCGTCAAGGAAGTCGCCTCCTGGATCACGCCGGTGCCGGGCGGGGTCGGCCCGATCACGGTGGCGATCCTGCTGCGCAACACGATGGTGGCGCTCAGCCGCCAGCGCGCCCGCTACCAGGCCACCTACGGCACGGCAGACCGGCTGGCGGCGGAGTAGGCGCTTTCGTCACGTGTATTGCGGCACATGGCAGGTGATCCGGGACTCGTCATCCCAGAAGACGTAGAGCACGCCGCCGCTGCCCCAGAAGAAACCGGCGAGTGAATCGAACTGAAGAAGAAATTTCATTTCCCGGTCCGTTCCGGGAACGACTGGAAACTGCGGTCCCTGAATCCATGACGGCAGCCCACCAAGCCGAAACAGGTTTTGCCTTGAATTGCTTATCCCGTACGACTGCCTGAGCCACCGTTTAGGGGTCGGTGCCAACCGAACAGTTCTTTTCTCGGCGGCTTTTGCAGGCCTCTCAATGTAGGGCGAATGCAGAGGCGCGATCGGCGTCGGCACACCGGCAGCGTCGTGGGAATAATAGGTCGATTCGAGAGAATTCGCACAGGTCTCGATACGGAGTCTGGGAAGAGGCATCGTCAGCTCACTCCCAAGATCGTCCAGCGTAATCAGATGTATCAGTCGCTCTCGACAGATCGGGCACACTGCCGATCCTTCGCCGCCGACCGTAAGTTGCCTGCCAGTCGCCGGCAGATGCCAGGTAGGATGATAGCGATGCGTCGGAAAAGACATGTCGCTCGGAGCGCCTTCCTCAAAGCTGAAATGATGACATGCCGGCGGCGAACGAGGATCATCATGCGTCAGCCAGTCTGCGAAATCGGGAATGTCGCCCAAGGTACCGTCTGGAAACAATTCCGGCGCCTGCAAGGCGACGTGAGCCAGCAGATCCTCCATGTCTATTCCGCGTTTCACTTCCTCTTGCAGGAAAAATGCCAGACGAGCCAAATGCGCGTCGTCGAGAAACGAAACGGCGTCGATAATCAGATTGTCTTGCTGGACGTCGGCTTCTACCGCTGCCTTTATGAGCGCAAACAGGAATTCGGACCCATCCTTGAGATGACGAGCGATGATTGTCTGGCATTCGCCATAGCTGGCCTGGAACGTCGCCGGCGATCTGTCCGACAGCAGCCGAACGACGGTTCCAATCTCTTCGGACTTTGGGTTGGGCATCTCGGCAGTCTCATCGGCGGGTGCGCAGCAATCAAACCAATTTTGGCGGCTCGCCGCCATAGGCCCAGTCGAGCAGCTTTATCGTGTGCACCACCGGCAGCTTCGCGGCGGAGGCGATCTGGGTGATGCAGCCGATATTGCCGGTGGCGACGATTTCGGCACCGGTCGCCTCGATATTCCTGACCTTGCGGTCGCGTAGCGTTGCCGAAATCCCGGGCTGCAGGATGTTGTAGGTGCCGGCCGAACCGCAGCACAGATGCCCTTCGCGCGGCTCGCGCACGACGAAGCCGGCTCTGGCCAGAAGCTCCTTCGGCTGGCGGGTGATCTTCTGGCCGTGCTGCATCGAGCAGGCTGAGTGATAGGCGACGATGGTGCCCGGCTTGCGGACCGGCTCGGGCAGGTCGAGGCTTGCCAGATATTCGGTGATGTCCCTGGCCAGCGCCGACACGCGCGCGGCCTTGTCGGCATAGGCCGGATCGAGGCGCAGCATGAAGCCGTAACCCTTGATGGTGGTGCCGCACCCGGATGCGGTGATGACGATGGCGTCGAGTCCACCCTGCTCGATGGCGCGCGTCCAGGCGTCGACGTTCCGTCGGGCCGACGCCAAGGCAGCGTCCTCGCGCCCCATATGATGCACCAGCGCGCCGCAGCAGCCCTCGCCCTCGGGCACCACGACATCAACGCCAAGCCGGGTCAGCAGCGAAATCGTCGTGTCGTTGATGCCGGGATCGAGCACGGATTGCGCGCAGCCGGTGAGGATGGCGACGCGGCCATTTTTCTTCGCGCCCTGCCCGGCATGGACGCCCGGCGAGGCCATCGGCGAGACTGCCGGGACCGACGCCGGGGCCAGCTTCAACATCGCGCCCAAAGGCTTCAATGCCTGGATTTTCTCAAACAGGCCGGCGAACGGCTGGCCGAGCTTCGCCAGCTTGAGCGCCGCGCGGAAACGCGAGGGATAGGGCAGCACGAGGGCCAGCATGGCGCGTGTCAGGCGATCGGCCAGCGGACGCTTGTAGGTCTCCTCGATATGGACGCGGGCGTGGTCGACCAGATGCATGTAGTTGACGCCCGACGGGCAGGTGGTCATGCAGGCGAGGCAGGACAGGCAGCGGTCGATATGGGTGACGATTTGCTTGTCGGCCGGCCGTCCGTTTTCCAGCATGTCCTTGATCAGATAAATCCGGCCGCGCGGCGAATCCAGTTCGTTGCCGAGCGTCACATAGGTTGGGCAGGTGGCGGTGCAGAAGCCGCAATGCACACATTTGCGCAGGATCTTCTCCGATTCCGCGACATGCGGATCGGCGAGCTGGGCAGCTGAGAAATTGGTCTGCACGTAAACGAATCCTTACCGTTTGAGCATGATCTTTTCCCAAAACCGGTACCCACTTTTGGGGATCATGCTCATAATCCCAGAAACCAGCTTTCCGGGTTCTTGACCGCCTCGCCGCGCTGCAGCGCCTGCAGGCCGAGAACGCAGCGGGCGATGAACCAGACGGCGACCGCGACCATCAGCACGACACCGATGACCACGATCATCAACAGCGCCGAGATCAGTGCATAGAGCAGGCCGATCCAGAAGGTGCGGATCAGGAATGTGTAGTGGCTTTCGACGAAGCCGCCGGCCTTGCCGCGATTGATATAGGCCAGGACGATGCCGACAATGCCGCTGACGCCGATGGCTAGGCCGGCGAGATAGAGGATGTAGATGACCAGCGCGTTGGTCGGGCCGGGCTCCAGCCAGCGGTCGGTCTGGCGTGACGTACCGTTTTGGCCTGGATCGCTCATTGTGCTCCTCCCTCGGTTGCCGGCGCGAGAGTAGCCGAGCTTGCGCCCGGCGCCATACGGCCGGGATTGAGGATATTCTTCGGGTCGAATTCGGTCTTCAGCCGCGCCGACAGTGCTGCCAGTTGCGGCGCTTGCGGTTCGAACACCGGCACGGCGGCGCGGTGCGAAGGGGTTGCGCGCACCAGCGTCGCATGGCCGCCGCCATGTCTTCTGATCAGGCCGCGCAACAGGCCAGCCTCGGGATCGTCCTGCTGCATGCGCAGCCAGATCAGCCCGCCCTGCCAATCGTAGAAGGCATCGACCGGGGCCTGCATGCGCAGCGCCAGCACCATCTGGTGGCCCCGCGACGGCGCCATCGAGACGCGCCACACCGGCCTTTCGCTGCCATCGGCGAACGGCGCGCAGTCGCGGACACCGCGCCAGACCGAGTACGAGACCGAACCGGAAATCTCCTGCAGCGGCCCGGCGTTTTTCAGCAGGTCTTTCAGAGCGGCAATGCGGTAAGCGACCGACGGGCCGAAGCCCTCGATGCGCAGCAGCGTCGCGGCATCGCTGCCGAGACTGCCGCCGGCGACCCTAGCTGCGACCCGTTCGGGAAGATGGGCAGCACTCGACACTTCGGCGCTGGAACCCAGCGCCAGCGCCATGGCGGCGGCGGCGTGATCGTCGAGCAGGCCGCGGATGGCGAGCGTGACTTCGGTCTCGGCAGCAGGCAGCACCTTGAAGGTGACGTCGGTGAGCACCGCCAGCGTGCCCCAGCTGTTGGCCATCAGCTTGGACAGATCATAGCCGGTGACGTTCTTGACGACGCGGCCGCCCGACTTGAAGGCCTCGCCGCGCCCGGAAACGGCCGCTATGCCGAGGATATGGTCGCGCGCAGCACCCACCTTCAGCCGGCGCGGGCCGGAAAGGTTCGCGGCGAGTGCGCCGCCGATCGTGCCTCGCGCTGGCTCACCGCCGAGCAGCGGGCCGTAATCCATCGGTTCGAAGGCAAGTTGCTGGCCGTTTTCGGCAAGCAGGCTTTCGATTTCGGCCAGCGGCGTGCCGGCTTTTGCCGACAGCACCAGTTCGGCCGGCTCGTACAGCATGACGCCGGAGAGTCTGGAAAGGTCGAGCGTATGCTCACTCTGCTGCGGCCGGCCGATACCGCGCTTGGAGCCGTGGCCGAGGATTTCGAGCGGGAATTCCTCTGCGGCTGCCCAAGCGATTGTGGATAGGGTTTCCGCGGCTGTGGACGGGGTGAAGGTGGTCATGCGGCAGAGCCCTGGTTCCTCGCCCTCGCGAAGCGGGGGAGAGGTGGCTCGGGCGAAGCCCGAGACGGAGAGGGGGCACTCATAGAGCGCCACCTTCAATTTTCTTGGCCGCAAAAACAAAGCGAAGCACCCGAGCGCGGGCAAGCTTTTCAGAGGAACGCCGACTCAGCACATCGGCCGGCCCCCTCTCCGTCTCGGGCCCCGCCCGAGCCACCTCTCCCCCGCTTTGCGGGGGCGAGGAACCCCCATTCTGAGAAGCTATCGCCTCAAACTCTCGGGATGCGTGGGAGCGAAGCTGCAGGACCTGGGTTCCTCGCCCCCGCGAAGCGGGGGAGAGGTGCCTCGCGCAGCGAGGCGGAGAGGGGGCCATCATAGAGCGCCACCTCTAGAGTTCCTGCTTGCAAAAACGAACCTTAGGTCGGCAGAGATTACGTCCTCCGCAAGCCGTCCCTCCAGTGCTGCAAGAATGGTTTCGCAGATACTCGTCGGGTTGGTTAGCATGTCGACGCTCCAGAATCGGATCACCGAGAACCCTTTGCCGCGCATGAATTCGTCGCGTCGCCTGTCGTAAGTACTCTCGGCGTGTTGACCTCCGTCCAGCTCGACGATCAGCCTTTCGCTTCGGCAGGCGAAGTCTGCAAAATACGGCCCAATCGGCATCTGACGCACGAATTTATATCCGCCCAGCCTCTTGGCCTTCAACTCGTTCCAGAGGGTCGCTTCCGCCTGATTGTCGCCTCGACGAAGCTCGCGGGCGCGCGCGACCTTTTCGGGTGAACGCCGGGTTGGTGCACCGGGCGCCCCCCTCTCCGTGTCGGGCTTCGCCCTAGCCACCTCTCCCCCGCTTTGCGGGGGCGAGGAACCCCCATTCTGAGCTGTCATCCCCTCAAAACCTCGGAATGTCCGGAAACGCCACTTGCCCGCGATGCACGTGCATCCGCCCGAGCTCGGCGCATCGCCTCAATTGCGGGAAGACCTTGCCGGGATTCAAAAGATGGTTGGGGTCGAAGGCGCATTTGACGCGCATCTGCTGGTCGAGGTCGATCTGGTTGAACATTTCCGGCATCAGGTCGCGCTTCTCGACGCCGACCCCGTGCTCGCCGGTCAGCACGCCACCGACCTTGACGCAGAGCCGCAATATGTCAGCGCCGAAACTCTCCGCCTTGTCGAGTTCGCCGGGCACGTTGGCGTCGTAGAGGATGAGCGGGTGCAGATTGCCGTCGCCGGCGTGGAAGACATTGGCGACGCCGAGCCCGTATTTCTCCGACAGTTCGCGCATGCCGGCGAGCACGCGCGGCAGTTCCTTGCGCGGGATGGTGCCGTCCATGCAGTAGTAGTCGGGCGAGATGCGGCCGACCGCCGGGAACGCCGCCTTGCGGCCGGCCCAGAAGCTCAGCCGCTCCTGTTCCGACTGCGACGTGCGGCATGTGGTCGAGCCGTTCCTAAAAGCAATGGCTTCGACCAGGCCGATCAGGTGATCGACCTCGACACCCGGCCCGTCCAGCTCGACGATCAGCAGCGCCTCGACATCGAGCGGATAGCCGGCCTGGACGAAATCCTCGGCGGCGTGGATGGCCGGACGGTCCATCATCTCCATGCCGCCTGGAATGATGCCGGCGCCGATGATGTCGGCAACGCATTGGCCGGCCTGCTCGCTGGTCGGGAAACCGATCAGCAGGGCGCGCGCCGTCTCCGGCCTCTTCAGGATGCGTACGGTGACCTCGGTTACGACGCCGAGCAGTCCTTCGGAGCCGGTCATGACGCCGAGCAGGTCGTAGCCTTCCGCGTCGAGATGGCTGCCGCCGAGGCGCACCACCTCGCCATTCATCAGCACCATCTCGATGCCGAGCACATTGTTGGCGGTGAGACCGTATTTCAGGCAGTGCACGCCGCCGGAATTTTCCGCGACATTACCGCCGATCGAGCAGGCGATCTGGGAGGATGGATCGGGGGCGTAATAGAAGCCCTCCTGCTCGACGGCGGTGGTGATGCCGAGATTGGTGACGCCGGGCTGGGCGACGACGACGCGGTTCTGAAAATCGATCTCGAGGATGCGGTTGAAGCGGCTCATGACCAGCAGCACCGCGTCTTCGAGCGGCAGCGCACCGCCGGAGAGCGAGGTGCCGGAGCCGCGCGGCACGACGCGGATGTTGCGGTCGCTGCAATATTTCAGCACCCGCGACACCTGCGCCACGGTCTGCGGCAGCACCACGACCAGCGGCAATTGCCGGTAGGCGGTGAGCCCGTCGCTCTCGAAGGCGCGCATGGCATTGGCGGCGTCGACGACGCCCTCGCCCGGCACGATGATGCGCATATCGGCGACGATCTCGTCGCGCCGGCGCATCGTGGCGTCGTCTGGTTTCGGCATGGCAGGGCCGGACATCGACAGCCTCCTTCGATCGACTGGTAAAAATCTTTTACCAGCGACAGTGGTCGGTTGCAAATGCCGCGTTGGCCGGGATGAGAGGCCTATGGCCGAGACAGCCTTCCGCAGCGGCAATCTGCCGCTGCGCCCCACATTACTCGCCCGGCTGCTTGCCTGGTTCGGAGTGCATGCGGCGGACGCGGCGCACGCCCCACCAGACGAGCACGACGGCGAGCGGCACCGAGGCGGCGGTGACCATTTCCGGCGCGAAGGCATGGCCGAAGATCGAGGCGCCCTTGGCGACGTAGCCGATGAGGCCGACGACATAGTAGGAAACCGCGGCGACCGAGAGCCCCTCCACCGTCTGCTGCAGCCGCAATTGCAGGCGGGCGCGATTGTTCATCGATGCCAAAAGATCGCGGTTCTGCTTCTCGACCTCGACGTCGACCCAGGTGCGCAGCAGTGTGGTGGCACGGGTGAGCTTCGTCGACAGGTTGGCCTGGCGCTCCTCGACCGAACGGCAGGTACGCATCGCCGGCGCCACGCGGCGCTGCAGAAAACCGCCCCAGGTGTCGTAGCCGGGCACCGCCTCTTCGTCGAGCGCCTCCAGCCGTTCGCGCACGATGCCGTCATAGGCGCGGCTGGCGCCGAAGCGGTAGAGGCTGGAGGCGGCATCGGCCTCCAGCTCGGCGGCCAGTTCGGTCAAGTCGGCAAGCAGCGTCTGGCTGTCGCGGGTCTCGGCGACCTTCATTTCCAACGTGGTCTGGGCCAGCCTGTCTTCGATGCGGCGGGCCCGACCGGACAGCGTCAGGGCGAGCGGCAGCCCAAGCATGGCCAGCGTGCGGTAGGTCTCGATGTCGATCAGCCGCTGCGACAGTGCCCCGATGCGCGCCGGGGTCAGGCCACGGTCGAGCACCAGCATGCGGGTCAAGCCGTCGCCATCCTGACGGAAATCGGTGACGATGGCCGCGTTGCCGCGCTCAACCAGCGAATAGCACAGGCTGGTCGGGTCGAAGCCGGCGATCAGTTTTTCGTTCGCCGGCGTCCATTTGCGGATCTCCAGCCTGATGCCGGAAATCACCGTGCCCGGCGGCGAAAACCCGTTGCCGAAGGGTGTGTCTTCTTGCCCCCTGCCGTTTTCGGCGAGCGGGCCTTCCCAGAGATAGGTCGAGAATTCCGTGTGACGTTCCCAACGCAGCGAGCCCTTGCCCCATTTCATCGCGTGGTGGCGGGCGTGAGGGTCGGGCGCGGCGATGCCGAGGCGTCGCGACAATTCGGAAAGCACGGCCTGATCGATCCCGGATCCAGCTTCGGTCATGAAGGAAAGCTGCACCAGCACGCGCGGCTTTTCGACCAGCGGCTGCGGCCGGGCGTGGACCTCGCCGAGCGCGCCCGGCCGACCTTCATGCGCCGGAAAGCCCATGACGGTGCCGCCCACGGCTTTGGCGCGCAGCTGGAGTTCGAGGTTGGAAGGGTCGGCGTCTGGCACGGCTGGTCCCCCGGGCTTCTGTGAGCCCTTTGGCAATGATGTCCCTCTAGAGGCAATCGCCAGGGGACGCAAACGGCCAGTTTAGCTCAAGCTGATATGAAGCCGCGGCTGTGAAACGGACCCGGCTCTGGCGAATTGGATAAATAATTTGACCAGTTGGCGACGCCGGCTTTATCTTGCGCGACATCGGTTCAACCCCCAGGCATCCCGTTTGAGCGACATTTTCTCCCGGATCGAGCATTCGCGCACCGCCGACGAGGTGGTGCAGCAGATCGAGAGCCTGATCCTCGAAGGCGTCCTGCGCACCGGCGACCGGCTGCCGGGCGAGCGCGAACTGGCGCGCCAGTTCGAGGTGTCGCGGCCGATCCTGCGCGATGCCTTGAAAGCCTTGGAAGGGCGCGGGCTGTTGACGACACGGCCAGGCGGCGGCACCCATGTCGCCGATGTCATCGGCCAGCTGTTCACCAAGCCGGTGACCGACCTGATCTCGATGCATCGCAAGGCGGTGACCGACTATCTGGAGTACCGCCGCGAGATCGAGGCGGTGGCCGCGGTATATGCGGCGCGGCGTGCCACATCGGACGATCTGGCGCTGCTCGACCGCATCATGGCACGTATGGACGAGGCGCACCGGACCGGCAATTTCGACGACGAGGCGGAAATCGACATCGAGTTCCATCACGCGATCTGCGAATGCGCGCACAACATCATCCTGCTGCACACGCTGCGCTCCTGTTATCGGCTGCTGTCGGAAGGCGTGTTCCAGAACCGACGGCTGGTGTTCAACGTGCCGGGCGCGCGCGAGGCGCTGCTTTCGCAGCACCGGGCAATCTATGCGGCGGTCAAGGCCGGCGATCCGGCCACGGCGCGGCAGGCGGCGATGGACCACATCTCCTACGTCGAACGATCGATGGCCGAGGCCGAGCGCAGCGGCGACTGGCAGCGCGTGTCGCGGCTGAGGCTCAGGCAGCGCTCCGAGCCCGGTGGCGGTGAGCCGGCAAGAAAACAGCCGTAGGCACCGCCCAGAAAATTCAACGACGAACCAGCGAAGAACCAGCGGAAAAAATCCATGAGCAGCATTCTCACCATCGCCGACCTCAAGGACCTGGCGCGCCGCCGCGTGCCGAAGATGTTCTTCGACTATGCCGATTCCGGCGCCTGGACCGAAAGCACCTACCGGGCCAACGAGGAAGATTTCCAGAAGATCAAGTTCCGCCAGCGCGTGCTGGTCGACATGGACAACCGCTCGCTGGAATCGACCATGATCGGCGAGAAGGTGGCGATGCCGGTGGCGCTGGCGCCGACCGGCATGACCGGCATGCAGCATCCGGACGGCGAGATGCTGGCGGCGCAGGCGGCGGAGGAATTCGGCGTGCCGTTCACGCTGTCGACGATGAGCATCTGCTCGATCGAGGATGTCGCGTCGGTGACCAGGAAGCCGTTCTGGTTCCAGCTCTATGTGCTGCGCGACAAGGATTTCGTCTTCGATTTGATCGACCGCGCAAAGGCGGCGAAATGTTCGGCGCTGGTGCTGACGCTCGACCTGCAGATCCTCGGTCAGCGCCACAAGGATATCCGCAACGGGCTTTCGGCGCCGCCGCGGATGACGCCGAAGCACATCTGGCAGATGGCGACCAGGCCGCGCTGGTGCGTCGGCATGGCCGGGACAAAGCGCCGGAGCTTCCGCAACATCGTCGGCCATGCCAAGGGCGTCGGCGACCTCGCCTCGCTGTCGTCGTGGACGAAGGAGCAGTTCGATCCGCACCTGTCGTGGAAGGACGTCGCCTGGATCAAGGAGCGCTGGGGCGGCAAGCTGATCCTGAAAGGCATACTCGACAAGGACGACGCGCTGATGGCGGCCAGGACGGGCGCCGACGCGATCATCGTATCCAACCATGGCGGCCGCCAGCTCGACGGCGCCTCGTCATCGATCATGGCGCTCGAAGAGATCGCCGATGCCGTCGGCGACACGATCGAGGTGCATATGGACGGCGGCATCCGTTCCGGCCAGGACGTGCTCAAAGCACTGTGCCTCGGCGCCAAGGGCACCTATATCGGCCGGCCTTTCCTGTACGGCCTCGGCGCACTCGGCAAGGAAGGGGTTACCAAGGCGCTGGAAATCATCCGCAAGGAGATGGACATAACGCTGGCTCTGTGCGGAAAGCGTCTGGTCACCGACATGGGCAAGGATCAGCTTCGGCGCTAAAGTCCCGTGGCGGCATGACCACGGAGGCGACGCAGGCATTGACGGAGCCCGGCATCAGTTTCTACGAGGCGCGCGGACCGCAAGGCATGCGCCTCTATGCGATCGGCGATGTGCACGGCCGGCTCGATTTGCTGACCGCCATGCACCGGCGGATCGAGGCGGAGCTCGGTCAAAGGCCGTCGGCCGATTGGCGCGTGATCCATCTCGGCGACTATGTCGATCGCGGCCCGGACTCCAGGGGCGTCATCGATTTCCTGATCGACGCGCAAAGACGCGATCCGCGTCACCTGATGCTGGCCGGAAATCATGATCTCGGCTTCCTCGATTTTCTCGATGTCCCCGACCCGGACGGCCTGTTCATGCGCTATGGCGGCATCCAGACGGCGCTATCCTATGGCGTGTCGCTCGGTGGGAGCAGCGCCTGGTTTGGCCGCGCCGATGCGGCACTGCGGCAAGGGCACGCCGCACTGGTCGAGGCGGTGCCGCAGAACCATGTCGAGTTCCTGCGCTCGCTGCCCTTCTCAGTGACGTTCGGCGACTTCTTCTTCTGCCATGCCGGCATCCGGCCCGGCGTTGCGCTGGAAAGCCAGACCCGGCAGGACCTGATCTGGATCCGCGAGGTCTTCCACGATCACACCGGTCTTCATCCCAAGATCGTGGTGCACGGCCATACGCCGGTGGCCAAGGCCGAGATCACCGGCAACCGCGTCAATGTCGACACCCTCGCCTGGCAGTCGGGAAACCTCACCGCGCTCGTGGTGGACGGCGCTGATAAGCATATCCTGACAGTGACGGGTAAGCGGGCGTAGGGAAGGCGTGGGATTATGAGCAGAGAGGCTAGCGAAGCGCGGCGGTGACGCCGTAGCCGTCGACGGCATTGTGGTCGTTGGCCGCGTCGGCGGAATAAATGCCGAGGCCGCACAAGACGATAGCCGACAACATGACAAAGGACAAAAAGGCTGCTTTCACGGACGTCATCTCTTGTTGAGCTTCCTGCATCTATGCACGAGCGGGTTACCAATGCGTTGAAACGCAAAATACGTCGCAAATGTCGGACGGTTTCGCGCTTCTAGGCATGTTCTGTATCGGCGGTGTGTCGCGCGGGTCACAGGAAAGGTTCATCGCGGTTGCACCCAAGATGCAGAGCGCGCGCCTTTTAGGCTGGCGGACAGACACAGGCCAAGGATGAAACGCGTTATCCCCGGCGGATTTGCCGCCGCGTGCCAAATATGCAACGTCGCCAAATACGTTGACTATATGGGCCGTCAGATCGTCGCCACCCAGGCGCGGGCGATGGCCAGGCCGGCGGCATCGGCTTGCGGTCCGTTGCGGGCCATTTCGTCGTCGAGCCGGACGGCCCAATCCGGATGGCGTTCGGCGATCAGCGGTGCGAAGGACGTGCTCCAGTCGCGAACCATCGGCCGGTCGGCCTCGAAATGAAACTGGAAGCCATAGACGGCGCGGCCGATGCGGAACGCCTGGTTCTCGGCGACGGCATTGCCGGCCAGCCGCACGGCAGTCTCGGGCAAGACAAAGGTGTCGTCGTGCCATTCGAAGATCGGGAACTTTTCAGGCAAGGCGGCGAGCACCGGATCGGCCTGCGCCGCCGCGGTGAGCGCGACTTCGTGCCAGCCGAACTCCGACGCGCCGCCGATCTGGTTCTCGCCGCCAAAGGCGCGCGCGACCAACTGGCTGCCGAGGCAGATACCAAGCACCGCGCGATCCCTCTCGGCAAAGTCGCGCGTCAGGTCGAGCAGGCCCGGAAAATAAGGACAGAGCTCGTCGTCCAGCGCATTCTGGGCGCCGCCGAGCACCACCATGGCGTCATGCCCGCCGCTATCTTGCGGCAGCGCGTCGCCGCGGTAGGGACGGCGCAGGTCGATATCGACGCCCGCCTCGACAAGCGCCGCGCCGATCTGGCCAAGGCCCTCATTGTCGAAGTTCTGGACAACCAAGACCCGCATCGAAACCTGCTGACATGAAATTGATGCAACGAGCGATATCATGGCGCCAGCATTGCAGCCAACAGGGAACGCCTATGCCACTGCAAAACCGGATCGACCCGTTCGGCACCATCCATGCCGTGCCGGAGCGCGGCCTGTTCATGGGCAATCGCGGCATCATTCACGACCCCGAGACGAGAACGCTGTTGAAGAAGCGCTGGGCGCTGCAAGCCTGGATCATCTGCGTCTGCGAATTCGGCAACGTGCGGCGCGAGCCGATGGGGCGCAACCGGGCTGGCGGCAAGGCCGGCTGGACCGAGCTGTTTTTCCTCGACGAGGTGACGGCGCTTGCCGCCGGCCACCGTCCCTGCTTCTTCTGCCGGCGCGAGCGGGCCAGGGATTTTGTCCGGCGTTTCGGCGACGCCTTCGGCATTGCCGAACCACGCGCGCCGCAGCTCGACAAACGCCTGCACAAGGAGCGCCTGGCATCGGGCGGGCGGGCGACGAGACTGGAACCGGAAGCGCTTGCGGACTTGCCGGACGGCACGATGATCTCGTCAGGAAACAGGGCGTACGTCCTGTTTGATGGCGCCGCGCTGCCCTGGAGTTTCGGCGGTTATGGCGAACCGGTGGGGTTCGGCGGTTTTGCCGACAGTCCAATCCGCCTGCTCACGCCAGCGACAACTGTTTCGGTGCTGCAGAAAGGCTACGAGCCTGTCTGGCATCCTTCCGCCGAGGCTTGACGCCGAGGGTGACGTTGCCGCATTCCTCGGCGATGCGCGCCAATTACAAGATGCAGCGGCTGTTCGTGCCGGACGGGCTTGGACCGGACATCGAGTTCGACGTCGGCCCGCAGCAGAGCCATTATCTCTCGCACGTGCTGCGGCTCGGCGAAGGCGCCGAAATTCTGGTCTTCAACGGCCGCGACGGCGAATGGTCGGCGGCGATCGCCACGAAGTCGAAGAAGGCGTTGCGCCTGAGGTTGCTGGCATTGCAGCGGCCGCAGCCGCCGTTGCCCGATCTCGTCTATTGCTTCGCGCCGCTGAAGCAGGGGCGGCTCGACTACCTCGTGCAAAAGGCGGTCGAGATGGGCGCTGGCATCCTGCAGCCGGTCATCACCCAGCATACGCAGGTGGCAAAACCCGGCATCGAGCGCCTGCGCGCCAATGTCGTCGAGGCGGCCGAGCAATGCGGCATATTGGCGGTGCCAGAGCTGCGCGAAGCGGAAAAATTCGAGCGCCTGCTCAGCAACTGGGACCGCGAGCGGCGGCTGATCTTCTGCGACGAGGATGCATCGACCAACAATCCCCTGCCGGCATTGCAGGCGGTGCGGGAGAGAAAGCTCGGCCTGCTGGTCGGACCGGAGGGCGGCTTTTCCGACGAGGAACGCAAGATGCTGAGAGCGCTGCCTTTCGTTACCGCGATTCCGCTCGGGCCGCGCATCCTGCGAGCGGATACGGCGGCGGTGGCGGCACTGGCGCTGATCCAGGCGACAATCGGCGATTGGTGATCAATTCCAATTACCCGCTGGCTCAGGATTTTTCGCTTGATCGGCTACTGACATTTCGTCCATCTAGCGCCGGCAGCGGCCGCGTGTCCTTTCGGGCGCGCAAAGGACGCTGTAGCATTTGATTGGGCACCTGATCCGTTCCGAAAATCGAAGCCGATTTTCAGGGTCATGTGCGGAGGGCTCCTATGGCGCGCGATACAACCGATTTCCGGCCGATAGAAAGCGTCGACGAACTCGTCGAGCACCTGGCCGAAGGCAACAAGCCGCGCGACAAATGGCGCATCGGCACCGAGCACGAGAAATTCCCGTTCTATGTCGACGGCAATGCGCCGGTGCCCTATGGCGGCGAGCACGGCATCCGCGCCATCCTCGAAGGCATGCAGGACAAACTCGGCTGGGACCCGATCATGGATGCCGGCCGCATCATCGGACTGGTCGAGCCGACCGGCCAGGGCGCGATCTCGCTGGAGCCCGGCGGCCAGTTCGAACTGTCCGGCGCGCCGCTGGAGACGATCCACCAGACCTGCCGCGAAGGCAATGCGCATCTGGCGCAGGTGCGCGAGATCGCCGAACCGATGGGCATTCGTTTTCTCGGCCTTGGCGGCAGCCCGAAATGGTCGCTGGCCGAGACGCCGAAAATGCCGAAATCGCGCTACGAGATCATGACCCGCTACATGCCCAAGGTCGGCACCAAAGGTCTCGACATGATGTACCGGACCTGCACGATCCAGGTGAACCTCGACTTCGAAAGCGAAGCCGACATGCGCCGCAAGATGCAGGTGTCGCTGAAGCTGCAGCCGCTGTCGACGGCGCTGTTTGCCAACTCGCCCTTCACCGAAAGCCGGCCGAACGGCTTGCAGAGCTGGCGCGGCGAGATCTGGCGCGACACCGACAATCAGCGCTCCGGCCTGCTCGAGTTCTGCTTCTCGCCCGATTTCGGCTTTGCCGACTATGTCGAATGGGCGCTCGACGTGCCGATGTATTTCGTCATCCGCGACGGCCAATACCACGACATGACGCACATCACCTTCCGCCAGTTCATGGCGGGTGCTGCCCGTAACGACCTGCCGGACGGGCTGCCGACGATGGGCGACTGGGCAAACCATCTGTCGACGCTGTTCCCCGACGTGCGGCTGAAGCGCTTTCTCGAAATGCGCGGCGCCGATGGCGGGCCGTGGCGGCGCATCTGCGCGCTGCCGGCCTTCTGGGTCGGGCTGCTCTACGATGCGGCGGCGCTCGACGCGGCCGAGGCGCTGACCTCGAGCTGGAGCTATGACGAAGTGCTGGCAATGCGCAACGCGGTGCCGGAACAGGGCATTTCGGCGCCCTTCCGCAACACGACATTGCGCGAGATCGCCCGCGACGTGCTCGTCATCTCGCGCATGGGACTGAAGAACCGCGGCCGCAAGAACCGCGACGGCTATGACGAGACGTCGTTCCTCAACACGCTGGACGAGGTCGTCGCGCGTGGCACCACCAGCGCCGAAGAGATGCTCTCGGCCTACCACACACGCTGGGGCGGCTCGATCGAGCCGGTGTTCATGGAATACGCGTATTAACGCTTCGCTATCCGCTTGGCCGATGGTCCGGCAAATTCGCTTCAATCAGTGATGGAAACGAACTAGGCTTCTCCAACGAGGATTTTCCCGGAGGAGAAAACAATGCCTTCCTTGTTCGATATTCTGGCACAGGCCCAGAACGGCAACGGCATGCAGGCGCTGGCCCAGCAGTTCGGGCTTTCGCAGCAGCAGACGCAGGCGGCGGTCGCGGCGCTGCTGCCGGCCTTTTCGCAGGGGCTGAAGCGCAACACGGCGGACCCTTATGGGCTCGGCTCCTTCATGACGGCGATGGCCAGCGGCCAGCACGCCAAATATTTCGAGGATGCAAGCCGGGCCTTCTCGCCGCAGGGCCTCGATGAAGGCAACGGCATTCTGGGCCATTTGTTCGGCTCGAAGGATTTGTCGCGGGCCGTCGCCAGCCAGGCCGCGCAGGCGAGCGGCGTCAGCCAGCAGGTGTTGCAGCAGATGCTGCCGGCAATCGCCTCGATGATGATGGGCGGGCTATTCAAGCAGACCACCAACCAGCTAGGCGGGCAGATGCATGCGGCAGGCGGTGGCGGCAATCCGCTTGGCGAGCTCATCGAGCAGATGATGCGGCAGGCTGGCGGCGGCAGCCAGGCACCGACCCCTCAGCCTGCAGGCCCCACGGATAACCCGCTCGGCAAGGTGCTGCAGGATATGTTCGGCGGGCAGCAGCCGCAACAGACGCAGAGCCCTTACGGCGACAATCCGCTGCGCAAGGTGTTGCAGGACATGTTCGGCGGCGGGCAGCAGCCACAAAGCCAGCCGCAACAGACACAGAACCCTTATGGTGACAATCCGCTCGGCAAGGTGCTGCAGGATATGTTCGGCGGCGGTGCACCACAGCCACAGCAGCCGCAGAACCAACCCCAGCAGACACAGAACCCTTATGGTGACAATCCGCTCGGCAAGGTGCCGCAGGACATGTTCGGCGGTGGCGCACAACAGTCTCAGCCGCGTCAGGCGCCGCAGCAACCCCAGGCGCCGCAGCCGCAGGCCAATCCGAGCGGCAGGCCGAGAAATCCGTTTGACGACCTGTTCGGCAAGATGTTCGAGACAGGCGCCCAGCAGCGCGACGACTACCAGAAAGGCATGGAGTCGATCTTCGACCAGTTCAAGCAGGGCATGGGCCGGCGCTAGACCAGACACCGGCAACCAATCATCAGTGCCGCCCAAAAAAGAAAGCCCGGTCCTGGGAGGACCGGGCAGCGCGCAGGCTGGCCGGGGGATCCGGCAGGGAGTGGGGAGCCTGCGTAACTTGGTGGCGTCGTGCCTCAAAAAGGTTCAACGCGCCCGAACGGCGAAACCACGCGATCACGCCACCTTGCGGGCAATATCCTCGATCGTTTCGGCGCGCTCGATCGCGATGACGCGAAGCCTTTCGGTCGGATCGCGGCCAAAGGGTACACCGACAGCGACGTGCAGGTCGGCGCGGGTCAGGCCGATGTCGGCGAGCTCGGCATCCGACATCTCGCCGAGGCGATAAAAGGCGCGGCGGTTTTTCCAGGCGCGGTAAACATTGGCAGCGGCGTTGGCCACGCGCGTCGCAACGGCCGGACGCGAAGTGATGCGCGAGGTCTCGGTAGCGAAATCAAACGTAGCCATGTCGGTCTCCTTCACATTCGGACGGGCGAAACCGGTCGATCGGGCGCTGGCGACAGCGGCCGTTCCGGCTTCGATTCACATGCCTTCATGTGGACAATGCGAATTTGCCATGGCCCGATTGATTAATCCAACGAATGTTTCTAATCTTTAGCATCAGCATCAATGATGGATTAGGCCAATGAAAGCGCCGCTCGATCTCGATCAGTTGCAGACCTTCATCTCGATTGTCGACACCGGCAGCTTTACCCGCGCGGCGGAAGCGGTGCATCGGACCCAGTCTGCGGTGTCGATGCAGATGCGGCGGCTGGAGGAACGGATCGGCAAGCCGCTGTTCGAAAAAGACGGCCGCACCAACAGGCTGACCGAGGAAGGCGACAGACTGCTCTCCTACGCAAGGCGGCTGCTCTATCTCAACAAGGAAACACTGGCCGCCTTCGACGACCGCCGGCTCGAAGGCACCATCCGCATCGGCACGCCGGACGATTATGCCGATCGCTTCCTGCCAGAGATCATGGCGCGGTTTGCCCGTTCCAACCCGCATGTCGAACTGACCGTTATCTGCGAACCGACGCCGGGACTGGTCGAACACATCAAGCGCGGCAATCTCGACCTGGCGCTGGTGACGCACAACGACGCGCGTGGCCAGTCGGAAGTGGTGCGGCGCGAACCGCTGCTGTGGGTTACCTCGGCCAACCATGCGACGCATGAGCAGCCGATCCTGCCGATGGCCTTCGGCCGGCCGAACTGCATCTGGCGGCGGGCCGCCGCCGACGTGCTCGATCAGCAGAGCCGCGACTATCGCATCCTGTTCACCAGCTTCTCTGCCACCGTCATCGCAGCCGCGGTGCTTTCCGGTCTGGCGATCTCGGTGCTGCCGGAATGCGCCCTGCGGCCCGGCATGCGGGTGCTGGGCGAGGCCGACGGTTTCGGCGCCCTGCCCGATTGCCGCATCGGCATCATGCGCGGTCAGACCTCGCGGCCGGAGATCGTCGACGCGCTTGCGCGCCACATTTCGGAGAGCCTCGACAATATTTCCGTGCCACTCGGCGAGGAGACCGGCACGTTCGATTTCGCCGCCCTCGCCTTCGCCAAGATGAAGCGGACCAAGCCGAACCAGATCCTGCCGGGCTGGTGATCGCGCGATTGGGGCGGACATCGAACACGGCCGCCTTGACGCCGGCCAGCAATCGTCCCCCAATCGGCCGATGAGCGACGCAGCATCCGAATCACGCACCAACGCCACCGAATATACGGTGAGCGAAATTTCCGGCGCGCTGAAGCGTACGGTCGAGGACGTCTTCGGCAATGTACGGGTGCGCGGCGAGATTTCCGGCTATCGCGGACCGCATTCCTCCGGCCATGCCTATTTCTGCCTGAAGGACGATCGCGCGCGGCTCGACGCCGTGGTGTGGAAGACCACGATGAGCCGGCTGAAATTCCGTCCAGAGGAAGGCATGGAGGTGATCGCCACCGGCCGGCTCACCACCTATCCCGGAAAGTCGAACTACCAGATCGTTATCGACAATCTCGAGCCGGCCGGTGCCGGTGCGCTGATGGCGCTGCTGGACGAGCGCAAGCGCCGGCTGCAGGCCGAAGGCCTGTTCGACGCGGCACGCAAGCGGCGTCTGCCGTTCATGCCCTGCGTCATCGGCGTCGTCACCTCGCCGACAGGCGCCGTCATCCGCGACATCATCCACCGCATCAAGGATCGGTTTCCACTGCACGTGCTGGTCTGGCCGGTGCGGGTGCAGGGCGAGACGGCTGGTGCGGAAGTGACCGCTGCCGTCAACGGCTTCAACGCACTGCCATGGGACGGCGCCATCGCGCGGCCCGATCTGTTGATCGTGGCGCGCGGCGGCGGCAGCCTGGAGGATCTGTGGGGCTTCAACGACGAAGCGCTCGCCCGGGCCGTCGCCGCTTCGGGCATTCCGGTGATTTCCGCGGTCGGCCACGAGACCGACTGGACATTGATCGATCTGGCGGCGGATGTACGGGCGCCGACGCCGACAGGCGCCGCCGAGATCGCCGTGCCGGTCAAGGTCGACCTCGAAGCGACGCTTGCCGGCCTTGGCGCGCGGTTGAAGACCGCACTGTCGCGCAATTTCGAACGCAAGCGGCAGGCGGCACGCGCGGCCGCCCGTGCGCTGCCCTCGCCCGACCAGTTGCTGGCGCTGCCACGGCGGCGCTTCGACGAGGCGACGAGCCGGCTCGGCCGGGCGCTGTCGGTCAGCGTCGAGCGCAAGCGAGCCAGGCTTCTGGGGCAGCGGCTGACGCCGGCGACTTTGTCGCGGCGCATGAACGAAGCCCGCACTCTGACGCGCCGCGACCTCGCCCGTGCGCAAGCGGCTTTCTTCGCCATCGTGCGCGAGCGTCGAGCGCGGTTTTCGCGCACGGCGACTAGACTGTCACCGGCGCCGATCGCAAGACGGCAGAAACTGCAAGGCGATGCCCTGCTGGCGCTGACGCGGCGTCAGGACCAGGCAATTTCGCGGCGGCTGGACCGTCTGCGTGGAAAACTGACGCAGGCAGACCGGCTGCTGGCGACGCTCTCGCACAAGGCCGTGCTGGCGCGAGGCTTCGCGCTGGTCAAGGATGTGGACGGCGCCGTGGTCAAGCATGCGGCAGAAGTTGTGTCGGGGATGGCGCTTTCGCTGGAGTTCGCCGACGGCACCGCCGATGCAGTCGCCATCAGTGGCACGGCGCGGCCGAAGACGGTTGCCAAGCCCGCGGCCAAGCTCAAGGCGCCAGGCGGCCAAGGTTCGCTTTTCTGAGGAAGAAATGACCGACCCGCATCTTGCGACGTCCTCGGGCAAACTGCGCGCCCGTGCCTTCGCGATCCCATTCGAGGGCACGCCAGGCCGCTTCAATGCCATCACCGATGTGCCTGGCGTGATGGTCGGCTATACGACGCTGATCTCAGGGGATGGGCCGCTCGTCGTCGGCAAGGGTCCGGTACGCACCGGCGTGACCGCGATCCTGCCACGGCCCAGAGGCGAGTTGGCCGTCCCGGCGTTCGCCGGGATGTTCAGCGCCAATGGCAATGGCGAACTGACCGGCTCGCATCTGATAGAGGAACTCGGAGCGTTCAATCTTCCCATCACCATCACCAACACCCATTCCTGCGGCGTCAGCCGCGACGCAACGTTGCGCTGGATGCAGACGGTGCTGCCGCAATCGCTCGACAGCGCCTGGGCGCTGCCGGTGGCGGGCGAGACTTACGACGGCTTCCTGAACGATATCAACGGCCACCATGTGAGCTTCGAGCACGTGTTTTCCGCGCTCGAAACGGCTGAAAGCGGGCCGATCGACGAGGGCAGCGTCGGCGGCGGCACCGGCATGATCACCTTCGGCTTCAAGGCAGGGTCCGGCACATCCTCGCGCAGCGTCGACTGGAATGGAGAGCGTTTCACGATCGGCTGCTTCGTCCAGTCGAATTTCGGTGCACGGCGAAACCTCGTGATCCGTGGCATCAGAGCCGGAGCGGAACTCGCCGAACCGGCGATCCGGGACAACACGCCGCGAGCGGAAAAGAGCTCCATCATCGCGATCGTCGCCACCGATGCGCCATTCATGCCGCATCAGTTGAAAAGACTGGCGAAACGCGTGCCGCTCGGCGTGGCGCTGATCGGCGGCTATGGATACAATTCGTCCGGCGATATTTTTCTGGCCTTCAGCACGGCCAATGCCGACGCGGCGCGCGGCGCGGCCGGCAAGCTGGTCAGCGCCGGCTACATACCGGATGCCGATATCAACCCGTTCTTCGACGCCGTCGTTCAGAGCGTGGAGGAAGCAATCCTCAACGCGCTGGTCGCCAATGAAGACATGACCGGGCGCGACGGCAATTTCGTGCCGGCATTGCCGAAAGAGTGGCTCGAGGAGAGATTTGGCAAGGCTGCGCGGCGATAGGACCGCGCAACTGCATCAGACAGGCATTGTTCGCCCGGCAGGTTTTGCCGGGGCGGTCCGTCAGCCGGCAGGCTTGTTGGAATTCTGCTCGTCCTGGTCGGCCTCGGCCGCCTCTTCGAGCCTCGAAGCAATGAGCTCCTGAATGTCGCCGACCTCTTCCTGGATATCCTCCAGGGGTATGCCGGCTTCGGCGGCCTTGGCCGCACATTCCCTGGCGAGGGTCTCGGCCTGCTTCTCGATCCTGGCTGGCGAGGGCTGGCAGTGGACTTTTTCGCCAATCCACCCGCGCAAGAACTCGATTGCGTGTTCACTCATACTGCTGTTTCCCTAGCGGCTATGCCGGTTGGTAATCATAAACGTCGGCATCTTCGAAAAGATGCGTGCTGCCATTCGAGCCGAGTCGGCTTCGCCCGGCAAGCCGAACTTGTCCGAGGTCCACAGAGCCGAAGGGAATGGAGGGTTCAAGGAGCACGTTCTAGTTCTTGAGGACTGATTCTCTCGAGGAAACTCGTTCGACCCGCGCTATTGTTTCTATTTGCTTTTTGTCGGTTTTCAAGCCGTTTTAGATCACAATAGATGTCACAATAGCTAGCACATTTACCGCCCTCTCGCCGGCACCATGTAAGAGGCGAGCCGTCAAAGCCGCCGCTATATAGTGATAACCATTTGCAATGTCGACTCTGCTTGCGGTCCTGCTTCTTTCCGCCGCGCTTGCTGGGAGATATGTGGTGTGACGGGCCTTGCCGTGCAAGCTGCCGAGCGCCTCATGCAAGGCATGCAATAGCGTCTTGTGGAAACCCTGAAGTGCTTGTCTCAGGGTGGCTCTCTACCGCTGGCGGTAAAGGATCATGCCGGCATGATAGAGGACGCCTTCGACGAACTCACCATCCGCGGTGAAGCCCGTATCGTCCCAGTATTCTATGTGGTTGCCGTGCACTTCATAGCGTCCCCGGTAGGCGCCTTCGCGGTCACCGCGCGCTTCGTCATAACGGCCGTTCGGCAGGAGTTCGTGCCTGATATGGCGATCCTCGGTGACCCACATTCCGACATAGGGATGAGCTTGGTGCGTCATTGGTTCCTCCGCAAGGATTGGAGTTGCAGGAAGGGTCAGGCCGGTTGGAGCTACAGCAACGGCAATACCCGTAAGCACTGCGGCCAAAGTGGATCGCATCAATGCGCCGCCTTCGTCGGACGCACGACTATCTCGTTGACGTCGACATCGTCGGGCTGTTCGATTGCATAGCGCACTGCCCTGGCGATGGCATCGGGTTGCAGGGCAATAGCACGCCAGCTTTTCATGGCGGCGGCAGCGGCTTCGTCGGAGATCGTGTTCGCCAGCTCGCTTTCCACCACGCCAGGATGAATGCAGGTTACGCGGATATCGTCACTCTCCTGGCGGAGCCCATCGGAAATCGCGCGGACAGCGTATTTCGTTGCGCAATAGACGGCAGCCGTGGGCGAGACGGCCAGTGCGCCAATGGAACCGATATTGATGATGTGACCGGAGCCGCGTGCCGTCATCTCGGGCAGAACCGCCGCGACGCCGTACAGAACACCCTTGATGTTGACGTCCACCATCAGCTCCCACTCGTCGACCTTCATGGCTGCCATGGCCGACAGCGGCATGACGCCCGCATTGTTGACGATGACATCGACCTGGCCCCATTCGGCCCGGGCTGCGTCGGCGAATGCTGCGACATCCGCCCTCCTGGTGACGTCGAGCGCTCGCACGCGAACCGTTCCACCAGCTGCCTCGATTTCGGCCGCAAGCGCTTCAAGGCGGTCGGTGCGGCGTGCGCCGAGCATCAGCTTCGCACCTGCCGCGCCAAGCTCGCGGGCAATGCCAGCGCCGATGCCGCTGGAGGCACCGGTGATCAGAACAACTCTGTTCATGGTCATCGAGATGATCCTTTTGGTCTGTGATTATTTTCACGATGTGAAGGGATTGGGTGCGGGTGAGCTCCCGCGGCGCGCCGGCCCTATTTGGGGGGCTCACTGGGCGGTGTAGCCGCCATCGACCAGAAGCAAGGCCCCGGTGATGAAACTGGATGCCGGCGAGGCAAGAAAGGCGATGGCCTCGGCAACTTCTTGCGGCTGGCCGATCCGGCCGATTGGATGCGCGCCGCCGAAGCTGCGCAGCATCTCCCGGCCATTCTCCACCACGCCTTCCATGATGTCGGTTTCGATCACGCCAGGGGCAACGGCGTTGCAGCGAATGCCCATGCGCCCGTATTCGATCGCGATCACCTTGGTCAGCTGTGCGACAGCCGCCTTGGAGGAGGCATAGGCCGCCTGCGTCTCGAAGGCCGCGACGGCCGAGATCGACGAGACATTGACGATCGCGCCGCCACCGCCGGCGGCCATCAGTTCCACTGCGGCACGGGCAGTGACGAAGCTGCCGCGCGCGTTGATCTGCAGAATGCGGTCATAGTCGTCGACCGAGGTCTCAGTCAGTCGTTTGTTGAGCGTGCGACCGGCATTGTTCACGACGATGTCCAGCCGTCCGAAGCGCTTCGCGGCGAGTTCGACCGAGCGTCTGGCCAGGTGCTCGTCGGCGACATCGCCGACCAGCGTTGCCACATCCTCGGCTTCCAATTCGCGTACGGCGTCGCTGAGATCGCTTGCCACGATCCGGGCGCCGCGCGCCCGCAGCAGTTCCGCCGCGCAGCGGCCGATGCCGCGTGCCGCGCCGGTCACGAGGGCGACTTTTCCATCCAGGTCCCAGGAGGAAGGGAGTGATGTCATGGGATATCTCCTTGGTCAGCCGGCTTCGGCTTGGATCTGGAGGATCAAGCCTTCTTGCCATTGCGACAGAGATAGAGCCGTGGCATTGTCGCGATAACCCGCCCGCCGTTAACCTCGATGGTAAGTTTGACTAACCAATGGATATCGATCTCAATGCAATTGCCGTCTTCGTCGCGGTGGCCGAGGAACGCAATTTTCGTGCTGCGGCAGGCCGGCTGGGCGTGACGCGCTCGGCGGTCAGCCAGAGCATCCTCAGGCTTGAACAGCGCCTTGGCATCGCATTGCTGCAGCGCACGACACGCAGCGTCAACCTGACCGAAGCGGGCGAGCGCCTGCTGGCGAGCGTCGCACCGGCGATCGCCGACGTGAACGCGGCAATCGAAGCCACCACGGAGTTGCTGGACCGCCCGCGCGGCCGCCTGCGGATCGCGGTTTCGTCGATCGCAGAGGCCTTTCTGTCAGGACCGTTGCTGGCGTCCTTTGCAGAAAGGTTTCCCGAGGTGCATCTGGATATTGTGGTCACCGACGAGGAATTCGACATCGTTGCCGAAGGCTATGATGCGGGAGTGAGGCTCGGCGAAGTGATCGAGCAGGACATGATTGCCGTGCCGGTATCGGGCGATCAGCGGCAGGTGGCCGTCTGCGCCCCGCGCTATCTCGAAAAGTTCGGAGCACCCGCCCATCCGCGCGAGCTTGTGGCTCATCGCTGTATCGGCTGGCGGCCGGCGCCGGGAGTTTCGCCCTATCGGTGGGAGTTCGGCGAGGACGGGCGCGAGTTCGACGTGGCGGTTGCGCCCGAGATCACTACCAACGACATGTGGCTGATGATCCGGCTGGCCGTTGCGGGCGCCGGGATCACGTTCGGCATGGCCGATACATTCCGCCCCTGGCTCGACCGCGGCGAGCTCGTGCCAATCCTCGACGGCTATTTTCCGCCGTTTGCGGGTTTCTATCTTTATTTCCCCAGCAGACGGAATATCGCGCCGAAGCTGAGGGCCCTCGTGGACCACCTGCGCGCCACGCGCCAGGCGCGGGATCGCAGGTAACCGCAACCGGATCGTAGAGATCGCTTGCGCTATTGGTCAGAAGCCTGGCTGAAAGCTGAATGGTACCGTTGGCTGGGATCGAACCAGCGACCTCCGGATCCACAATCCGGCGCTCTAACCATCTGAGCTACAACGGCACGTTTGCCTGAGCGGGATCGAGATGAAACGTTCGGGACCCGCTCTGTCGTTCGGCGATGCGTCCATACGGGCTATCGGAGTTTAATTCAAGGCTTTTGGCAAGGCAAAAGCTCGCTCCGGCATCGAGTCATTTTCCGCCGGACAAAAGAAAAGGCCGGCGGGAGGAGGTGCCGGCCTTTTCCTGTTACGAGCCAGCGGGAGGAGGTGCTGGCTGGTCATCCCGGTGAGCAGAGGGAGGAGGTTCCACCCGCCGGGTATTCACTTAAACCACTATATCGCACATCTATTTGTCTGACGAAATGCGACCTTTTGATGCATCGTCAAACTGTGCGCAAATATTAGGCGATCTTGATTTCTTTCACGGCCTTCTCGAAGGCGGTCTTGATCGGCTTGGATACGTCCTCGGCCGCCTTGGCAGCAACCGCCTGGAAGTCCTTAGCCTGCTCGACGGTCATTTCGACGCGCTTGCGCAGGAAAGCGGTCTGCAACTCGACGACTTCCGACAGCGACTTGGCGCCGATCAGGGCTTCGAAATGCGCGAAGCCGGCTTCGGCATTGGCGCGCAGGGCGGCAATGGTCTTGAGCGACAGGTCGCTGGAAACGGTCTTGGCGGTCTCGTAGGTCGACTCCAGAGCCTTCTGGGTCTCCTCGGCGCCGGTCTTCAGCTTGGCATAGGCCTCTTTCGACTGCTCAACGCCCTTTTCGGCGAAGGCACGGATCTGGTCGGTGGCCTTCGAAGCGTCAAAGCTCGGGAACTCAACGTTTTCGATCGTTTCAGCGGTCTTGGTCCTGGACATTTTCCATCCTTTTCAGCGGCAGCGGCTTTGACAAAATGCCGTCTCGTTCATCTATCATGGCAATATAAAGGCAAATTTTGTGCATTGCAACATGTTTGTTGCATCGCACCATAAAATATTTGGTTCGCGGCGTTAACCACGCGCCTAGAGATTCCGCTGGTTGCACGCTATGACTTGTGGACCTTCGCGCCGTCGGCTTTTATTAACAAAGCGTTAACCGCAAATTGCCCGCTCTGTGAGGGTCGCCAAGCGCATGCCGGCTGAAAACTACTCCTTCCTCGACGTCGCCGTGCTCGACGCCGTCCGCCTGCGCTTCGCCGCAGGCGACGCGATCGCCATTCTGTCGGCAGATCTCGAGCAGGTGATCTGGGCCAACGGGCCCGGCGCGGCGGTATTCGGCTATCCGGACATCGGCGCTATCATCGGCGCCTCGGCAGGGTTGCCGCTGATCGCCCGGCGCCAGATCATGGCAACCAGCGGTTTTCCGCAGATCGGCCGCGACCGTGCCATCACGGTCCGGCTGGCGACCGGCCTGACCAGCCGCGCGGTCGGCTTCCTGGCCAGCGCAGTGACCATGCCCGATGGCGAGGAAACCATCATGCTGGCCTTGCCGGCGGCGCAGACCGGCTCGCGCAGCGCGGCCGAGATCGCCGACCGCGCCATCGGTGGCTTTACGGAAGACGGCCACTACATCGCCTTTGTCGATGCCAAGGGCAATATCGACGCCGCATCGGACGGCTTTTCGGCGCTCGGCATCCGGCCTGAGACGCTGGCCGCACTTGTCGCCGACGTGGCGAACGAGAGCGACCGCATCGTCAAGCGCCTGGTTCCGGGTGGGTCCAGCTCCTATCCCGCGGGCCTTGCCCGGCTGACGGAAGAGCGGCACCTGCTGGTGGTGATCGACGAGGACCGGCTTGACGGCGAGGCCCCCGATGGCGAGCGCGCCGGCGGGGAAACCGAGGCGGCAGCGGCACCGAGCGATGGCGATCTTCCCCAGCCAACGGACCAGGACAACGAGCAGCCAATCGCCAGCACCGGCGCGGCGAAGATCGACCTTGCAGCGATGGAAGGCACCTCGGCATCGGCGGAGCACGAACCTGCCGACGCGGCCGACGATCAACACACGGTTGGCGAAACGCCGACGCAGCATGACCATTGGTACTTCAATGCCGGCGACGACGCGCAGGTCCCGCCCGGGGCAGCTGTGTCCGGCGAAGTCGAGACCCCAGCCAGCCCGGATACTTCGCCGGAAAGCGCCGCAAAAGCCACCAAAGCCGCCTCGCCGGCCGAACACCGCGCTTCGGCGATCGATCGCACCGCCGCGCCCATGCGTTTCGTCTGGCGTACCGACGCGGAGGGCCGGTTCAGCGCCCTGTCGCCGGAATTTGCCGAGCTCGTCGGCAAGCCTGCAGCCGACGTGATCGGCCGTCGCTTCGAGGATGTTTCGGCCGCCTATGGCCTCGATGCTTCTGGCGAGATTGCCGGTCTGCTCGAACGGCGCGACACCTGGTCCGGCCGCTCCGTGCTGTGGCCGGTCGCCGGCACCGATCTGAAGATACCCGTCGATCTGGCGGCGCTCCCGGTTTACAGCCGCAGCCGCGTTTTCGAAGGTTTTCGCGGTTTCGGCGTGGCCAGGAGCGGCGATGCGGTGGCCGATCCGGATGCCGTCGGCATGGCCCTTGTCGCCGAGGAGAAACCTGCCGCGACCATCGGGCCGAAAGCCGTCGAACCTCTCCCCGAGACACCTAAACCCGCCGATCCGTTCAGGGGCGAAGTGCCGGCATTGACCATCGTGCCAAAACCCGAGCGGCGCTTTGCCGACAAGGTGATCCGGCTGGCCGAGCACCGGCAGCCGGCCAACGACAAGGGCCTGTCGACGCTGGAACGCAGCGCGTTTCGCGAGATTGGCGAGCGTCTCAAGAAGGACAGCACCCCGGCCGAAGAACAGCCCGGCGCCGGAAAGCAGAAGCCGGTTGAGAAAGTCGAGGCAGCCGGCAGGGCCGACGAGCCAAAGCTGAAAGAAGCCGGGCTGGCGGACAAGGGTGAGATGCCGGCACAAGGTCCGGAAAGCGAGGCGGCTGCCGCCGAACCGCCAGAGGCCGATGCCGAGGACCAGAAGGACCTTGCCCGGCTCGACGGCGAGCAGCCGGATGAGGCGGTAGCAGAGGCGCAAGCCGGCGAACCCGTCACACGCCCTGTTTCCGGATCGCT
Organism: Mesorhizobium sp. M0106; assembly: GCF_040322715.1. NCBI lineage: Bacteria > Pseudomonadati > Pseudomonadota > Alphaproteobacteria > Hyphomicrobiales > Phyllobacteriaceae > Mesorhizobium > Mesorhizobium sp. M0106. Next base: position 37,337 of record NZ_JAMYUA010000016.1, on the reverse strand, counting down.
GCTCGACTATGCCGACCGCGAACCCAGCGACGAAGCGCAGGAAGGCATTGAGCCCAGCACGAACCGTCGAACGATCGTCGCCGAAGCGCCGCGGGATGGCGACGACGACAGCATGACGGCCGAAGATTTCCGTGACGCCGAGGACAGCGAGGATTGGTCCGAGGACAGCGCAGCCGCAGCCGACGCTGCCGGCCAGGTGCCGCCCATCGAGCGGCCGCAGGCACCACCGCTCAAACTCGACGGCTTCGTGCCGTCGGCGTTTGCCGGAGAGGACAACAAGGGGCCGGATACCTCGATCCTCGGCAAGCTGCCAGTACCGGTGCTTATCCATTCCGGCGATCAACTGCACTACGCGAACGACGAATTCCTCGGCTTGACCAGCTATGCGACGCTCAATGCCCTGGACGAGGCCGGCGGGCTCGGCGCGCTGTTTGCCGACCCTTATGCCGACGACGGCAGTTCGGACGGCGGCGACCGCGCTCTGCGGCTGAAGACGCGCGAAGGTCAGGAGTTTCCGATCGATGCGATTTTACGCTCCGTACCCTGGGGAAACGGCAAGGCGCTGATGCTGGTCGTACGTCGTTCCGGCGACGACGAAGCAGCAGCCATTCCGCATGGCGCCGCCGAAGACCAAACGCAGCCGGATGTTTCCGAGCTCAAGGCACGCATTGCCGAAATGCGCACCATCATCGACACCGCCACCGACGGCGTCGTGCTGATCGGCCGTAACGGAACGATCCGTTCAATTAGCCGTCCGGCGGAAGCGCTGTTCGGCTTCGACAGCGACGAGGTGACCGGCAAACCGTTCGTCTCGCTGTTTGCGATCGAAAGCCAGCGCGCGGCGCGTGACTATCTCGAGGGGTTGTCGGAGCCCGGCGTTGCAAGCGTGATGAACGATGGCCGCGAGGTGATCGGGCGCGAGGCGCAGGGGCGTTTCATTCCGCTGTTCATGACCATCGGCAGGCTGCCCAACGACAGCGGCTTCTGCGCGGTGGTGCGCGATATCACCCAGTGGAAGCGGGCCGAAGAGGACTTGACCCAGGCGCGCGCGGTCGCCGAACGCGCCTCGTCGCAGAAGACCGATTTTCTGGCCCGCATCAGCCACGAGATCCGCACGCCGCTCAACGCCATAATCGGCTTTTCCGAGCTGATGGTCGACGAGAAATTCGGGCCGGTGGCCAATGACCGCTATCGCGACTATCTGCGCGACATCAACCGTTCGGGCAACCACGTGCTCGATCTGGTCAACGACCTGCTCGACATTTCGAAAATCGAGGCCGGCCAGCAGGAGATGGCCTATGAGGCGGTGTCGCTTAACGACACGCTTGCCGAAACCGTGGCGATGATGCAGCCGCAAGCCAACCGGGAACGCGTCATCATCCGCTCCAGCTTCGCCTCGCGGCTGCCGGAAGTGGTGGCCGATCTGCGCAGCGTGCGGCAGATCGCGCTCAACATCCTATCGAACGCCGTCCGCTACACGCAGGCCGGCGGCCAGGTGATCGTGTCGACGGCCTACGAGATCTCCGGCGATGTCGTCATGCGCGTGCGCGATACCGGCATCGGCATGAGCCAGTCCGAGATAGAGCAGGCGCTGAAGCCGTTCAAGCAGATCAATGCGCTGAAGCGCGGCCGTGGCGACGGCACGGGTCTTGGGCTGCCGCTGACCAAGGCGATGGTCGAAGCGAACCGGGCCCGGTTCACCATCAACTCGACGCCCGGCGAGGGAACCCTGGTCGAAGTCGCCTTTCCCTCGACCCGCGTGCTCGCCGGTTAGCTATGGTTGCGCAAAGAAAAAAGGCGTCCAACAGGACGCCTTGAGAAATTGGAATTGCTGTCACAACGGGGCTTGAGCGAATCAGATCCTCTCGGGGCTAAGAGGAACGGGATTTCTCCCTCAAGTTACGCACGACTATTGATGCCGGGGCCTTAACAAATCCTTACCGGCACGCCGGAAAATTTACCAATGTGTACCACTCATGAAATCTAGGTAAATTCCGAAGAGATAATTTGTTAACGATACCTGAGACCTCAAAACGGCTCCCACCTTGGATCCCGTGGTCAGTCGGCAAGCTGCGGCAGGTTGCGGAACAGCTCGAGCGCTTCGGGATTGGCGAGCGCTTCCTTGTTCTTGATGGCGCGGCCGTGCACCATGTCGCGTACCGCGAGCTCGGTGATCTTGCCCGATTTGGTTCGCGGAATATCGCTGACGGCGACGATCTTGGCCGGCACGTGGCGCGGGCTCGCCCCGGTGCGGATTTTCGCGCGGATGCGTTTTTCCAGCTCGGCATCGAGCTCAACGCCGGCCGCCAGCCGCACGAACAGCACGACACGCACGTCATTGTCGAAATCCTGGCCGATGCACAGCGCTTCGAGGATTTCCGGCATCTGCTCGACCTGATTGTAGATCTCCGCCGTGCCGATCCTGACACCGCCCGGATTGAGCGTGGCGTCGGAACGGCCATGGATGATCAGGCCGCCATGGACGGTCCATTCGGCGAAATCGCCGTGGCACCAGACATCGTCGAAACGTTCGAAATAGGCGGCTTTGTATTTCCTGCCGTTAGGGTCGTTCCAGAAGCCGATCGGCATTGCCGGAAACGCCTTGGTGCAGACGAGCTCGCCCTTCTCCTGGCGGAGCGGGCGGCCGTCATCGGCCCAGACATCGACGGCAAGGCCGAGCCCGGGCCCTTGGATCTCGCCGGTCCATACCGGTTCGATCGGCACGCCGAGCACGAAGCAGGAGACGATATCGGTGCCGCCGGAAATCGAAGCCAGATGCACGTCCTTCTTGATGCCTTCATAGACGAAGCGGAAATCTTCCGGCGATAGCGGCGAGCCGGTCGATGAGATGGTGCGCACGCTGGAAAGATCATGCGTGCGGATCGGCTTCAGGCCGGCCTTGCGCACGGAATCGATGAATTTGGCCGAGGTGCCGAAATAGGTCATCTTTTCGGCATCGGCGAAGTCGAACAGCGCATTGCCGTCCGGGTAGAACGGCGAGCCGTCGTAGAGCAGCAAGGTGGCGCCCGATGCCAGGCCCGACACCAGCCAGTTCCACATCATCCAGCCGCAGGTGGTGAAGTAGAAGAAGCGGTCGCCGTCGAGCAGGCCGGCATGCAGCCGTTCTTCCTTGACGTGCTGGATCAGCGTTCCGCCGGCCGAATGGACAATGCATTTGGGAATGCCGGTCGTGCCCGATGAAAACAGGATGTACAGCGGATGCGAAAACGGCAGCCTTTCGTAGGCGACAGGCCTTGCGGCAAAGGGTGACAGCGCCTCTTCCAGCGCGGCCGCCTTGCCGATGGTCGCGGCGACGTCGAGCGAGGTGCCGAGATAGTCGACAATGAGGACCTTGCGGACGGTGGCGAGCTTGCCCGCCACGGCCGCGACCTTGTCGGCGACTTCGATTGCCTTGCCATTGTACCAGTAGCCGTCCGGCGCGATGAACACGACAGGCTCGATCTGGCCGAACCGGTCGAGAACCCCCTGCTCGCCGAAATCTGGGGAGCAGGACGACCAGACCGCGCCGATCGAGGCGGCCGCCAGCATTGCAGCAACCGTCTCCGGCATGTTTGGCATCATCGCGGCGATGCGGTCGCCCTTCTTCACCTTGAGCGACAGGAAAAGCTGCTGCAGCCGCGAGGTCAGCGCATGCAGCTCGTTCCAGGACAGCCGCCGCTCGACCTTGTCCTCGCCGCGAAAGACGATTGCATCGCCAAGCCCGGTTTTCTTGAGGAGATTCTCGGCGAAGTTCAGCTTCGCATCAGGGAAGAAGGTCGCGCCGGGCATCTTGTCGCCATCGACCAGCACGCGTTCGCCCTTGTCGCCGATGATGCCACAAAAGTCCCAGACCAGGCTCCAGAAGCCCTCGCGATCATCGATCGACCAGCGATGCAGGTCGGCATAGGAGGAGAAAACCTTGCCGGCCATGTTCGCCGCGGCGTTCATGAAGGCGGTCATCGGCGCCGCGTCGATCTGCTCTTGCGTCGGGATCCAGAGCGGTGCGCCGTCAGCCATCATTGTTTCTCCTTAAAGCACGTCACGTTTGAAGAGATTCACGCGACGCGCTTTAAACTTTTGTCTTTATGCATGTCGTTTATCCCAAAACCGCTGCGCACTTTTGGGCGACATGCATTGGCATCGCTTATGCATATCGCGATGCAGCAGAGCAAGATTTTGTTGGACCGCGCCGGTCAGGGTGTGCGCAAATGCCATCGCCGGGCCATAAAGACTTGAAATGCGTCAGCCGTCGGTTACACCCGTCGGGCGATTTTGTCGGAATGGAAGCATACGGGGCGATATGCCATCACCTTTGATCCGACGCGGAATATGGGCGATCGGCGCAGCCGTCATCGTCATCGCGCTGGTTGTCGCAGCCTTGCCGTTGATCGCCTCGACCCGCATCGTACGCGACCGTATCGCGTGGGAAATGAGCGCGTGGAGCGGTTTCCGGGTCACCATCGACGGCGCGCCGCGTATCGAGGTCTGGCCGAATTTCCGGGCGATCCTGAGCGACGTGACGCTGTCGCAATGGACAGAGACGGATGCGCCGCCCGTGGTCGAGGCCGAACGGGTCGAGGTCGACCTCTCAGCGATGGCGGCGCTGCGTGGCGATGTGGTGTTTTCGACGGCGCGGCTGGTACGACCGACGATCCGGGTCCAGCGTACCGCAAGCGGGTTTTTCCTGCCTGCGATTCCTAGTGGCGGGCGCATTACGCGTTCGATCGATGCTGCCCGCGCGGTGATCAACACAAATCCCGCCAAGCCGGATCTCGGCAAGCTGCCGACAGATCCGTTCGGCACAGTCGAGTTCAGGGACGGGCGCGTAGTGGCTGCCATCGGCGGCAAGGACCAGGAGATATTGAGCAGCCTGAGCGGCCAGGCGAACTGGGCCGCGATGAACAGCAATGCGACGCTGTCGGCGACCGGGATATGGCGCGGCGAAAGTGTTGCCATCGACGCCGCATCGCCGAACCCGCTCGTGCTGTTTGGTGGCGGCACAGCACCGGCCACATTTTCCTTCAAGGCGGCACCGGCCAATTTTTCGTTCGACGGCCGCGCCAGCATGTCGGAGAACGGCTATTTCGACGGCCAGGCGAAATTCGCCGCACCTTCGCTCCGACGCGTGCTCGAATGGTCGCAGGCCGGCATCGCGCCCGGTGCCGCAATCGGCTCGATCTCGGTTTCAAGCAAGATCACGGCGACGGCCGGGCGCGTCAAATTTGAAAACACGGCCCTGACCCTCGACAACAACCCGGGAATGGGTGCGCTGGACTTCACCTATGGTGAGGCACTGCCGGTGATCTCCGGCACACTTGCCTTCGATACGCTCGACCTCAGATCATTTCTCTCCGCCTTTACGCCGGTGCCATCCGCCGGCGGCACCGGCCCGGGCGAAATCGACACGAGCTTCGCCGACCGGATCAATCTCGATCTCAGGCTGTCGGCGGCGCATGCCACCGCCGGCGCCATCCAGCTTGCCGACGTCGCCGCCACCGCCCAGGTCAAGAACGGCCTTGCCGTCTTCGACATCTCGGATGCATCCGCCTTTGGCGGCAACGTCCAGAGCAGCGTCCGTTTCGACCGCAAGCCCGCCGGCACGGAAGTCGAGATCCGGCTGCTTGCTTCCGATATCGACGGCGGCGCTTTCGGCACCGCGGCCGGGATGACGCGGCTGGTGCCGATCGGCACTGGAACCGTTTCGGTCATCCTCAAGGGGCCTGGCAGAACCTGGGACTCGATTTTCGAAAACGCCAATGGCTCGCTGTCCGCGACGTTCGGCGCGGGTGCGCTGAGCCGGCTTAACCTGCCGGCGTTCCTCAAGCACACCGAACAGGGCGGATTCTTCGCGCTGGACGACGTCTCGGACGGAACGCTGCCGATCGACGGGGCCGAGCTCAAGGCAAGCATTTCGAACGGCGTGGCGCGCATCGACAAGGCCGAGGTGAATTCCGCGCAATACAAGATCTGGCTTTCCGGCATCGCATCCTATGCCGGACGCGGGCTGGCGCTGTCCGGCGGCATCGTCCAGCCGAGCCAGGCTGCCACGCAGACGAACGGCCAGGGACCCAATCAGTCGTCCTTCTTCGTCGGCGGAACGTGGAGCACGCCGTTCATCTCGCCGATAAGCCGCGGCGTTTCGGGAGAGTAAGCAGCAGCAGCTTCAACCGCGCTGCGCGGCCTGCTCGTCGCGCTGGCGCTGCACCTCGCGGCGTTTGTTTGCGAGCGAAGCGATGATCACACCAACTGCGACGACCGCGATCAAGATCGTGCAGGCTGCGTTGATTTCCGGCGTCACGCCAAGGCGGACCTGGCTGTAGATCTTCATCGGCAGCGTCGTGGCGCCGGGTCCCGAGGTGAAGCTGGCAATAACCAAATCATCGAGCGACAGCGTGAAGGCCAGCATCCAGCCGGAGACGATAGCCGGCATGATGACCGGCAGCGTGATCTGGAAGAAGGTCTTCACCGGTGGCGCACCGAGGTCCATCGCGGCCTCTTCCAGCGAACGATCGAAAGTGATCAGGCGCGACTGAACCACCACCGCAACGAAGCACATGGTCAGCGTGGTGTGGGCAAGCGTCACCGTCAGAAAGCCGCGGTCGAGGCCGACGGCGACGAAGAGCAGCAGCAGCGACAGGCCGGTGATGACTTCCGGCATGACCAGCGGCGCAAACACCATGCCGGAAAACAGAAGCCGGCCGCGAAAGCGCGTGTAGCGTGTCAAGGTGAGCGCCGCCAGCGTGCCGAGCACGGTTGCCACGCTTGCCGAGATGACGCCGACGCGGGCCGTCACCCAGGTGGCGTCCATCAGACCCCGGTTGTGGAACAGCGACACGTACCATTTCGTCGAGAAGCCACCCCAGACGGTGACCAGCTTCGATTCGTTGAAAGAGAACACAACGAGCAGGACGATCGGCAGGTAAAGAAAGGCAAAGCCGAGCACGATCGAAATGATGTTGAAGCGGCTCCAGGTCGCGTTCATTGGTCCTGCTCCTGGGTGCGCGCCTGGGCTCGCTGGAAGAGCATGATCGGCACGATCAGCAGCAGCAGCAAGATGACGGCGACGGCGGACGACACCGGCCAGTCGCGGTTGCCGAAGAACTCGTTCCATAGCGTCCTGCCGATCATCAGCGTCTGCGAGCCGCCGAGCAGATCGGGAATGACGAACTCGCCGACGGCGGGAATGAACACCAGAAGGCAGCCGGCGATGACGCCGGGCAGCGACAGCGGGAAGGTGATCTTCCAGAAGGCGCTGGTCGGCGGACAGCCGAGATCCTTGGCGGCCTCGATCAGCGAATTGTCCATCTTCTCCAAGGCCGAATAGAGCGGCAGCACCATGAACGGCAGATAGGAGTAGACGATGCCGATGAAGATCGCCGTGTAGGTGTTGAGGATGATCAGCCGATGGCTGATGATGCCGGTGGCGAGCAGCAGCTCATTGAGCAGGCCCTCGGGCTTGAGAATGCCGATCCAGGCATAGACGCGGATCAGGAACGAGGTCCAGAACGGCAGGATCACCAGCATCAGCAAGGTCGGGCGGATCGTCGCCGGAGCGCGCGCCATGCCATAGGCTATGGGATAGCCGATCAACAATGTCAGGACGGTCGAAATGGCGGCGACGATGACGCTCGTCACATAGGCGTTGAAGTAGAGCGCATCCTGCGTCAGCAAGATGTAGTTGTCGAAATTGAGGGTGCCAAACCACGCGATAACCCCGGAAATGCCGCCGCGGAAATCGAGCACCGGCGTGTAGGGAGGCATGGCGATCGCCGTCTGCGACAGCGAAATCTTGAAGACAATGATGAAAGGGACGAGAAAGAAGAACAGCAGCCAGAGGTAGGGGATGATGATGACGAGCCGGCTAACGAACGCCGCTCCCAGCCTGACCAAGGCGGATTTGCCGGCAGCGCTTGCCGGAGAGCTTGTTGCGGCGGTGACAGCGGACATGATCAGTCTCTACCGTGTCAGGACGACGCCGGCGTCGGGGCGGAAAGAAACCCAGGCGCGGTCGTTCCAGGTCAATGGGTCCTCGGTGAGGCGTGCCGCGTTCATGGTGCTCGCCCGCACCACCTGACCGTCGTCCAGCCTGACGTGATAGACGGTCATGTCGCCGAGATAGGCTATGTCGTAGACCTCGCCCTCGATGGCGTTGACGGCACCGGCCGGTTTTATGGAGGACACCTTGATCTTCTCCGGCCTGATGGCGAAGGTGACGGATGTCCCGGCCGCGGCACTGCCGGCATTTTCGGTCCGGATGGTGATGCCGTTGCCGGCATCGATGCTCGCGCTGCCGGCCTCGCCAGCCGCGATCTTGCCGTCGAACATATTCACATTGCCGACGAAGCCGGCGACGAAGCGGGAACCCGGCGCCTCGTAGACCTCGGCCGGCGTCGCCACCTGCATCACCTCGCCCTTGTCGATGATGGCGATGCGGTCGGCCATCGTCATCGCCTCTTCCTGATCATGGGTGACGACGACGAAGGTGAGGCCGAGGTTCTGCTGCAGGTCCATCAGCTCGAACTGGGTTTCCTCGCGCAGCTTCTTGTCCAGCGCACCAAGCGGCTCGTCGAGCAGCAGGACTTTCGGCCGCTTGGCCACCGAGCGCGCGAGCGCGACGCGCTGGCGCTGGCCACCCGACAATTGGTGCGGTTTGCGCTTGGCGAACTGCTCGAGCTTGACCAGCTTCAGCATCTCGGCGACGCGCTTGTCGATGTCGGCCTTGGCCATGCCTTCCTGCTTGAGGCCGAAGGCGATGTTGTTCTCGACCGTCATGTGCGGAAACAAGGCGTAGGACTGGAACATCATGTTGACCGGCCGCCGGTAGGGCGGAATGCCGCGCAGATCCTGGCCGTCGAGCAGGATGCGGCCGGCGGTCGGCTCCTCGAAGCCGGCAAGCATCCTGAGCAGTGTCGATTTCCCGCAGCCTGAGGCCCCGAGCAGGGCAAAGAATTCGCGTTCGAAAATGGTCAGCGACAGGTTGTTGACCGCTGTGAACTCACCGAATTTCTTGGTAACGTTGTCGAACTGGATGTATGGCTTGGCGTTCGGATCGTTCCATGGCGCAAAATCCCTGCGGATGCTGCCAAGCGATTTCATGTCCCACTCCGTCCTGCTGCTTGCCCCATGAGAAAGCGGCCCCGGCAACGGCTGCCGGGGCCTGGTCAGATTGCTATTGGCCGGTGACGATCTTGGTCCAGGTGCGGGTGATGATGCGCTGGGTCTTGGGATCGTAAGGCGATACGGTGTAGAGCTTCTGCAAGGTGGCTGCATCCGGATAGATCGCCGGATCTTCCAGGATCGCCTTGTCGATGAACTGCTGCGAAGCCTTGTTGCCGTTGGCATAGAGCACATAGTTCGACGATTTGGCGATCACTTCGGGCTTCATCATGTAGTTCAGGAACTCATGCGCTTCGGCGACATGCGGCGCATCGGCCGGGATCGCCATCTGGTCGAACCACATCTGGGCACCTTCCTTCGGCACGGAGTAGCCGATCTCGACGCCCTGCTTGGCTTCGTCGGCGCGGTTGCGGGCCTGGAAGACGTCACCCGACCAGCCGACCGCCAGGCAGATGTCGCCATTGGCGAGGGCGTTGATGTATTCGGACGAGTGGAACTTGCGGATATAGGGCCGGACCTTCAGCAAAGTGTCTTCGGCCTTGGCAATCTCATCGGGCGACGTGCTGTTCGGATCGAGGCCCAGATATTTCAGTGCCGCCGGTATGATGTCGGCCGGCGAATCCAGCACATAGACGCCGCAGTCCTTCAATTTGGCCAGGCTTTCGGGATTGAAGAACACGTCCCAGCTGTCGATCTTGTCGGTGCCGAGCGCTGCCTGCACCTTCTTGATGTTGTAGCCGATGCCGACCGTACCCCACATGTAGTTGATCGAATATTCGTTGCCGGGATCATATTTGGCGGTCCGTTCCATGACCGTGTCCCACATATTTGAAATGTTCGGCAGTTTCGACCTGTCGAGCTTCTGGAACACACCCGCCTGGATCTGGCGTGCAAGGAAATTGCCGCTGGGCACGACGACATCGTAGCCGCTGCCGCCGGCGAGCAGTTTCGTTTCCAGGATCTCGTTGGAATCGAAAGTGTCGTAGACGACCTTGATGCCGGTTTCCTTGGTGAAGTCGTCGATGATCGAACTGTCGATATAGTCCGACCAGTTGAAGACATTGACGACGCGATCCTCGGCATGCGCGCCCAAGGTGAAAACTGCCAGAAACGCCGAAGTCGCCGAAAGCCAGAGCGCTTTGCGGGTCATGCTATTCTCCTTTGATGAGTGTTCCGTCGCCAGCTCGTCGCGGCGTCCGCGCGGCTGGGCATTTGCTGCAGGGTATTGGGCTTGCAGGCAGGCGACAAGCGCGAATTGCCGGCGCCATTATCGTTCGGCGGCGAGCCGACAGCGAAGACCTGGCGTGGCGTTGGTGGTGTTCCGACGCCGTCGGAAGCTTTCGCTACGGCGCGGGCAGGGAGACGACGATATTGTCCGGCCTCGATGCGGCCGGCATGGAGACTTGGCAAGATACGCCTGTCTTGTTGTTGCCGTGATCGCAGCCTGCCCGCGCGGCTGCGACGTTGTCAATGGCTCATCTCGCTTTGACGCGCGCACTGCACCAATTAGGTGACGGCACACCGGTGACGCCCGCTCGCGCGGGCCTCGTCTGACGCTTGAACTCGAGCCCGATATGGACGAGCAGCGCGGTGACCACGACCGCACCGCCGACGATGGTGCGCGCCGACGGCACCTCGGAATGGATGAGCCAGACCCAGATCGGGCCAAGGATCGGTTCGAACGTGCCGAGCAGCGCGGCGACGGCGGCCGGAACAAGCCGGGCTCCGGTGGCGAAGAAGGCGAGACCGAGTCCCAGATTGATCACGCCAAAGGCAAAGAGGAAGCCCATATCATGGCTGGAGACGCCCAGCGCCGACGCCTGCGATGCCGCAAAGGCGGCCGCCAGCATCGTGCCGAGGCAGGTCGCAGGCGTCATGCGCACATGGGCAAAGCGGCGCGTGATGACGGTGGCGATCGAGAACATGACAGCGATGAGCAGCGCCAGCCCGTCGCCGATTGGCGACACCGCGCCATCGAGCGATTCCGACACCATGATGGCGACGCCGACAATAACGGCGGTGATCGCCACCCAGGTCGCCACCGCCACCCGTTCGCGAAACAGCGCCCAGGCAAACAGCGCCGCCAGAAGCGGCACGCCGGCCTGCATCAACAGGATGTTGGCGACGGTGGTATAGGCAAGCGCCACGACGAAAGAGGTCGACGCCGTGGCGAAGCAGAACGCGACCGCAAGGCCGGCCAGGCCCATGCCGCGAAACAGCTTCAGCGTGCCACGCCAGCCGTCGCGCCAGACCATGAAGCAGAGCAGGAAGGCGGCGGCCCAGACCGAGCGCCAGAACACCACCGTCCAGCTGTCGGCGTTGTCGATGAAGCGCGCAATGCTGCCGCCGAAGCTCCACATCAACGCCGACAGGAATACCAGCAGGAAGCCGACGCGTTCCCCTTGCGGCGACACGATCGGCGAAGCGGCAACCGGAGATGATGCGGTATCGGTCATGGGTACGACTGTCGGCGAATTCGGAGCAGCACGATGTGCAATGGACGACAGAGACGTGCCTAATTCGCGTAACGCAAAGCAGAAGGCCGGGCGTGATCCAGTTCGATGTTCCGTTTGGCGCACTGATGAGGGCGCCTCGCCCCTCGCCCGGCGATGATCCGAGGCGACTTGTCGATGATGCGTTACGAGGTGCTCTTGTTGCCGCGGATAAAACGCCAGAGACCGGCCAGCGGAATCAGCAGGAGCAGGCCAAACTTTTTCAGCGCGATCAGCGCCACGACCAGAAAACCTGCTTTCGCCGCCAGCTTGCCGGCAATCAGGCCACCGACGCCAATCGCCGCAACCGTATCGACGCCCGGCACGAAATCGGCGTATGTCTTGCCGGTATTGAAGTCCGCGAGGCCAAGCACCTCATCCAGGCTTTGCCTTATCTCCGGCAATTGTTCCACCGTAGCGATATAGCTCATCACGAAGACGCCCTCCCTGCCAAGGAAACGGACGTCGTAGTTGAGCGTATGTGCGGCATCGTTGCCAAATTGCAGCTCCTTGGCCCAGTGCAGGCGCTTGTGGGCCGCGTCATAAACCGGCGGCGACGCCCAGCCGATCAGCGTAATGGGCGCATAGCCATCCTTTACCCTCTGATCGTTGCCGGACAGAGTGTCTGACTGCATGTTGCGCAGCAGTTCATTGTAATCGATGGACGCGGCGTCGCTGTCGTCGACGTAACCGATCTTTTCCCAGCGCAGCTCTATTCCCCAATTGTTCTCGGCAATGGGGTCATTGCTGACTGGAAAGATCATGCCGAGCGCTTCGGAAGCGGCTTCGGGTGGATTGCCCCAGGCCTCCGTCAGGACGGCGGCGGTATCTTTCTTGTTCAGAAAATAGAATTTGTCCTTGAGGTCCAGGTGCACGCCTTCGGCAAGGTCTATCGCGCCAGTCTTCGGATCGATCTTGTCCAGGAACGCTTTGCCGGCGTCATTATACTGTTGATAGGATTTGAAGAAGTCCGCGGACTTTTCCGCAAATGCGGGGCAGATCGAAGAGGCAAGCACCAAGCCAAGCCAAAAAAACGTCCTGCCCATCCCTGATCCCCCGATCGTCGCCCAATTCGTCTTTTGATATCTCACGGCCGATGCTGAATCAATACTTCGACGATCAATGTCCCAAGGGACAGCTTGTTATTTTCCTGCCGTGAAACCGCGCATGATCTTCTCTGACACGGCCTCACTGGAAATCGAATGCCGACAGTCCAGTCACCATTTCGTCGAGGCCGAGCGGGCGTGTAACGGGTGGCTCGGCGCGGGCGAGGCAGCCGATGCGTTCGCACAGCCGGCAGGCAGGGCCGACCGGCGTCGCCAGCGCAGCGGCGCTCTGTCCGGTCTTGCCGATGGCGGCCGGCCCCGGCAATGCCGCTCCATAGACGACCTCGTCGCGAAAACCGATGTCGCAGCCGAGCAACAGCGCCGTGCGCCGCGGGCGCTCGGCAAACGAGCCCTGCGGCCCTTCGAGCGTGCGGGCCATGCAGAGGAACGCCGCACCGTCGGGCATTTCCACTGCCTCGACCAGGATCTGGCCGGGCTGGGCGAAGGCGGCATGGACCGGCAGCTTCGGGCAGCCGCCGCCGAAGCGGCTTTGCGGAAAGCCGTGGCTGCCCGCCTTGCGGAACCGATTGCCGGCACTGTCGACCTCGAGCATGAAGAACGGCACACCCGACGCATCCGGCCGCTGCAGCGTGGTCAGCCGGTTCGCCGCCTGCTCGAAAGAGACGCCGAAGCGCGACCGCAACATGTCGATGTCATAGCGGGCACGGACCGCAGCGGCGCGAAAAGGTTGATAAGGCATCATCAGAGCGTGCGCGGCATAGCGGCCGAACTCGAAACGTGCCAGCCGGCGGGCTTCGTCCGTGGTCAGCTTCAGCACCTGGATCTCGGCAGCTACAGCGACGCTCATGCGGATCAGGCAGGCCTCCATCGCCACCTCGCGCAGTTGATCGAATGGCGACAGCCGCTCGGACAGGAACAGGCGCTGCGAGTGACGGTCATAGCGACGCCGCCAGTGGGGCATGGTGGCGACCGGCAGTACCTTGACGACGATGCCGAATTCACGCCGCAGCCAAGCCTTCAACGCACTGAACAGATCGTCGCCGGGATCGAGCACCGACGTGAATGCCTCGGCTTCCTCTTCGAGCGCGGCAAAATGGTTCGGCCGGCGTTCGAAAATCTCATGCACCTCGTCGATCGGCAGCCTGGCACCGGAGAGGGCGGTGGCCTTGCCCTCACGCGCGAGCAGCTCGTTGATATCCGACAATCGCTCGGCCTGCTCGCGATAGGCGCGAAACAGCTTTATGACAGCGGCGGAAGCGTTTGGCGCCGCCTCGGAAAGCTCGATGAGTTCCTGGTCGCCCGGCAGTTCGCCGGCCAGCAACGGATCTGAAAACACTTCCTTCAAATCGGCGACCGACCCCCTCGCCTCGCCCTGCAATTCATGTGGGTCGACCTTGTAGACGGATGCCAGCCTCAGGATCAGTTGCACCGTCAGCGGCCGCTGGTTGCGCTCGATGAGATTGAGATAGGACGGCGAGATGCCGAGCCCTTCGGCCATCGCCGTCTGGGTCAGCCCCTTGGCGTTGCGGATGCGACGAATGCGCGGCCCGGCAAAGATTTTGTGGTCGGCCAATCGAGTTTCCTTGACAGAAATTTACATCCGCCGATGGCATGGCTGTCTTTACAATCATGACAGATTTACAGCTCTCATCAGTCAAACACAACACAGGTTTTCCCTTATTTTATGACTGATCAGGAGGTTTACCTCGCTTGCGTCGTGCCGACGTGTAAATGGTGTCACACATATGGCGCACATATTTTCCCTCTGCGACGCCTTCCTAAACCGGCATCAAAACCGCCTGGAGTGATCAATGACCGACTTTTACAACCTCGTCCCGTCGGCGCCGCAAGGCCGCTTTGATGGCATCGAAAGGCCCTATTCGCCGGACGACGTGAAGCGGCTGCGCGGCTCGGTGCAGATCCGGCAGAGCCTCGCCGAAATGGGGGCAAACCGGCTGTGGCAGCTCATCCATGAAGAGGATTTCGTCAACGCGCTGGGTGCCATGTCGGGCAACCAGGCGATGCAGCAGGTGCGGGCCGGGCTGAAAGCGATCTATCTGTCAGGATGGCAGGTCGCCGCCGATGCCAACACCGCTTCTGCCATGTACCCGGACCAGTCGATTTATCCCGCAAATGCCGCGCCCGAACTGGTCAAGCGCATAAACCGCACCTTACAGCGCGCCGACCAGATCGAGACTTCGGAAGGCAACGGGCTGTCGGTCGACACCTGGTTCGCGCCGATCGTCGCCGACGCGGAAGCCGGCTTCGGCGGGCCGCTCAACGCCTTCGAGATCATGAAGGCGTTCATCGAGGCGGGTGCGGCCGGCGTCCATTACGAGGACCAGCTGGCTTCGGAGAAGAAATGCGGCCATCTCGGCGGCAAGGTACTGATCCCGACCGCCGCACACATCCGTAACCTCAACGCGGCGCGGCTTGCCGCCGACGTCATGGGCACGCCGACGCTGGTCGTGGCGCGCACCGACGCTGAAGCGGCAAAGCTCTTGACCTCCGACATCGACGAACGCGACCGGCCCTTCGTCGATTATGGCGCCGGCCGCACCGCGGAGGGCTTCTACCATGTCAGCAACGGCATCGAGCCCTGTATCGCCCGCGCCGTCGCCTATGCGCCCTATGCGGACCTGATCTGGTGTGAGACCTCCAGGCCCGATCTGGCGCAGGCCAGGACGTTTGCCGAGGGCGTGCGCAAGCATCATCCAGGCAAGCTGCTTGCCTATAATTGCTCGCCGTCTTTCAACTGGAAGAAGAATCTCGATGACGCGACGATTGCGAAATTCCAGAAGGAACTCGGCGCCATGGGTTACAAGTTCCAGTTCATTACGCTGGCCGGTTTCCACCAGCTCAATTTCGGCATGTTCGAGCTCGCCCGCGGCTACAAGGAGCGGCAGATGGCAGCCTATTCGGAACTGCAGGAGGCGGAATTCGCCGCGGAAGCCAATGGCTACACCGCCACCAAGCACCAGCGCGAGGTCGGCACCGGCTATTTCGACGCCGTCTCAATGGCGATCACCGGTGGCCAGTCTTCGACCACGGCCATGCATGGATCGACCGAGCACGCCCAGTTCAGGCCGGCGGCGGAATAGCAGGGCAGCAGACAGACTGAGGAAACGCCCAAACGGGCATGGCAACACAACAGGCATGGCAACACAGGGAGAAGACCAATGGCTTCGATAAGCCGCGTCAAGGAACGGGCCGAAGAGCAGGCCACCAGCATGAATGTCGACCAGCAGGCAACCATCCGAATGCTGGCGAACGATCTGCACAGGCTCAATCAGTCGGTGATGAAGGCGGTCGAGGCCGGCGTCTCGGTCGAGCTGGTGCGCTCGGCACGACACCATGGCGGCGACGGCAACTGGGGAGATCTGCTGATCCCGGTCATCGTCACGCAGCGTAGCCACGACAGACAAACTCGATAGCACCGCGCCTCTTTTGAGCGCATGCTATCGCACCTTGCACGCCGCGGCTTTGCCTAATCCGGCAGAGCCGCTAATGCAACGATTTCAATGACAAGATCAGGCTGCGCAAGCGCTGCAACGCCAATAACTTCCGAGGGCGGCGGGTTGTTGTAGCTGCAGTGCTTCGGGCAGTGCACGGCAAAGAATTCGTCCAGGACATCCAGGCGAAAATTGGGAGAGCTCAGCACGCCGCCATCGGGAAATGGCCCCTTAACAAAGAAGGTCAGCCTGATGAGATGGTCGAGCGCACTGCCAAGCTCTTCCAGATCTGATTTGATGTTGGTGAGAATTGCGCGCCACTGCGCGGCCGCATCGCCAACGGCGCCGCCGCCGCTTTTGCCGATCGGATCGTAGTCCTCGGCGGTCGCGGTGTTTCCGGAAAGGTAGACAGACCCCTTTGCGCCGGTAACGACCGTACCCTTTCCCCATGGCATCAACCGGCCATTTTTGAATTTCTTGTGAGTCACGAGTTCCATTGTCATCTCCCGTCGATCAAAGAGACGTGCTTAGCCGACGAGGAAAGGGTAGTCCGGCGAGGCGATCCGACAAGCTCGCGACAGGCCTGACTCGCCTTCGTCCAACCTTACGTCAACCCGGCTACGGCTGCGTAGTTGGTGCGTTCGCGCTGCACAGCCAAACTTAGCTGAGCCTGCCCGGTTGTGGTGGCAGCTTCTTCTTCGGGCGACGGCAAAGAAAAGCACTTAATTTTAATTTTAATGTTTCTTGCGATATTCTCCTGATACGCCATTTGAGCTTGACATGAGCAGTTATCTCACGCCAATTACCTCTCGAGTTTCAACCCTGCATTGAAACATTGAACAACGGCCTGCCCCGCCATGTGCCCAGCGAATCGCGATATCGAGACTGCAAAACAGCTGCCTTTCGTCAGCCGGGACATGGAGACGCGGATGCTCCCGGATTTCTCGCGGGTGCTGGTGGTCGGAAAATCACCGATCAACCGCGTCGTGGTTTCAAAAATCGTGGAGCGGTCCGGCCTCAAACCGATCTCGGAAACTCCCGAAACCGCGGCAAAGGCCTTGCACGCGCTGATTCCCGGGACTGTCGTTCTCGACGGCGGTGCGGAGAATGGGGACTGCGACGCCTTGCTGTCGGGTATCGATGCACTGCGAAGGGCGTCAGGCAGATCGCTTCCGTCGGTGATCCTGCTTTCAGTCAAGACCGGCACGCCGGAGAGCCTGGGCCTGTCCAGCGTCATCGATGCAGTGGTCGTCAAGCCGATCACCACCGAACGGCTGCAGCCGGTGATCGACCGGCTGATCGCAATTAGCCGCAATTGACGCCTACCGTGATGCCTCGGCTGCCGACCTGATCAATCAATCTCGCCGATACGCTCGATCAAGCCCGGCAGTTCACCGAGATTGGCTATCTGGCGAAAGCGTGGTGCCGAGACCGGCGGCTCGACATGTTCCAGCACCCAGGTCAGATCATGCGGAACGTGGATGCCCCAACTGCCGGCTTCGATGGCCGGCACGACGTCCGATTTGAGCGAGTTGCCGACCATCATGCCCTTTTCCGGGCCGTCGCCGTGGCGGCTGAAGATGCGGCTATAGGTGGCCGCGCTCTTGTCGCTGACGATCTCGACGGCATCAAACAGCTCGCCCAGCCCGGATTGCGCGAGCTTGCGTTCCTGGTCGAACAGGTCGCCCTTGGTGATCAGCACCAGGCGGTAGGCGCCGGCCAGCTTTTCCACGGTTTCGCGCGCATGCGGAAGCGGCTCGATCGGATGGCTGAGCATCTCGCGGCCCGCGGCGAGAATTTCGGCGATAGTCGAGGCCCGCACCTGGCCGTTGGTGACGTCGATCGCCGTCTCGATCATCGACAGCGTGAACCCCTTGATGCCGAAGCCGTAGACCGCGAGGTTGCGCTTCTCGGCCTCCAGCAATCTTGCTGAAATCCGGTCCTCCTCGGCGTGATCGGCGAGCAGTGCGGCAAAGCGCTGCTCGGTCACGCGGAAGAACTGTTCGTTCTGCCACAGCGTGTCATCGGCGTCGAAGCCGATCGTCGTCAGTTTGCGGCTGTGTTGCATGCGGCCCATTAATTGCAGCGTTGCGGGATGCCGACCCTAAACCATGAGGGTTTTATCCGGAAGTCGTTGTGTTCCCCCGGTTATCGAGGCGGACGCCAGCCGGCTCCCCTTTCCTTTCGTCGTCGGCAACGGCTATACTCCACAATCTGCAACAAATCTGGTGATTGATGCCGCCTGCAAAAAAGGAAGTCCGTCCGTCGAGCCGCGGAGGACGCGCCCGCACACCTGCCTTCGTGAAAAACCAACGTGGCGTCAAGAACTGGAAGGAAGTCAGCGCCTGGCTGGAATGGCGCGGCATCGAAGATATCGAATGCATCACACCCGACCAGGCCGGGGTTGCGCGCGGCAAGATGATGCCGTCGAAGAAGTTCACCTCCAACACCTCGCTGGCGCTGCCTTCGGCGGTGTTCATGACAACGATTTCCGGCGGCTATCCGGAGGACGGCAACGGCTTCCATTATCCGGAGGACGACGGCGACCTCAAGCTGATGCCTGACCTCTCGACGCTGACGGTGGTGCCGTGGGAGGAGGACCCTACCGCGGCGGTTATCTGCGACCTCGTCCACCAGGACGGCCGCTCGGTCGAGTTCACGCCGCGCAACGTGCTGAAGCGCGTGCTTGCCGCCTATGACAAGCGTGGGCTGAGGCCGGTCGTGGCACCCGAGATCGAGTTCTACCTGGTGCGCAAGAACCCCGATCCGGACTATCCGCTGACCCCGCCGGTAGGTCGATCGGGACGGCCGATCGGCGGCGGTGCCGGCTATTCGATCGCCGGGGTCAACGAATTCGACGAACTGATCGACGACATCTACCATTTCTCCGAAAGCCAGGGCCTGGAGATCGACACGCTGATCCACGAGGAGGGCGCCGGCCAGCTCGAAATCAATCTGCGTCACGGCGATCCGATCGAACTCGCCGACCAGGTGTTCATGTTCAAGCGCACCATCCGCGAGGCGGCGCTCAAGCACGAAATCTACGCCACATTCATGGCCAAGCCGATCCAGGGGCAGCCCGGTTCGGCCATGCATATCCATCAGTCGATCATCGACAAGAAGACCGGCAAGAACGTCTTTTCGGCAGAGGACGGCTCGGAGACCGAGGCCTTCTTCCATTTCATCGGCGGCATGCAGAAACATGTGCCGAACGCGCTGGTGATGTTTGCGCCCTACGTCAATTCCTACCGGCGGCTGACGCAGTCGGCCTCGGCGCCGGTCAACAACAAATGGGGCTACGACAACCGCACCACGGCCTTCCGCGTGCCCCGCTCCGACCCGGCGGCGCGGCGCGTCGAAAACCGCATTCCCTCCTCTGACGCCAACCCCTATCTGGCGATGGCGGCATCGCTCGCCTGCGGGCTGATCGGCATGACCAACAAGATCCAGGCCGAGCCGCCGGTTCTGACGACCGCCAACGAGGACCAGATCGACCTGCCGCGCAGCCTGCTCGAAGCCGTCGACCTGTTCGAGGCCGACGAGGAACTCTGCGCCCTGCTCGGCAAGTCATTTGCCGCCACCTATGCGGCGATCAAGCGAGCGGAATTCGAGACCTTCATGGAAGTGATCAGCCCGTGGGAGAGGGAGTATTTGCTGCTGAATGTGTAGTAGGGGAGTAGGGGAGTAGGGGAGTAGGGACGAATGGCTGAGAAAACGGGTTCCTACGAGGATTTGATAGTCTGGCAGCAGGCAATGGACCTTGCTGTGGCCGTTTACGGCGCGACGAAATCATGGCCCAAGGAAGAACTTTATGGACTCACCAGCCAAGTGCGGCGCGCTGCAAGCTCGGTGCCATCGAACATTGCGGAGGGATATGGCAGAGAGATCCGAGGTTCCTATCAACAATTTCTCCGTATCGCTCAAGGATCATTGAAGGAACTGGAAACTCAGCTTCTGATCGCCGAGCGTACCTGCATCGCGCCGAAGGCGACGGCGGCTTCATTGTTGGCGAGTACCGAAAGCGTTGGGAAGCTTCTTCGCCTCCTGATCCGCAAACGGTCACCCGACTAGCTCCCTACTCCCCTACTCCCCTACTCCCCTACTCCCCTACTCCCCTACTCCCCTAGCCGAGCATCATGACCTACCAATCCCCAATCTCCCCCGGCCGCTCCTGGTACGAAGACACGGCCGGGCCAAGGCCAGAATATCCGGCGCTCGACGGCGACCGGACATGCGATGTGGTGATTGTCGGCGGCGGCTTTACCGGTCTGTCGGCGGCGGCTCATCTCGCCAAGACAGGCGCGGATGTCGTACTTATCGAAACGCATCGTTTCGGTGACGGCGCATCGGGCCGCAATGGTGGCCAGCTCGGCACCGGACAACGGGCCTGGGCAGAGGAACTGGAAGCGGAATACGGCTTTTCCCGCGCCAAGGCGCTGTTCGACCTTGCCGAAGAGGCCAAGGCGCACCTGCTCGACTTTGCCGCGATGCACCAGATCGAGATCGACTATATGCCCGGCCAGATGTCGGTGGCGCACAAGAAGCGCTATGTCGACGACTACAAGGCGCATGCCGAGATCATGGCAAACCGGTTCGGTTATCCGCACATCTCATTCATGGATGCCGCGGAGACTGCCGAGCGGCTCGGCTCGACGCATTATTTCGGCGGCACCCGCGACACCGGCACCGGCCATGTCCATCCGCTGAAGCTGGTGATCGGCACCGCGAAAGTCGCGGCAGAGGCCGGCGCAAAGCTTTTCGAGCAGACGCCGTCGACCGGCATCACCTCCGGCGGCGGCAAGGTGAGGGTTGTGACGCCGAAGGGCACGATCACCGCCGCTAAATGCCTGATCGGGGTCAACGCCTATGGGGGCACGCTCGAACCGGTGAGTGCCGCGCATATTA
Organism: Mesorhizobium sp. M0106; assembly: GCF_040322715.1. Classification (NCBI taxonomy): domain Bacteria; kingdom Pseudomonadati; phylum Pseudomonadota; class Alphaproteobacteria; order Hyphomicrobiales; family Phyllobacteriaceae; genus Mesorhizobium; species Mesorhizobium sp. M0106. The sequence continues at coordinate 16,304 of NZ_JAMYUA010000016.1, read as the reverse complement.
TGCCGATCGGCTCCTTCATCGGCGCGACGGTACCGCTAGGAGCCGATTCCAAAGTACTGCCGGGTGGCGAGGCGGTCGACGATTCGCGCTTCGTCGTGCGCTATTTCCGCAAATCGAAGGATGGGCGGCTGCTGTTTGGCGGGCGCGAGATCTATGCGGTCAATGATCCCAAGGACATCCACATCCACATCCGCCGGCAGATCGCCGAAATCTATCCGGCACTGAAGGACGTTGAGATCACGCATGGCTGGGGCGGCTATGTCGGCATCACCGTGCCGAGAAAGCCGTTCGTGCGCGAAGTGATGCCCAATGTGACCTCGATCGGCGGTTATTCCGGCCACGGCGTCATGCTGTCGAACTTTTTCGGCAAGGTTTATGCCGAGACGGTCGCCGGCAACCGCGACCGGCTGAAGCTGATCGAGGACCTGAAAATTCCACCCTTCCCCGGCGGCCGGCGTTTGCGCGCGCCACTGCTCTTTCTTGCGCTCAACTGGTACGCGTTGCGGGACAGGATTTGACCAGACGTTGCAGAATCCTTAACGAGGACGCAGAATTCCCGCCAAGGGCGCAGTGATGCCACAATCGCGGGCGAAAGATGATGCTCGTGGGCAGCTGAACGGGGAATTTTTGCGGGCCTGCCCGCTTTTGGTTGGGACCGATGCCGATCGAAATGCCGGCTCTCCGGCATGGGTCGTAAGAACATCGGCCCGCAAATGGAGGTGGCAAGTGTGAGAGAGCCCTTCAGTTTCGGCGCGCCGGAACGACGGCGCCTTGCGATGCAATTCGGTTACGATATGCGGCCGACGTTCTGGCACGGGGTCCGGTCGAACGCGCATCTGGTGATAGCCGCGCTTGGCACGGCCGCACTGCTCGGCGTTGCCGCGGTGGCACTGTGGCTGGCATTGCCGGCAAATGAGCGACAAGCGGCCGCAAGTCCTGAGCAGATCGTTCCGACCATCCCGGTCAAGACGACGAAGATCATGCCTGCCAAGGTTGCTGCGGCGCCGCGGACGACGGGCAAGGCAGATGCGGTTTCCCCAGCGGTGGCCGCAGCGGAAGCCGAGATACCAGCGCTGGCTCCCAATGATCCGCGCTGGACGGGGCCAAAGACGGCATCGGCCGCCGCCACGGCAGCATCCGACCAGCTGGCAAGCCAGACCGAGCAGGCGACCGAAAAATCGTCTGCTTCGGTGGCATTCGCCGACCCGGCAGCAAAACCCGACGCTGCGGCATTGTTTGCCAAGGTCGCGGCTCCCGGCAGCTCAACGAAAAACAGCGGGCCCGATGGCGCGCAGACCGCCGCCATCCCCACGCCCAAGCCGCAACTGCCGACGCAGACCGCGAGCGAAGACGACAACAGCACCAAGGCAAAATCCGGAAAAGCCAATACTGCCGGTACCGGACGCATCCTGAGATCCGTCACCATGCGCACCGGCCCAAAAAAGAATGCGGCCGCCATTCTCACCGTGCCGGCCAAGACATCGGTGCAAGTGATGAGCTGCAAGCAATGGTGCCAGATCGTCTACAACGGCAAGCGCGGCTGGATCTATAAGAGCTACGTCAAAACCGGGGCGTAGGGCCGGCAGAGCGATTGCGGGTCGCTCGCCATCAGCCGGTCCTCCGCCGGATAACCGGACCGTTCAAATACAACGCCCGCCGTCGACTTCCAGCGCCACGCCGGTGATGAAAGCCGCCTCGTCCGAAGCGAGCCAAAGCGCGGCATTGGCTATGTCGAGCGGCGTCGAAAGCCGGCCGAGCGGGATCGACGCGCGGAACTTCTCGCGGATCTCGGGTGTGTCGGCGCCCATGAATTTCGCGAGCATGCCGGTCTCGCCGGCAACTGGGCAGAGGCAGTTGACGCGGATGTTCTTCGGCGCGAGTTCCACCGCCATCGATTTGGTCGCGGTGATCGCCCAGCCCTTCGATGCATTGTACCAAGTGAGGCCGGGCCGCGGTCTGATACCGGCCGTGGAGGCCGTCGTCAGGATGACGCCACCGCCTTGCCGCTCCATCACCGGTACCACGGCAAGCGCTGCGTGGTAGATCGCCTTCATGTTGACTGACGTGATCAGGTCGAAGGTCGCCTCGTCGACTTCCAGCATGTCACCGTTGCGATGGGTATAACCGGCGTTGTTGACCATGATGTCGATGCGGCCGAAGGCGCTCATTGCAGCATGGACCATGTCGTCCAATTCGGACCGCAGCGAGACGTCGGTCTGGGTCCAGATCGCCTTTTCGCCGATCTCGCCGGCAACGCGCTCTGCGCCCTTGGCGTTCAGATCGGCGACGACTACGCGCGCGCCTTCCTCGGCAAAGCGCCTGGCCATGCCCTCGCCAAAACCCGAGGCAGCGCCGGTGATGATGGCGATCTTGTTTTTGAGGCGCATGCTTTTCTCACTCATCGTTGAAGACGATCGCAAACGCGTTTGGCCATGGCCATCGAAAGATGTGTGCCCATTGCCGATTTCTGCTTTGGCTTTCGCCTTGATCCCGCTCTATGCTGCACCTGCGAACGCTGCCGGAAGCATCGCTTGCCGACAAGCCTCCGGCCAGCGCCGGTGTCAAGAGCACACGCGGATGTGACGCAATGGCACTGGCAAGTTTAAATCGATTAGATTATATCAGCCGCGTTATCGCGACCGGCGTCACAGCGGACAGACCATGACCAGCCAGATCATTCCCGTCGACCCTTTCGACTTCATCATTTTCGGCGGCACCGGCGACCTGTCGGAACGTAAGCTTCTGCCGTCGCTGTACCACCGGCAGCGCGACCACCAGTTTTCCGAGCCGACGCGCATCATCGGCACATCACGTTCGAAGATGACCGACGAGGAATTCCAGTCGTTCGCCTGGCAGGCGATTGCCGATCATGTGAAACCGGAGGATATCGACGCCACGGAACTGAAGACGTTCCTCGCGCGGCTCTCCTATGTCCCGGCAGATGCAACCACAGGTGCCGGCTTCGACAGGCTGAAGAAGGCGATCGGCGACAGCGAACACATCCGCGCTTTCTATCTGGCTGTGGCGCCGGCGCTGTTCGGCGACATCTCGCACAAGCTGAAGGAGCACGGGCTGATCACGCCGAATTCGCGCATCGTGCTGGAAAAGCCGATCGGCCGCGATCTCGCTTCGGCGCGCGCGCTCAACGACCTGGTCGGCGACGACTTCCATGAAAGCCAGATTTTCCGCATCGACCACTATCTCGGCAAGGAGACGGTCCAGAATTTGATGGCGCTGCGCTTTGCCAACGCGCTCTACGAGCCGCTTTGGAATTCCGCCAATGTCGATCATGTGCAGATCACCGTGGCCGAGACGGTCGGCCTGGAAGACCGCGTCACCTATTACGACAAGGCCGGCGCATTGCGCGACATGGTGCAGAACCACATGCTGCAGCTGCTCTGCCTGGTCGCGATGGAGGCGCCGTCGTCGATGGACGCCGATGCCGTCCGTGACGAAAAGCTGAAGGTGCTGCGGGCGCTGAAGCGCATCAACGGCAACGAAGCGCCGAAGCACACGGTGCGCGGGCAATATCGTGCCGGCGCCTCGGCCGGCGGGCCGGTGAAAGGCTATGTCGAGGAACTCGGCAAGAACAGCAACACCGAGACTTTCGTTGCGCTCAAGGCCGAGATCGGCAACTGGCGCTGGGCGGGCGTGCCGTTCTACCTCCGAACCGGCAAGCGGCTGGCGACCCGCGTTTCGGAGATCGTCATCGAATTCAAGCCGATCCCGCATTCGATCTTCGGCGAGAGCGCCGGGCCGATTTCCGCCAACCAGCTGGTCATCAGGCTGCAGCCCGACGAGGGCGTCAAGCAGTTCATCATGATCAAGGACCCGGGGCCGGGCGGCATGCGACTGCGCCAGATTCCGCTCGACATGAGTTTTGCGCAATCCTTCGACGGCCGCGCCCCCGATGCCTATGAGCGGCTGATCATGGACGTCATCCGTGGCAACCAGACGCTGTTCATGCGCCGCGACGAGGTCGAGGCGGCGTGGAAATGGATCGACCCGATCCAGGACGCCTGGGAGAGCGGCAGGCAAGAGGCGCAAGGCTACACCGCCGGCACATGGGGCCCCTCGGCCTCGATTGCGCTGATCGAACGCGACGGGCGGACATGGCACGAGAGCAACTAGGCGGCGCCTACAACTGGCACGAATTTGCCGGACGCCAGGAGTTGGCGACAGCGCTTGCCGGCCACGTCGCCGGCCGTCTGTCAAAGGCGATCGCCGAGCGCGGCACGGCGCTGCTTGCGGTCTCGGGCGGCACGACGCCGGCGAAATTCTTCGCGGCGCTTTCGACCGTTCCGATCGCCTGGGAAAAGGTGACGATAACATTGGTCGACGAGCGCTTCGTGCCGCCCTCATCGCCGCGCTCCAATGCCGGCCTGGTTGCCGCCAACCTGCTGCAGAACGCGGCCGCCGCCGCGAATTTCGTGCCGCTCTACCACGCCGCGGCAAGTATCGAGGGTGCAGCGGTCTCCGACAGTGAGGCGCTGCAAGTGCTGCCCTGGCCACTCGACGTCGTTGTGCTCGGCATGGGAACTGATGGCCACACCGCCTCGTTCTTTCCGGATGCCGACAACCTGGCAAGATTGCTCGATCCGTCGTCGCAAAGGATCGTGCTTCCGGTTCACGCGGCAAGCGCCGGCGAGCCACGGCTGACGCTGTCACTGGGGCGGATCATCAATGCCGCCTTCATCGCGCTGCATATCGAGGGCGCGGAAAAACGCAGCGCATTCGAGGCCGCGCTTGGAACTGGAACACGAAAGCCCATTCGCGCCGTGCTCGATGCCACTCAAAAGCCCGTAGAGGTTTTCTGGGCACCCTGATCTCAACTTGGCTGCAGGTCCCGGCAACAGCCGGAAGGTGTTTGCGGGACCTCGCCTGAAAGGACCGACCGCCATGACCGCAAGACGCGATATCGAAGCCATCACCCAGCGCATCCGTGAGCGCTCCAAGCCCGGTCGCGAGGCCTATCTCGGCCGCATCGCCGAAGCCTCGAACCGCACCGCCAACCGGGCCGTGCTGTCCTGCGGCAACCTGGCCCACGGCTTTGCCGTCTGCAGCCCTTCTGAAAAGGTGGCGCTTGGCGGCGACCGGGTGCCGAACCTCGGTATCATCACCTCCTATAACGACATGCTGTCGGCACATCAGCCTTTCGAGACGTTTCCGAGGCTGATCAAGGACGCGGCGCGCGAGGCCGGCGGCATCGCCCAGGTGGCCGGCGGCGTGCCGGCGATGTGCGACGGCGTCACCCAGGGCCAGCCCGGAATGGAGCTGTCGCTGTTCTCGCGCGACGTGATCGCCATGGCCGCGGCAATCGGCCTGTCGCACAACATGTTCGATGCCGCCGTCTATCTCGGCGTCTGCGACAAGATCGTGCCGGGGTTGGTGATCGCGGCGCTGACCTTCGGCCATCTGCCGGCGCTCTTCATCCCGGCCGGGCCGATGACGACCGGCATTCCGAACGACGAAAAAGCCAAGATCCGCCAGCTCTATGCCGAGGGCAAGGCGGGACGGGCCGAACTGCTCGAAGCCGAATCAAAATCCTATCACGGGCCGGGAACCTGCACTTTCTACGGTACCGCCAATTCCAACCAGATGCTGATGGAGATCATGGGCCTGCACACGCCTGGCGCTTCCTTCGTCAATCCCGGCACGCCGTTACGCGACGCGCTGACCAGGGAAGCGACGAAGCGGGCGCTGGCGATCACCGCGCTCGGCAACGCCTACACGCCGGTCGGGCGGATGATCGACGAGCGCTCGATCGTCAACGGCATCGTCGGCCTGCACGCCACCGGCGGTTCGACCAACCACACCATCCACCTGATCGCCATGGCAGCGGCGGCCGGCATCGCCATTACCTGGCAGGATATTTCCGACATCTCGGAAGCCGTGCCGCTGCTGGCGCGAGTCTATCCGAACGGCCTTGCCGATGTGAACCACTTCCACGCCGCCGGCGGGCTCGGCTTCCTGATCCGCGAACTGCTCGACGCAGGCATCCTGCACGAGGATGTGCAGACGGTGTGGGGCGAAGGGCTGCGCCCCTACGCGGTCGAGGCCAGGCTCGGCGCCGACGGCGGCGTCGTGCGCGAGGCTTCGCCGCGCGAGAGCGGGGACGAGAAGGTGCTGGCGCCGTTCAAGAAGGCGTTCCAGCCGAGCGGCGGTCTGAAAGTGCTTTCGGGCAATCTCGGCCACGCCGTCATCAAGACATCGGCGGTCAAGCCGGAGCGGCGCGTCATCGAGGCGCCGGCCAAGGTGTTCGACAGCCAGCAAGGCCTGAACGAGGCGTTCAAGGCGGGGTCGCTGACCGGCGACTTCATCGCCGTCATTCGGTTCCAGGGACCGAAGGCCAACGGCATGCCGGAATTGCACAGGCTGACCACCGTGCTCGGCATCTTGCAGGACCGCGGCCAGCATGTGGCGTTGGTCACCGACGGCCGCATGTCGGGCGCTTCAGGCAAGGTGCCAGCGGCGATCCACGTGACGCCGGAAGCGGCGGAGGACGGGCCTATCGCCAGGATCCATGACGGCGATATCATCAGGCTCGACGCCGAGGCCGGGACGCTGGAGGTACTGGTGCCAGCCGGCGATTTCGCACTGCGCCGCCCCGCGGACAGCGATCTCATAGGCAATGAATTCGGCTTCGGCCGCGAGCTTTTCGCCGGGTTCCGGCAGCTGGTGGGACGCGCCGACCATGGCGCCAGCGCCTTCGGTACGGCGTGACTTTTCGACATGGAAGAGCGGCTGGTGGCCGCTCTCCTAAAGCGCGTGGCGTTCGATCGGCCTCACGCGACGCGCTTTTAGGATCTTGTTTTTATGCATGTCGTTATCGCAAAACCGCTGCACACTTTTGCGCGACATGCATTAGATCTACTGAACCGTCAGCTCGGCTCGCGCGCCGGCCCTGACCGTTACCGTGCCTTCCCTCGAGCTGTTGTCCGATTTCTCCGAAACCACCGCGTAGTCGCCGGCCGACAGAGTGGCTTGGTACTTCTGGTCGTAGGCGTAGCCGACCGACTTGCGGGTTCCGTCGATGGCCTTCCTGGCCTCGAATATCTCGATCTTCGAGGCCCCTGGCGCGGTTATCGTCAGCATGCCGGCGTTCATCGCGATCTTCAGATCCTGATGGTCGCCAACCTTGACGCTGAACGGCTGCTCGGCCACCGCAAGGTCGACCGTCGCGACCATTACATAATCGCCGGGCGGCAGATCGAACTTGCTGTCCGGACCGTAGGCATAAGTCACCTCCTGCCTGGTTCCGTCGACGTTCTTTTTCGCCTGGAGCACTTTGAAGCCGATGCCCGAACCCTCGGCCTTGTCGCCGCCGGCAGCATAATGTGCATTGGCGACGATACGCCCGACGCCGACGATGATGTCCTTGTCGATGACCCTGCCGGCGGCAAGCGGGATCGTCTCGATAACCATGCCCTGGCCGATCGTGACCGTCACCTTCTGGTCACCGGCCGGCAGCACGACTTTCGTGTCACCGTAGTAGGTCGGCGGGGTGTCGACGCCGGGATAGCCGATTACGACAGCCGCGCCGTCATCAACGTCCGCTCCTTCGCTTGGCCGCGGGTGGATGACCAGCGTGCCGGCATTCAGGTTGAAGTGCGGTTTGGCGACCTGGCCAGGCTCTATCTTGATCTTCTGTTCGGCCCTGGCCTCGCCGGCACGCGCGACGACGATATAGTCGCCCGGCTCCAGATTGCCCTTGTAGGTGCCATATTCGGTGGTGACGAGATCGCCGCGCGTGCCGTCGGAATTCGCCTTGTAGATCTCCCAGCCATTGCCGTCGGTGACGGGATCGCCACCCTCGGCAAGCACGACGGTGGGCACGAAATTGGACTCCGCCGGCTGGGCGGGCGCCGGCTGGGGAGCAGGCTGCGGGGCGGGAGTCGGTTCAGGGGCGGGTGGCGGAGGCGCAACGGTCTCGACGAGGGCGTCCTGCAATGCCTTTTCATCCGACGCTTCGATATATTTGCCGCCGGTGTTGTCGGCGAGGCAACCGACCTGCTTGCCCTCGGCCGCCGTCAGGCCGAAGCCGACGACATTGACGGTGAAGTCGACGCCAGCAGCCTCTAGTTCCTTGCCGAGCGCACAAGGATCGCCGCTACATGTCTCGATGCCATCGGTGATGAGAACGACCGTCGCCTTGTCCTCGGTGTATTTCAATGCTTCCGCCGCTTGCTTGACCGCAGCGGTCAGCGGCGTCTTGCCCTGAAATTTCAAGCTGTCGGCAGCGGCTGAGATCGCACTTGCCGAGCCTGCCTGCGGTGGCACGATGAGTTCGATGTCGCCGCAACTGGCCTTCTCGCGATGGCCATAGGCCATGAAGCCTATTTCCTCCTCGGCCGGGACCGATTGCAGCACGTTCCGCAGCGATTGACGGGCGATTTCGAGCTTGGGCTTGCCGTCGATCTGCGCCCACATCGAGCCGGAGGCATCGAGAATGACGATGACGCGATCGGCGGCGAAGCCGAACCCCGTCGTCCACAGCAACAGGGCCGCCGCAGCGACGCTCTGCACAAATCCCGCCATCAAAAATCTCCCCCGTCAGTCGCCGCCGCTCGGCGCCGGAAAGCTATTTGACGCCGGGTCGCGACACAAGCCCGGACGGAGTACGAAGCTGCGTCGCCTCTCTGCCAAACCCTCAATAGGCCGTGCGGCGTTCCTCGGAAGGCGGCCGGCCGAATTGCAGCCGGTAGCTCTGGGCAAAATAGGAATGCGAGGTGAAGCCGGTGGCGATTGCCACGTCGAGGATCGGCATGTTGGTCTGGCGCAGCAATTCGCGCGCCCGCTCGAGCCTGAGCCGCATATAATAGCGCCCGGGCGTCACACTGAGATGGCGCAGGAACAGGCGCTCGACCTGGCGCACCGACAGGCCCGCCGACTTGGCGAGCTGCACCGCCGACAGCGGCTCGTCGAGATGGTCGGCCATCAGCTCGACGATGCGGCGCAGCTTCTCCGACTTGCCGGTCAGGTCGCGTTCCGGGCCGACGCGCTGGCGGTCCCCGGCCGAGCGGATGCGCTCATGCTGGAACTGGTTGGCGACGCCATTGGCGAGGCTCGAGCCGAAATCACCGCGCACGATCTCCAGCATCAGGTCGATCGATGTGGTGCCGCCGGCGCAGGTGTAGCGCTTGCGGTCGATCTCGAAGACGTTGCCGGTGCAGTTGATGTCCGGAAAGCGTTCGAGGAAGCCGGCGCGGTTTTCCCAATGGATGGTGCAGCGATAGCCATCGAGCTGGCCTGCTTCGGCAAGCAAATAGGAGCCGACCGAAAGCGCGCCGAGCGCATTGCCGCGCCGGCCCCAACTGCGCAGCGCTGCCAGCACCTTGCTCTTGCCGGGAAATTCCGTCGTCAGCCCGACCGAGACGAACAGGATATCGACCGGCGGCAGATCGGCAACCGCGTAGTCGATCTTGAGCGGCAGGCCGTTGGACGCCATGACGGCGTCGCCGTCGGCCGACACCGTAGTCCAGCCATAGAAATCGCGGCCGAGCAGCCGGTTGGCCGACCGGAACGTGTCGATTGCCGCGGCCAGCGAGAACATGGAGAACTTGTCGACCAACAGAAACCCGAACTGCCGCCCGCCCTGAACGGGATCATTGGTGACCGGCCGTTCTAAGGGAACAGTGAGGTTCGGCAAGGACGCTGCTTTCTGGTCAGAAGGAAGGCCGTTTCAATCCGGCTGCGAGATAGGCGGAAGCTAGCGTGTTGGCCATCAGCATGGCAATGGTCATCGGTCCGACGCCGCCAGGCACCGGCGTGATGGCGCCGGCCGCCTTCGCTGCTTCGGCAAAGGCGACGTCGCCGACGAGGCGCGTCTTGCCTTCGCCCTTTTCAGGTGCGGCGACGCGGTTGATGCCGACATCGATGACGGTGGCGCCAGGCTTGACCCAGTCGCCGCGGACCATTTCAGACCGGCCGACGGCGGCGACCAGAATATCGGCGGTGCGGGCAAGCGCCGGCAGGTCCCTGGTCCGGCTGTGTGCGATGGTGACGGTGCAATTGGCGGCAAGCAGAAGATTGGCCATCGGTTTGCCGACGATGTTCGAACGCCCGACGACGACCGCATTGAGACCGGACAGGTCCTTGCCGCGCACGCGTTCGATCAGCAGCATCGAGCCGGCCGGCGTGCAAGGCACGAAGGCGGTCTCGAGTTCGCCGGTGCCGAGCTTGCCGACATTGATGAAGTGGAAGCCGTCGACATCCTTCTCCGGCGCGATGGTCTGGATGATCTTGCCGGAATCGATATGGCCGGGAAGCGGAAGCTGCACGAGGATGCCGTTGATGGCCGGATCGGCGTTGAGCTGGCCGATGATCTTCAACAGGTCCGGCTCGGAGGTTTCGGCCGGCAGCGTGTGCTGAACCGAATGGAAGCCGCATTCCTTGGCGGTGCGGGATTTGGAGGCGACATAGACCTGGCTCGCCGGATCCTCGCCGACGATGACCACGGCGAGACCGGGCTGCCGTCCGACCTTTTCCGCCAGTTCGGCGGTCAGGGCCTTGACCCGCCGCACCACGTCTTCGGCGACGCTTTTTCCGTCAATCAACTCAGCCATGAACCACCCTCGACGCCTATCCCGTAAGCCTGCCGCGTTAAAACATCCATGCGGCGCGCTCCAGATATCTTTTATGCAGGCCGTTGCCCAGAACCATGCGCTGCGGGCAGACATGCAGCGCGGCATTTTCACGAAAATCGAGCCGGGCAATCCCGTCAATGCGCCGTCCCATGCCGTTAACTCGAAACCGGCATGTTTTATTCGACGCTCAGAAATAGCGGCGATGCGTGCGGTTTTCGGTGAGCTCGCGAACGACCTCGCGGAATTCGCGCAGGCTGGCGCGGATTTCCTCGATCTGGCTTTGCTGATCGGCGGCTTCCGAGGCCTGATTTGCCTTCCTCGACCAGGCCTGAGTACGGGCCGAATGCGGCGGCGTGGGTTGCTGCGGATAAAGTGCCCGACCGGCATAGAGCGGCTGCGGGTCGAACGCAGGCGGCATCGCTGCGGTGGAATTTGTCGCGGCGGAAATCTTACCGGACGCCATCTCCTCCGGCGCTCTGCCAGGCATGAGCCGGCTCAGCGCCGACAACACGGCACCGATCGGACCAGGACGTTTGGTGCGCGCGATCTCGACCGGCTGAGCGGGAGGCGGCGCTGCCCGGTATGCTGCGTGATCCGCGGAACCGGCATCGGGGCCGCCAAGGGAGCCAGCGGGGTCGAAAAACCCATCGGCAGCTGCAGCCTCTTCCATCAGTATGGTGCCGGCCTTTGGCTCATCAGGATCGGGCTGGCTTATGCCGGAGGCTGCCAACAGGATCGGACTGGCACGCGCTTCGCGGCGCGAGCGGGCAAGACGATGGCGTGTGGCGGCATCCTCGCGCCATGACGGGCCTGCGCGGTCCTCTAGCGAAACCAGCGATGCTTCGTCCTCGCCGCGCACCGCCTCGACGAGCGACAGCAAGGACTGCTCGTTCCTCCAGTGTTCACGATTTTTCCTATAAGCCATGGTTTCTGGAGCCTTCCCCTCGGGCTGGGACGTAGCGACCGCCACCGGTTAAGCGATGCTAAACAGGCATAGGAAATAAAAGGTTAATTTGGTCGCCGCGCGGCTGCGCAACTACATGCGCATCCCAACCGTAAGGTCGGGGTTTCCGCCTGATCACGGTCCCAACAGGGCTTCCCCGCCCTGCCGCGAACGTCTATGGGGAAGCCATCTCTATGGGAGGCTTTCGATGACGATCAGGCTTGTTCTCGCCGGTTGCGGCAATATGGGCTACGCCATGCTCTCGGGCTGGCTGAAAGCCGGCAAGCTGGCTCCGGCGGTGGTGTTCGTGGTCGAGCCCAATGCCGAGTTGCGCAAGCGTGCCGAAGCACTGGGCTGCGCTGCTGCCGCGGATGCCGGCGCCATCCCGGCGGACGCCGTGCCGACCGTCGTCGTCATTGCGGTGAAGCCGCAGGTGATCCGCGACGTGACGGCTGGCTACATCCGCTTCAACGATGGCCGGACCACCTTCCTCAGCATCGCCGCCGGAACGCCGGTGGCCACGTTTGAAGGTATTCTCGGCGACCGCGCGCCGATCGTGCGCTGCATGCCCAACACGCCGGCGGCGATCGGCAAGGGCATGATGGTGGTGTTTTCCAACAGGCTGGTTTCCGACGAGACTAAACGCTTCGTCGCCGACCTGCTTTCGGCAAGCGGGCAGGTGGCCGATATCGACGACGAGGCCCTGATGGATGCGGTGACGGCAGTCTCCGGGTCGGGGCCGGCGTATATCTTCCATTTCATCGAAGCGCTGACCGTGGCCGCCGAGAAAGCCGGCCTGCCGACCGGGACTGCCAAGCTCTTGGCCATGCAGACGGTCTACGGCGCCGCATCGCTGGCCGCCGAAAGCGGCGAGGAGCCGGGCGTGCTCAGGCAGCAGGTGACCAGCCCCAACGGCACCACGGCTGCGGCCCTTGCAGTACTGATGGGCGAGGACCGGCTGACGCGCCTGCTCACCGAGGCGGTGGAAGCGGCGCGGCTGCGGTCTATAGAGCTGGGGAAGTAACAGCCGGTTGCGGATTACACGAGGTCGGTATGCGAAAAGTCGTTGCCCTTGTAGAGCAGTGCGGAGCCGTGACTTTTTGCGCAGGCATAAGAAAGGCAGTCGGCTAAGTTGAGCTGGGCGGGATGTCCGCGCCCCTTTCCGTAGTCTGAAAACGCCTGGATCGCGAGCTTGGCATCGCTGGCGTCGATCGGCACAATTTCGATTTCGGCCTCGCGAAGAAACGCCTCTATCGCATCTCCGGCGACAACCGGCGGCACGGCAAGCATCGTCGAAAGCCGCATCGCCGCTTCAAGCACCACCAACGCCGAAGTTATTCTCGCGGGCGCTGCCTCAATGCGGTTACTCAACTCGCCGGCATCCTCTTCGCCTGAAAGAATCGCGACAACCACGGAGGTGTCGATGAACATCAGGAATGGCCCCACATCTCATCGATCTCATCCTTCGTCACAGCCCGACCACCTTGGCCTGCCTTGGCCTTGAAGTCGTTGGCAATGGCAGCAAGCCGCTCAGCCAGGGGAATGCGTCCGCTCTCCCGCTTCAACTCGGATTCAAGCGCTTCGATGACCGCTTCGGTCATCGAAATCTTGCGTTTGGCAGCAAGCTCTCGCGCCAGTTCGCGTGCGCGCGGGTCCCTGATCTGAAGATTCATGTGATCGCCTCCGCCTTCATCGTCAATACAATATAGAGAGTTGTAATGACAATGCCAGTGGGCCCGGCCAAAGGCCACCGCGACAGCTCACCGGTCGACAGCGTCACGCCCATACAGCATCTCGTCCTGCAGCCGGCGCAAGGCGAACAGCCTGGTCGTCGGGTCGGGCGCGGCATTGTCGGCGGTGAGCAATTCGCCTTTCCTCACCGGTTTCAGCACCTTGCCGCCTTCGAGCAGACCGACCGGCACGGCGCGATGGGCGCGGGCCTGTTCGACGGTCATGGTCCAGGAGCGGTAGCAGGTCTCGCCGATCGCATCGAAAACCTCGCCTGCCGCCAGATCGCGCTTGGCCACGGCGCAGACCTCGGCCACCGGCCGCGGCAGCGGCACCATGTCGGGCTTGCCGTAAAGCGCGATGCGAGCCGCCGTCAGCGGCACTTCCAGCGAGGTCAGATGGTAGGGCCTGAAGAAGCTGTAATAGGGGCCGTGGCCGATATGCAGATCGTCCATGCGCTCGATGATGCGCGGATGGGTCGCCTCGACGATTACGAAGACGCCGGGCGCCACGCCCTTGCCGACGGTGTAGTCGACGACGCCCTTCTTCGACAGAATGCCGCCCTGCTCGCGCGGGATCAGCACCTTGACCAGCTCGTCGCGATCGGCCTTGGGGCCGTGCATGCCGGGAACGTCGGGCACCAGCCCGGTGGCGTTGGCAATGGCGCACATCTCGACCATGGTTTTCGAGCCGTCGACGAACTCGACCAGCATGCGCGGATTCATGTTGCGGCGCAGCGCCTCCTCGCGGTAGTCGTCGGGAACGGCGTCGTGGTTGAGAGGGTTGTTCTTGCCCTTGCCGGCGGAGACGATGGTGTAGCCGAGCGCCGAGGCGAACTCGATCAGCTCCATGCAGCTCGACGGCTCGTCGCCGGCGCCGACCGAATAGACGACGCCGAGCCGGTCGGCCTGCTGCTTCAGATAGCAGCCGATGGTGACGTCGGCCTCGACATTCATCATCACCAGGTGCTTGCCGTGCTGCATCGCCATCAGGTCGAAATCGGCGGCGACGCCGGGCTTGCCGGTGGCATCGATGACGACATCGATAAGCGGATTGGTGACCAGCATTTCGTTCGAGGTGACGGCGATCTTGCCGCTTTCGATCGCCTGGCTGACCTTCGAAGTGCTGTCCGCTTCGGCTGCCATCGCCTGGTCGCCATAAGCAATGCGGATGGCGTCACGCGCCGTATGCGGGCGGCGCGTCGAGATCGCGCAAACCGAAATGCCCGGCATCAGCATGCCTTGCGTCACCAGGTCGGTGCCCATCTCGCCAGAACCGATAACGCCGATGCGCACCGGGCGGCCTTCCGCGACACGCTTGGCAAGATCGCGGGCAAGCCCGGTCAAGGCGACATTGGTCATACTGGAACGTCCACTGCTTTTTGATTTGAAGCGGGAATAGCAGGGAACGGCAACCCATTGCCAATCGAAACCGGCCGCGGCGGTCTTTTCTTGCGCATGACCCCGGAAACCAGAATTGTTCCTATGAAGACATGCACCCGGCCGAAGGACTAACGAGGGTCCTGTGGCGCCAAAGGCCCGCATTGAAGCGGCGCAACGGGCCGTTAAGCCCGGATGGATCGCAGCCAAGAAATGTACGGAAATTCTTAGTCATTCTTTTATGCAATCCTGCTTTAATAGGGAAATGGACTGGCGTGCCCGCATTTTTAAGTGTTTTTTCCGCGCTATGCGACCGATCGGCGAGAGCGGCAACGTTGCTACTATTTTTGCTCTGTCTTTGCCGATTGTCGTCGGCGGTGCGGGCCTCGGTATCGAGACTTCCTATTGGTATTACAGCAGCCTGAAGCTACAAGCGGTGGCGGATGCGGCGGCCTATGCTGGCGCTTTGGAAAAGGTTTCGGGATCCGACACGCCAAAGATTGTCTCCGCAGCGACAGCGTCAGCGACCACGAACGGCTGGGGACCGTCAGCAGGTACAATAGAGGTCTTCTCGCCTCCGTCAGCCGGTCCAAATGTCGGAAAAAAGGCGGTTGAGGTAGTCGTTCATCAGAACCTCGATCGGTTCTTTACGTCGATATTCACGCAAAACGCAGTTGGCGCACAAGCAAGGGCGGTGGCTCTTATTACGGATGCTTCAAAAGCCTGCATTTTGACGGTCGATCCTTCCGCTTCGAAAGCGGCGCTCTTTTCCGGCAGTTCGACCACAAAACTGACAGGCTGCTCCGTCATGTCGAATTCGATAGCTCCGGACGCCATCAAACTTCAGGGATCTGCAAGCCTTGATGTCGATTGCCTGATATCGGCAGGCGGTGTTTCGTTGAGCAACGTCGTGAAGACCGTTTGCGCCAGCCTGATAACTCAGGCGCTGCCCGCTGCTGATCCTTTTGCCGACCTGCCGGCGCCGCCGGCCACGAACCCTTGTCAAAACGGCAATCAGTCAACCTTGCAACCTGGAACATACTGCAAGGGGCTCAGCTTGAGCGGCAATGTAACCCTCTCGCCCGGGATATACGTCATTGAGGGAGGCGATTTCAAAGCGAGCTCGAATGCAAATATTTCCGGCGAGGGCGTCGTCATTTATCTGGCCGATACCTCCGGCGTTAGCATGAACGGCACGGCGACCGTCAAGCTCAGCGCACCGACGTCGGGCACCTATTCAGGTGTGCTGTTCTATGGCGACAGAGCCAACCTGGCGGGATCCAACACGTTTAATGGCACGGCGGATTCGCTATTGACCGGCGCTCTGTATTTTCCAACACAGGGCGTCAATTATCTCGGCAATTTCTCGGGCAAGGGTGGTTGCACGCAGGTCGTCGCAAGTACCGTGCAATGGTCCGGCAACGCAAACATCATTCAGGATTGCACGAGCCTTGGAATGCGAGACATTCCGGCCACGCAAACCGTTCAGCTTGTCGAGTAGTTTTCGTGGATCGGCTACAAGTCCGGATGTTCCGGAGTGATTCGGGTGTTGCCGCGGTAGAGTTTGCGCTGGTTCTGCCCGCCCTTTGCCTGGTACTTCTTGGCATCATCGACGGCTGGTCTTTTGTCTCGAGCGCATTGTCGATGCGTGCAGGCGTCAAAACCGCG